>NZ_JABWQR010000039.1:0-56507 GCF_014270125.1 Pseudomonas sp. SWRI99 | reverse complement strand
AGTGAGTGATCATCGGCGGGCTTTTTTATTCGGGCTAACTCGGTTGGTGATCGTTCCCACGCTCCGCGTGGGAATGCCTCATTGGACGCTCCGCGTCCGCTTCGGCAGGGACGCGGAGCGTCCCGGGCTGCATTCCCACGCGGAGCGTGGGAACGATCATCTTTAACGCTTCGGATATTCGCGGTGCATTTGTTCGAGCAACGCATCCTTGTCCAGCCACAGCTGATTGATCCAGCCTTGGAATTGCAGGCGGTACTCGCCGTCCTGGTCGTAGTTCTTGCCGATGAAGGCCGGCGGGATTTTGATTTCTTCAAAATGCACCACCACATCGCGCACGTTGCCGCACAGCAGATCCCAGAACCCCGGACGCCCGGCCGGGTAGTGAATCGTCACATTGACGATCGACTCCAGCTGCTCGCCCATCGCATCCAGCACAAAGGCGATCCCGCCGGCCTTGGGCTTGAGCAGGTATTTGAACGGCGACTGCTGCTGCGCATGTTTACCCTCGGTAAAACGCGTGCCTTCGACGAAGTTGAAAATCCCCACCGGGTTATGGCGAAACTTCGCGCAAGTCTTGCGTGTGGTTTCCAGATCCTTGCCTTTCTTTTCCGGGTGCTTTTCCAGATACGCCTTGGAATAGCGCTTCATGAATGGAAAGCCCAACGCCCACCACGCCAGACCGATCACCGGCACCCAGATCAGCTCTTGTTTGAGAAAGAACTTCAACGGCTGAATGCGCCGGTTGAGCACGTATTGCAGGACCAGAATATCCACCCAGCTCTGGTGGTTGCTGGTGATGAGGTACGAGTGCTGATAGTCGAGCCCTTGCAGGCCGCTGACGTGCCAGCGCGTGCGCCGCACCAGATTCATCCAGCCCTTGTTATTGCTGATCCACGCTTCGTGGGTGTGGCTCATCAGCCAACCGGCAATGCGCTGAGTCAAAGCAAATGGCAGCGCTTTGACCAGCGCCACACAGAACAGAAATGAACACAGCGCAATGGTGTTCAGCGCCAACAGCAGCGAGGCGATCACGCCGCGCAGCGGTGCAGGGAGAAAGTCCAGCATTTACACATCCATAGGTCGGTTGGCGGCTTGGATCGCCGTAAGGGCGATGGTGTAGACGATGTCATCGACTTGCGCACCGCGCGGCAAATCGTTCACCGGTTTGCGCAGGCCTTGCAGCATCGGCCCGAGGCTGACGCAATCGGCGCTGCGCTGCACAGCTTTGTGCGTGGTGTTGCCGGTGTTCAGATCAGGGAACACGAACACCGTAGCGCGTCCGGCGACCTGACTGTTCGGCGCCAGTTGTCGGGCGACATCGGCGTTGGCGGCGGCGTCGTACTGCAACGGCCCGTCGATCAGCAACGAGTGCTGTTGCTCGTGGGCGAGGAGGGTGGCTTCGCGAACCTTCTCGACTTCTTCGCCGCTGGCCGATTCGCCGCTGGAGTAGCTGATCATCGCCACCCGTGGGGTGATACCGAAGGCTGCCGCCGAGTCAGCGCTTTGCAGGGCGATTTCCGCCAGTTCCGCAGCGCTCGGGTGCGGATTCATCACACAGTCGCCGTAGACCAGCACTTCTTCGGGAAAGAGCATGAAAAACACCGACGACACCAGCGTGCAGCCCGGTGCGGTCTTGATCAGTTGCAGGGCCGGGCGGATGGTGTTGGCGGTGGTGTTGATTACCCCCGACACCAGGCCATCGACCTCATCCAGCGCGAGCATCATGGTGCCGATCACCACGGTGTCTTCCAGTTGCTGCTCGGCCATCGGCGCATTGAGGCTCTTGGTCTTGCGCAGGGCGACCATCGGCTCGACGTAGCGCTCGCGGATGTGATCCGGATCGAGAATTTCCAGCCCCGGCGGCAACACGATGCCTTGCGCGCGCGCTACCGCTTCGACGTCTGCAGGTTTTGCCAGCAACACGCAACGGGCGATCCCGCGTTCCTGACAGATGGCTGCCGCTTGCACGGTAAACGGTTCGCTGCCTTCGGGTAGAACGATGCGTTTGTTCGCCGCCTGCGCGCGCTGGATCAATTGATAGCGGAACACCGCTGGCGACAGGCGCATTTCCCGCGGTGTGCCGCAGCGCTGGTGCAGCCAGTTGGCGTCGAGGTGGCTGGCGACGAAATCGGTGATGATTTCCGCACGCTCGCGGTCGTCGATCGGGATTTCCTTGTTCAAACCGTTGAGCAGGTTGGCGGTGTCGTAAGAACCGGTGCTCACCGACAGCACCGGCAAACCGGCCTGCAAGGCGCCACGGCACAAGTCCATGATGCGCGGATCGGGCAGGGTGTCGCTGGTCAGCAGCAGGCCGGCCAGCGGCACGCCGTTGATCGCCGCGAGACTGACAGCAAGGATGATGTCGTCGCGATCACCCGGGGTCACCACCAGCACGCCCGGCTTGAGCAGCTCGACGGTGTTGCGCATGGTGCGTGCACAAATGATGATTTTGCTCATGCGCCGGGTTTCGTAATCGCCGGCATTGAGCACCTGCGCGCCCATCAGGTCGGCGACATCACGGGTGCGCGGCGCATTGAGTTCCGGCTGGAACGGAATGCAGCCGAGCAGACGGAAATCGCCACTGCGCAGCAACGGCGAATGCTCTTTCAGCCGCGCGGCGAACTCGTCCATGCTCTCCTCGGTCTTGACCTTGTTGAGGATTACGCCGAGGACTTTCGGATCTTTCGGGCCACCGAACAATTGCGCCTGCAGTTCGACGCGCCCGGAGAGTTCGGCGAGCACTTCGTTTTCCGGCGCCGAGACCAGAATCACTTCGGCATCGAGGCTCTTGGCCAGGTGCAGATTGACCCGCGCGGCGTAGCTGGCGCTGCGGGTTGGCACCATGCCTTCGACCACCAGCACGTCTTTGCCGACGGCAGCTTGCTGATACAGGGCGATAATTTCTTCCAGCAATTCGTCGAGCTGACCGTCGCCAAGCATTCGCTCGACATGCGCCAGACCCAACGGTTGCGGCGGTTTCAGGCCGTGGGTGCGCGCCACCAGTTCGGTGGAGCGCTCAGGGCCGGTGTCGCCCGGGTGCGGCTGGGCGATCGGTTTGAAGAAGCCGACTTTAAGCCCGGCTCGCTCCAGTGTGCGCACCAGCCCGAGGCTGATGGAGGTCAGGCCCACACCAAAATCGGTGGGTGCGATAAAAAAAGTTTGCATGGGAATTCTCTATGCAAGGGCATCAGCCTATGTCTGGCGGACTACCGAAATTCAGTCGCCAAGGTTATCGCTAACCGAGCCTTGTGCGCACCAACCGCAGGCAAAGGGTTGGCCTATTTTTTCAATACGTTGCGCCGGATCCAGGACCCAGGCGCGCGATTGCCAGGGCGGCTGGTGACGCAGGTGCTGGGTGTGGCCGCAGGAAAGCTCGGCGACCCAGTGACCTTCCTCGTCCTGATGAAAGCCGGTGATGGTCGAAACCCGTTTGTCCGGGTTGTGGTCGCTTTCACGCGATTGCTTCGCTAAACTTGGCCTTTCTATATTCTTATGCAAAAGGTCTCGCCCCATGCTGATCGCCGCCAATAAGGCTGTCTCCATCGACTATACCCTGACCAACGACGCTGGTGAGGTCATCGACAGCTCCGCCGGCGGCGCTCCGCTGGTCTACCTGCAAGGCGCAGGCAACATCATCCCGGGTCTGGAAAAAGCCCTCGAAGGCAAAGCTGTCGGTGACGAGCTGAAAGTTGCCGTTGAGCCGGAAGACGCTTACGGCGAATACGCCGCAGAACTGGTCAGCACCCTGAGCCGCAGCATGTTCGAAGGCGTTGACGAGCTGGAAGTCGGCATGCAATTCCACGCGTCGGCGCCCGATGGCCAGATGCAAATCGTGACCATTCGTGACCTGGACGGCGATGATGTCACCGTCGACGGCAACCACCCGCTGGCCGGTCAGCGCCTGAACTTCGACGTAAAAATCGTCGATATTCGTGACGCCAGCCAGGAAGAAATCGCTCATGGTCACGTCCATGGCGAAGGTGGCCATCACCACTGATTTTCTGCGCTAAGCTTCGAGTACTGGAGAGGCGCCCGTGGGCGCCTTTTTAGTCCGCGGCTGTCCTTGGTGGCCCCGCCAAGTGGCTGTTTCGAGTAGAACACGAGAATCCTGGAGTTCGGTATGAGTGCTTTTCACGACCTTAAGCTGACAGCCCTGGATGGACAGGAGCTACCGCTGTCGCCGTTCAAGGGCCAAGTCGTGCTGGTGGTCAACGTCGCCTCCAAGTGCGGCTTGACCCCACAGTACGCGGCGCTCGAAAACCTGTATCAGCAGTTCAAAGCCAAGGGCTTCAGTGTGCTGGGCCTGCCGTGCAACCAGTTTGCCGGCCAGGAGCCGGGCACTGAACAGGAAATTCAGGATTTCTGCAGCCTCAACTATGGCGTGACGTTTCCGTTGTCGAGCAAGCTTGAAGTCAATGGCCACGAGCGCCATCAGTTGTACCGCCTGCTGGCAGGAGAGGGCGCCGAGTTCCCCGGTGACATCACCTGGAATTTCGAGAAATTCCTGCTCGGCAAGGATGGTCGGGTACTGGCGCGATTCTCGCCGCGCACGGCGCCGGATGATCCGAGCGTGATTGCCGCGATCGAAAAAGCGTTGGCCTGAAAAGCAGGATCAAGAGATCGTCCGATCGCGGCCCGAGCCTTCGGACGATCTTTTGCCTTTGATCTTTTAACCCTTAATCACCCCAATCAATAATGCTGTTCAGCGTCTTCGACTCTCCATATTATCTTCGTCATAAAGTCCTCTCTGTGGAGCCTCGCCGATGCCCGTTCAAGCCCTGTTCAAACCGTTCCACCTCGGTGCCCTCGAACTGCCGACCCGTGTGGTCATGGCGCCAATGACCCGTTCGTTTTCCCCTGGCGGCGTACCGAATTCAAAAGTCATTGAATATTATCGGCGTCGCGCGGCCGCCGGCGTTGGCCTGATCATCACCGAAGGCACCACGGTCGGCCACATCGCCTCCAACGGCTACCCGAACGTGCCGCAGTTTTTCGGTGAAGCGCCGCTGGCAGGCTGGAAAAAAGTCGTCGACGCGGTCCACGCTGAAGGCGGCAAGATCGTCCCGCAGCTGTGGCACGTCGGCAGCGTGCGCCGCCTCGGCACTGAGCCGGACGCCAGCGTTCCGGGCTACGGTCCGTCGGAAAAGCTCAAGGATGGTCAGGTCGTGGTGCACGGCATGAGCAAACAAGACATCCAGGACGTGATTGCCGCGTTTGCCCAGGCTGCCAAAGCTGCGCAGGACATCGGCATGGATGGCGTGGAAATCCATGGCGCTCACGGTTATCTGGTTGACCAGTTCTTCTGGGAAGGCAGCAATCAGCGTACCGACGAATACGGTGGCAATCTGGCCAACCGTTCGCGTTTCGCCATCGAATTGATCCAGGCGGTGCGCGCGGCGGTCGGCGAAGGTTTTCCGATCATCTTCCGCTTTTCGCAATGGAAGCAGCAGGATTACACCGCGCGTTTGGTACACACTCCTGAAGCGTTGGGTGAATTCCTCAAGCCGCTGTCTGACGCAGGCGTGGATATTTTCCACTGCTCGACGCGACGTTTCTGGGAGCCGGAGTTCGACGGCTCCGAACTCAATCTGGCGGGCTGGACGCGTAAGCTGACCGGCAAACCGACCATCACCGTCGGCAGCGTGGGCCTGGATGGCGAGTTCCTGCAGTTCATGGTCAACACCGACAAGGTTGCGCAGCCGGCGAGTCTGGAGAATCTGCTGGAACGGCTGAACAAGGAAGAATTCGATCTGGTGGCGGTGGGGCGCGCGTTGCTGGTTGATCCGGACTGGGCGCAGAAAGTTCGCGAAGGGCGTGAGCAGGATATTTTGCCGTTCAGCCGTGAGGCGTTGATGACCCTGGTTTAAGCGGCGCTTTCATTGATGCTATCGCGAGCAGGCTCACTCCTACAATTGGAATGCGTTCCCCTTGTAGGAGTGAGCCTGCTTGCGATAGCGGTCTCCAAGCCAGCCATGACTCAGGGCAATGTCTGCGCATTCGGCACTACCAGCTCCCCCTGACAAGCCCCCCGCAAATACCCTTCAAATTGCTCGATAATTGCCGCCCAGCCCTGCCGGCTGCCATGCTGTCGCGCATTCAGCCGCACACAACGCAACCGCTCATCTTCCTCTAGCAACCACGCCGCCGCCTCGCAAAAAGCCTGCTCATCGCCGGGCATCGCTGATACGCCGTTGTAGCCATGGCGGATATGCTGCGCCGCCGCGGCCTGATCATAGGCCACCACACCCAACCCCGAGGCCAAGGCTTCCAGCACCACGTTGCCAAAGGTTTCCGTCAGGCTCGGAAACACAAACACATCTCCAGAGGCATAGTGCGCCGCCAGGGCTTCGCCACGCTGAACCCCGCAGAAAACAGCCTCGGGCAGGTCCTTTTCCAACGCTGTGCGCTGTGGACCGTCGCCCACCACAATCAGCTTCAGATTGCGCTGTGGATAAGTCTGGCGGAGTCTTTCGAAACAGCGTTTGAGCAGACCGAGGTTTTTCTCCGGTGCGAGTCGCCCTACGTGAATCACGGCTATATCGCGTTCAGCCAGCCCCCACTGCTGACGAAGTGTATTCAGCCGTTTGCTGGGGTGAAACAACTGGCTGTCCACACCGCGTGATAGCAGGGCGAGTCGCTCAAAATGCCGGCGTTCCAGCTCCAGGTGTTGGCTGACACTTGGCACTAGCGTCAACGCCGAACGATTGTGAAACCAGCGCAGGTAATGCGTGAGCATACGTGTCAGTAAACCGAGTCCGTATTGGCTGGTGTATTGCTGGAAATTGGTATGAAAACCGCTGACCACCGCAATGCCCAGGCGTCGTGCCGCCCGCAGCGCCGACAACCCCAGCGGACCCTCGGTGGCGATGTACAGCACATCCGGGCGTTGATGCTTCCAACGCCGCAGCAGTTTATGCATCGATGACTGGCCCCATTGCAGGCCGGGATACCCCGGCAATGGCCAGCCGCGACACAGCAACAATTCGTCATCGCTACGTTGCTGATCGCCGGCCTGACGCGGGCGCACCAGGTCAACCTGATGCCCACGCGCGCGCAGTCCATCGCACAAGCGGCCAAGGGTATTGGCCACGCCGTTGATTTCCGGTGGGAAGGTTTCGCTGATCAGGGTGATGTGTAGAGCTGTCGTCATGACCTCAGTTTCGGCTGAGGCCATGTCGACGATGTGACGTTTGGATGATGGATTTGTGACTGGGTCAGTTTTGCGTAACGAGGTTCTCCGCACCGCGCTCACGCACCCAGAACAGCGTCGCCCCGGCGACCGCGGCCGGCATCATCAGGATGTTGACCACCGGGATCAGCAGCACCAGATACACGCTGCCGCCGAAGCTCATGCTCTGCCAGCGCTTCTGCCGCAACCAGGCAAGCATTTCGTTCCAGCCCAGTTTGTGGTTGTCCGCCGGGTAGTCGATGTACTGGATCGCCATCATCCATACGCCGAACAGCAGCCATAGCGGCGCGGCGATGATGTTGACCACGGGAATGAACGAAAGGATGAACAGGCCGATCGCCCGCGGCAGGAAATAGCCGAGCTTGCGCATTTCCCGGGCGAATGTACGCGGAACCATGGCGATCAGCTCGCCCCAACTGAACGCCGGGAAGTCGTCGGTGCCACGCACCACCACTTCGACTTTTTCCGCAAGGAAGCCATTGAACGGTGCGGCAATGATATTGGCGAGCAAGGTGAAGCTGAAAAACACCATCAGCACCACCAGCACCACGAACAAGGGCCAGAGGATGTAGCTGAGGAAGCTCAGCCATTCGGGCAGTGACGGCATCAGCGTGTCGACCCACAGACTGAACTGATGGCCGGCCAGATAGATCAAACCGACAAACAGCACCAGATTGATCGCCAGCGGCAACAGCACGAACAGGCGCAGGCCTGGGCTGAGAACCAGTTTGAGGCCTTCGCGCAGGTATTGCGGGCCGGAAAGAACGGGGGCGGGCATAAGGTGCTCCGAGCAAGGGAAAACGCGCCGACCTTACCGGCTTTGCAGCGGTGGTGAAAGCGCGGCAGATTAATCGACATGCACTGTAACAAAGACGTCCATCAGGTCAGTCGCTCGGCATAGAGACCACCTATGAGCTGGATTGTTAAACCGTATTTCCTTAATCTTGCCCCCCTCGATACGCTGCACCCAACTTTTTACAGGACTGTCGAGTTCAAGCCTTCCCCAAGGTCATCCACGGTCCTTTTTTATTCCCGCCGGCAGTCCGGCGATCCGTGCCCGTTTTTCGGCCCGGTCAACAGGAGCAGGTCATGTCTGAAGTCCGTCATTCGCGAGTGATTATTCTCGGTTCCGGCCCTGCCGGTTACAGCGCTGCGGTCTACGCGGCCCGTGCCAACCTCAAGCCATTGCTGATCACCGGCATGCAGGCCGGCGGTCAACTGACCACCACGACCGAAGTCGATAACTGGCCGGGCGACGTACACGGTCTGACCGGTCCGGTGCTGATGGAGCGGATGCGCGAACACGCCGAGCGTTTCGAAACCGAGATCGTTTTCGACCACATCAACGCTGTGGATTTCGCTGCCAAGCCGTACACCCTGACCGGTGACAGCGCCGTCTACACCTGCGACGCGCTGATCATCGCTACCGGTGCCAGCGCCCGTTACCTGGGCCTGCCTTCGGAAGAAGCGTTCATGGGCAAGGGTGTGTCGGCCTGCGCGACCTGCGACGGTTTCTTCTACCGCAACAAGCCGGTAGCAGTGGTGGGCGGCGGCAACACCGCGGTTGAGGAAGCACTGTATCTGGCCAACATCGCCAGCACCGTAACGCTGGTTCACCGTCGCGAAACCTTCCGTGCCGAGAAGATCCTCATCGACAAGCTCAACGCCCGTGTGGCCGAAGGCAAGATCATCCTCAAGTTGAACGCCAACCTGGACGAAGTCCTCGGCGACAACATGGGCGTGACCGGTGCGCGTCTGCGCAACAACGATGGCAGCTTCGACGAAATCAAGGTCGACGGTGTGTTTATCGCCATCGGTCACACCCCGAACACCTCGCTGTTCGAGGGCCAGTTGACGCTCAAAGACGGTTATCTGGTGGTGCAGGGCGGCCGTGAAGGCAACGCCACTGCCACCAGTGTCGAAGGTGTCTTCGCGGCCGGCGACGTGGCTGACCACGTTTACCGTCAGGCCATCACCTCGGCGGGCGCCGGCTGCATGGCGGCACTCGATACCGAGCGTTACCTGGACGGTCTGCAGAACGCTACGTTCTAAATCGCAGGCACAAAAAAACCGGCCAGAGAATGGCCGGTTTTTTTATGCCCGTTATCCGGGCCTCCAGAACTCAAAATGTGGGAGCGAGCTTGCTCGCGAAAGCGGTATTTCTGTCGACATTAATGTTGAATATCAGACCGCATTCGCGAGCAAGCCCGCTCCCACAGGGGATCGCGTGGCTGCAGAGATTAGCGGCGGGTCAGCGGCTGGCCTTCAAGTTTCACACCGGCAAGGCCGTGTTTGATCAGCGCGCGAATATTGCCGTGATCGTTGCCCTCAGGCGTTGCGACGACCGAACGGTAATGCTCGCCGAATGCCAGCAGCGCTTCTTCATCACTCAAGCCTTCCAGCAGCGCCAGGCCGAGCGTCTTGCATGAGCCTTCATTCTGCCCGGCGGCATTTTCCACGCCACCGTTGTTGAAGGCCCGCGGCTGATAGTCGTAACCGGCGGCGATGAACGCGAGGGTGTCGGCAAAAGCGTGTTCGCCGCTCTTCAGGCTGGCCCGCAGGGTGTTCAGATCAGTCATTGGGTTTTTCCCTTGGCGAACGCCGCTTGTTGTTCGGCGCTGGCTTCTTGCTGGTATTGGGCTTTCCACTCGGCGTATGGCATGCCGTAAACCACTTCGCGGGCGTCATCAAGGCTGACCTCGATCTGACGCTCATCGGCTTCGGCCTTGTACCACTTGGACAGGCAGTTGCGGCAGAAGCCGGCGAGGTTCATCAGGTCGATGTTCTGCACATCCTTGCGGCTGTCCAGGTGGGCGACCAGCCGGCGGAAGGCGGCGGCTTCGAGTTCGAGGCGTTGTTGATCAGTCATGGGAGTCTCTGCGAGACAGCTTTGAGCGGCAAGCTTCAAGCTGCAGGATTGGATCGGGGTAGGCCGTTAGCTTACCGCTAGAAGCTTGAAGCTTGAAGCCTAGCGGCTTGCCGCGAGCGTTATCGAGACCGACTCGGCGAAACGCAGCGCGTGCGGTTTGTCGACTTCGACTTCGGCGTACAGCACCGATTCGTTGGTCATCACCAGATCGAGCAGTTCCTGGGTCAGACGCTCGAGCAGCGCGAAGCGGTTGCCCTCGACATGGGCGATGATCGCCTTGGTGATGGTGCGGTAATTCAGCGCATGGTCGATGTCGTTGTCACGCACCGCTTCCTGCGCGGCATACAGAATGGTCAGGTTGATCAGCACATCCTGCTTGTTGAGGATCTCGTCCTCGTTGATCCCGATAAAGGTGCGCAAGCGCAAATCCTTGACCCGGATGCGTGCCATTCCTGGTTGAAGTTGTGGCATTTACTTGCTCCGTCCAATCAATTGCAGAAACTCCTGGCGGGTGGTGCTCGAGTCGCGGAAGGCGCCGAGCATGACCGAGGTGTTCATGGTCGAATTCTGTTTTTCGACACCGCGCATCATCATGCACATGTGTCTGGCTTCAATGACCACCGCGACGCCGGCGGCATCGGTGACCTGCTGCACCGCATCGGCTATTTGCCGGGTGAGGTTTTCCTGAATCTGCAGGCGCCGGGCGAACATGTCTACCAGTCGGGCGATCTTCGACAATCCCAGCACCTTGCCTGTTGGAATATAAGCCACATGGGCCTTGCCGATGAAGGGCAGCAAGTGATGTTCGCACAATGAGTACAACTCGATGTCGGCGACGATGACCATTTCATCGCTGTCAGAAGCAAACAGCGCACCATTGACGATGGTTTCGACGCTCTGTTCGTAACCGTGACACAGGTACTGCATGGCCCTGGCCGCGCGCACCGGTGTATCGAGCAACCCTTCTCGGTCGGGATCTTCACCGAGGCCGATCAAAATGTCGCGGTAATGTTCGGGCAGGGAGCGGTTCATGGACAGCCTCGCAGCAGGACGTTATTTGACGTGCCGCCCGCCGTTGACGGTCAGGGTCGTGCCGGTGACGTAGGGGTTATCGAGCAGATAACGCAAGCTCTGATAGATCACTTCGCTGCCGGGCTCGATCCCCAGCGCCGATTTGGCCAAGGCCTTGGCGCGGTACGCCGCATCGTCGTCGGGATTGAACAATAGCAGGGCCGGGGAGATGCCGTTGACCTTGATCGCCGGCGCATAGCGGGCGGCAAAAGACAGCGTCAGGCTGTCCAGCCCGGCTTTGCTGGCGCAGTAGCCGATGTGTTTGCTGCTGCCTTTGCGCGTGACGTCATCACTGATATGGACGATGTCGGCGGGCGCCGAGCGCCGTAGCATGTCGGCGCAGTGCAGGTTGATCAAATATGGCGCGAGCATGTGCACATTGAACAGGCGAGCAAAGGCTTGGGCCTCGCTGCCCGGGGTTTCGGCCAGCCATTCGGAGGCATTGTGCACGATGGCGCGCAGGCTGTCGGTGTGCGATTGCAGTTCGGTGATAAAGGCGAGGATACCGGCTTCACTGGAGAAGTCTGCGAACAGGCCGATGGCGCCCAGGTCGCGCAGCGCTTGCACGCCGGGGCGTTCCGTGCGGTAGGTGAAAATCACGCGGCGGCCGTCTTCGAGCAAGCGCTGGGCACAATGCAACCCGACACGCTGGCCGGCACCGGTGATGAGGATTGGGGCTACGCAATCAGGCATGAACAGCTCGCATCGCAGGGGGAGCAAAAACTATAACAGCGGCGTGAGCGGTATACCTATTGCTGGTGATACCACCTGCCTGTGGAGCGAGCCTGCTCGCGAAAGCGCTGCATCAGTCGATATCCATGTTGGACGACGGTCAGCATTCGCGAGCAGGCTCGCTCCCACCAAGGATCAGCGATTTTGCGTAGACGGTGTCACCGGCAACGGCCGTGTCGGGGGGCTGTTCAACCAGTTCGCCAGCAAGCGCGTCGACAGCGGAATAAAGAGGTAAACCATCAGCGGTGTCAGGCATGCTGTACTGATCAGCACACGCGGCAGCAAGCTCAGCTCGGCGAGCAATGGCCCAAGGATAAAATTAAACAACAGCGACACCGGAAAAAAGGCCAGCCAGATCGCCACGGCCTGTTTCCAGCGCGGTGGCCGCTGGCCTGCGGCACCGAACCAGCCTTCGATACCGCTGACGCGGTGTTCCTGCGGATGGGCGAACAGATCGCTGCCACGGCTCAACCAGGCGGTGCGCGATGCCGAATGTTCCCAGGCATGCAGCGTCTGTTCGTCGACAAAGCGAAAAATAATCTGGAATTCGTTATCGCCCGGTGGTGGCGCAAGTACGCCGGAGCCCAGGTAACCAGGAAAGTCAGTGGCCAGTTGTTCACCTTCGCGCAGCCAGGCGATCAGATCCTGATAGCGGCCATTGGCGACGCGACGGGCTACCATTAGCGTGACGGGGGCAGTAGACATTGTGTATCTCCATGTTTCGGTGCTCCGCTCCGGATAGGAGTTTCGCCTGACGCAGGGCCGGGGTAGAGGCCTGCGCTTTTCGAGAAGCAAGGATTATTCCTGTTTTTGCCGATTAAACCAGCGGCTTTCGTCGCATTTAAGCACTTGAATGTCGATAGGACATGGAGGGTAGAATGGGATCCAATCGAGCCGACATGGAAGTTGAGTGCCCTATGCCTGTCATCACGGACGCAAGCCCTGCTTTGCAGGTGTCTGCTGCGGTCGAACGCGCAGATCTGTTCCCGATCCGTGAGGTCGCGCGGCTGACCGGCGTCAACCCGGTAACCTTGCGCGCTTGGGAGCGGCGCTATGGATTGATCCAGCCGACGCGCACCGAAAGTGGTCATCGGCTGTATTCGATGGCCGATATCGAGCGTGTTCGCAGCATCGTCGACTGGATCGATCGCGGTGTTGCCGTGAGCAAAGTCGGCAAGATTCTGGCCCGGACCGAGCCGCTGAAAGTGCTGGCACACCTCATCTCCGACGACCTGGTGCAGGCTGATTATCGGCAATGGCAGGAGCAGATCCAGCAGGCGGTCAGCGCATTCGACGATCAGCAGCTGGATCGGGTCTACGGGCAGATCTTCTCTTCCTATGCACTGTCGGTGGTGTTTCAGGAGATTCTGATGCCTTTGTGGCGGCAATTGCTGCAACGTCAGGACGCGTTCGGACAAACCAGTGAGTGGCTGTTCTTCGATGGCTTCCTGCGGGTGCGGGTGCTGCAACGGATTGTCATGCTGCGCGGCTCTCAGCCACGGCGGATCATCGTCAGCGCACTGGCCCGGCAATGTCGTGAACTGGAGTTGCTGGTGGCCGCGCTGTTTCTCAGCGGCAACGATTGCGGCGTACGCCTGCTGCCCACCGGCCAGCCGTTCGATGAGCTGACGCTGGTCTGCGAAAAGGTCCGTCCTGAAGCACTGGTCGTGTTTTCAAACCACGCGCCCGGCACCGAATTGCCGCGGCGCCTGAAACGGCTGGCGCTGAGCCTCGATTGTCAGTTGATGCTGGCGGGCGACGCGTCGGATCTGGCGCAGGAGAGCCTGGCCGGATCTTCTATTGCGTGCCTGGGGAACGAAGGGACGACCATGCGGCAGCGCATGCTGCAGTTTCTGGCCGGGACGCTGGATACCTGACGCTCAGGCGTGCAGGGCCGGATGGGTCAGGCGATGTTGCTGCAAGATGTATTGACGCAGGCGCTCGGTTTCGTCGGTGTCGGTCTGGCTCAATTCGTAGGCGTAGAAACCGTTTTCGGTTTCCCGTTCGAAATTGCCGCGCAATGAAATCCGCTCGTAACCCGAAGGACTGAACCACAGCGCAAAATGCTTGGGTGGTTTGGTCTTGTTGCGGACTTCCAGCAGCACGCCTTTGTGCGAAACCTCGTGGACCCACAACGTGCCGGGTTGTCCCTTGACGTTCTCCAGGGCGACCGGCTCTTCGAGCACCAGCCGCCAAGGCCGCACCATCGGACCATCTTCGTAAATACTCGGCACGCCGAGGCGCAGGTGCAACGCGTGGAATTCGTCTTCGACCAGATGCAAGGGGAAGGTCATCTGCTGGTTTTCGAAGCTGGCCTGGATAGTCACCTGCTCGTGAGCGGCCAGACGCGTGAGCAGGTCGCGGATCTGCGAACCGCCGTTAACCAGCAGACTCGACGTTGCATCCCGCACATTCAGTTGCGGGTTGTGCTGCATGGTCTGGATGAAGTCCAGCTCATCCTGGGTCAGGAGGGCGTCGCGTTGCATGGCGTGCTCGAAAGGTATAATTACAAAGTCATTGGTGATTGTAGTTAATGACCGTTAGTTCGCGGTTTTGTTTGCGCCGTTCGTCGCTTTGACCGCTGCCAGTTCGGCTTCCAGAGCTGCGACCTGGGCTTCGAGCTGAGCCACTCGTTGCTGAGCCTTGACCTGAACCGTTACATCCTTTTGCACCCCGACAAAATAAGTCTGCCCGTCGTCAGCGTTTTTTACCGTCGAAAGCGACAGCTCGTTCCAGAACGGCGTGCCATCCTTACGGTAGTTACGCAGGATTTCCCGACATGCGCCTCCCTCGCGCAGGGTGTCGCGAATTAGGCTCAGATTGTCCTGATCACGGTCTCCAGCCTGTAGAAACCGGCAGTCCTGATAAAGGATTTCTTCGCTGGTGTAGCCGGTCAGACGCTCGAACGCCGGATTGACGTAAATCAGAATGTTGTCCTGTTCGCCTTCCTTTTCCGCCACCACGATCCCGTCGTTCGATGCGTTTATTACCATTTGCAGCAAGCTGGCATTAATCATCCTTGAAGCCCTTTTGCGAGTTATTGTCGGCTGCATTCTAGAAGAACCTTCGGTGCTGTCTACTGGCTATCGTCGCTTGTTGAGATTCGATCGCAGCACAGCGCGTCGGACTGTTACTATCGGCGCTCTTTTTTTCAGTTTCAGGATCAGATTGATGAAAGTCGCCATCCTCTCCGGTTCGGTCTACGGCACCGCCGAAGAAGTCGCTCGCCACGCCCAGAACCTGCTGAAAGCCGCTGGCTTTGAAACCTTCTACAATGCGCGCGCCACGCTGGCCGATATTGACGCGTTCGGGCCTGAAGCTTTCCTCGCCGTGACCTCGACCACAGGCATGGGCGAACTGCCGGACAACCTGCAACCCTTGTATTCGGCCATCCGCGATCAGTTGCCCGCTGCGTGGCGCGGCTTGCCGGGGGCGGTGATTGCCCTCGGTGATGCCAGTTATGGCGACACCTTCTGTGGCGGTGGCGAGCAGATACGTGAACTGTTCGCTGAACTGGGGTTGCGCGAAGTGCAAGAAATGCTGCGCATCGACGCCAGTGAAAGTGTTACCCCGGAAACCGATGCCGAGCCTTGGCTGGCAAAACTGATCGACACGTTCAAGGGCTGATCACGGTATTTACCAGGCGTCAAAAGCGCCTGCTCACTCGGTTACTGCAGATTCGCTGGCGTCCATGCTTTGACAGGACGCCAGCGGTTTGCACCGCTGACTCGTTCAGTCATCAAGCTGGCTGCGAATGCAACTACGCGATGGCGTGCGTCTGACTAGACTGCTGACACAGCAGAACAAGAAGAACGCAGAGGAGCACACAGTGAGCGTAGCCCCCGTCCCGTCGTCCCTTGATGTCAAAGACCAGGTCAGTGCTGCTGAGTGGCAGACCCGTGTGGATCTCGCCGCCTGTTATCGGCTGGTCGCCCTGCATGGCTGGGACGACCTGATCTTCACGCACATATCCGCCAAGGTGCCGGGCACCGAAGATTTCCTGATCAATCCGTTCGGTCTGATGTTTCATGAGATCACCGCCTCAAGCCTGGTGAAAGTCGACCAGGCCGGCAACAAACTCATGGCCAGCCCCTACGAAATCAACCCCGCCGGCTACACCATCCACAGTGCGGTACATGAGGTTCGGCACGACGTCGTCTGTGTCTTGCATACCCATACCGCGTCCGGTGTCGCGGTGTCCGCGCAACAGCAGGGCGTGTTGCCGATCAGCCAGCAATCATTGTTCGTGCTGTCGAGCCTGGCCTACCACGCCTACGAAGGAGTGGCGCTGAACCATGAAGAGAAGGCGCGGCTGCAAGCTGATCTTGGCGATAACAATTTTCTGATGCTGCACAACCACGGTCTGCTGACCTGTGGCGGCACCATCGCCGACACTTTCCTGATGATGTTCACCTTTCAGCGCGCCTGCGACATTCAGGTCATGGCGCAGACCGGCGGTGCGCAGCTGATTGCCATCGAACCGCAGATTCTCGCGGGCGCCAAGGCGATGATTGCCGGCGTGACCAAAAGCGCTCAAGGCATGGGCGGCGCGCTGGCCTGGCCGGCGCTGCTGCGCAAACTGGATAAACAAGACCCCGGATATAAGCTCTGATGCCTCTTGCCGAGATTCCTCTGTGTGTCTGGCGTAAACGCAGCCGGACGTTTGTCTTTCAGGGCCAGACGATCCGTTACTGGGTGGCCGGGCAGGGCGAGCCGCTGCTGCTGATCCATGGCTTTCCGACTGCCAGTTGGGATTGGCATTACCTGTGGCAACCGCTGGCCCAGCGCTATCGGGTGATCGCCTGCGACATGCTCGGTTTCGGTGATTCGGCCAAACCGCTCAATCACCGCTACAGCCTGCTGGAACAGGCCGATCTGCAGCAGGCATTACTCAGCCATTTGCAGGTTGAGCAACCGGTGCATGTCCTTGCCCATGACTATGGCGACAGCGTCGCGCAGGAACTGCTCGCGCGGCACTACGAGGCGCGAATCGTCGTCGCCAGTTGCGTGTTTCTCAACGGCGGTCTGTTTCCGGAAACCCATCGCCCACTGTTGATGCAAAAACTGCTGCTAAGCCCGCTGGGCTGGCTACTGGGCCGCGCGTTCAGTCGCGAGGCCCTGGTCAAGGGTTTTCAGCGAATATTCGGCCCGCAGACCCAGCCGAGCGAAAGCGAACTGGACGATTTCTGGAGTCTGGTCGACAGCAACCGCGGGCCACGCATCATGCACAAACTGATTACCTACATCCCCGAACGCCGGGTGCAGCGCGAGCGCTGGGTGGCCGCCATGCAGCGCGGGGATGTTCCCCTGCGCGTGATCGATGGTGCGGTCGACCCGATCTCCGGCGTGCACATGGTGGAGCGTTATCGCGAGCTGATCCCTGACGCGGACACGGTATTGTTGCCGGGCATTGGCCACTATCCGCAGATCGAAGCGCCGGTGCAGGTACTCGAGCACTATCTGGCGTTTCGCACCCATCTTGTATTGCCACCGCGCAAAGTCGCCTGTTCCTGATGACGCCGGGAGGACTTTCCTCCCAGCCCTCGGACCCTGGATCATCCCCCTGCCTTATCGCGCACCATTCAGCCTCAGTCGTATTCGTTGTGACCCAAAGCGCGGTGCCTGACACTCGGGATCATTATCCCTTGGCCAGCTGGAGTTGCCGCGATGAACGAGCCTGTGCGTTTCGAAGATAAAGTCGTGATTGTCACCGGAGCCGGTGGCGGACTCGGACGTGCTCACGCACTGTTGTTCGCAAAACAGGGCGCCCGGGTGTTGGTCAATGACCTCGGCGGCTCGACTCAGGGCGAAGGCGCCAACGCGTCGGCCGCCGATCGTGTTGTCGCCGAAATTCGCGCCGCGGGAGGCACTGCCGAAGCCAACCACGACTCGGTCACCGACGGCGACAAACTGGTGCAGAACGCTCTCGATGCGTTCGGCCGCGTCGACGTGGTGGTCAACAACGCCGGGATCCTGCGCGACAAATCGTTTCACAAGATGGAGGACACGGATTGGGATCTGGTCTATCGCGTGCACGTCGAAGGTGCCTACAAAGTCACCCGTGCTGCCTGGCCGCATTTGCGCGAGCAAAACTACGGTCGGGTGATTTTCACTGCATCAACTTCGGGCATCTACGGTAACTTCGGTCAGTCCAACTACGGCATGGCGAAGCTCGGGCTGTACGGTTTGACGCGCACATTGGCAATTGAAGGTCGCAAGAACAACATCCTCGTCAACGCCATTGCCCCCACCGGCGGCACGCGCATGACCGAAGGCCTGATCCCGCCGCAAGTGTTCGAGCAACTGAAGCCGGAACTGGTCAGCCCGCTAGTAGTTTATCTGGCGAGTGAGCAATGTCAGGAAACGTCCGGGTTGTTCGAAGTCGGCGGGGGGTGGATGGGCAAAGTGCGCTGGGAGCGCAGCCTCGGCGCCGGGTTTGACCCGCGCGAGGGGTTTTCACCGGAAGATGTGGCAGCGCACTGGCAGCAGATTTGCGACTTCGAAGGGGCGGCGCATCCGCAGGACAATATCGAGGCGTTGAAGGAAATGATGGCGAATCTGCAGAAGTATTCGCTCTAGGTACTTAAACCACCCGACTAATGAAAGTGATAGTCGGGTGGATTTTTTCTGTTTTAGTCGTAGCGTTTATCCGTCATGAACGTCGGCGGTGCCCAATTAGGACCTTTGATGGTTTTCCCGTTTTCATCGTAGGACAAGACGCCTTTTCTGAACAACGATTGGTATGTGTCTATAAATACACGATGGGTAATAGTGTCTTTGCAGTATTGCGCATACATTTGATCGATGCGCATGGTGTGAAAACACAGTGCAAAGAGTGAAATGACGTCCGCAATCGGTTCGTTCTTTACGATTTGCTCGATCCGGTTCATTGGTTTGTTCCTCTAAGCAGATGTTGACATCTTCGGTCCTGTTGGCTCCTGCCCGAGCCGCGTCCGAGATCGCAACACAGCTTCATCGCTGCCCGACCGGGGTGGACCGGGGTGGAGGCCACCAAGCTTGGACGTGGTGGCCGATATCGCTGTCTAGGAGTACGTTTTGTCAGTCATGAACTTTGGTGCTCGCCAGTTGGGTCCTTTGACGGCAATCGGCCCGTTGCCATTAGCTAACACGCCTTGTTCGAAAAGACGCGCATAGGTTTTTAGCAGCTCACCGCTCGCGATAACTTCGTATCTATAACGCCCAAACATTCTGTCCAAAGACGGGATGGCGGAGCCGAGTGCGAACACGGTCAGTACATCTTCCACTGACTCATTCTTTACGATTTTCTCGATAGTGGTCATTGGCCAACTCCTCATGCAGTTGCATGCTCTCGTTGATCTTGAGTATTCATTGCTTTAATTGCCGGCTCGATGGTCAATTACCTTTTTTCTGAATATTTATTTTCAGTTAAACATTCTGGGGCTTCCCAGTTGGGTCCTTTAATCGGAACGGGACCGTCTCCATTAGCGAGCACTCCGTCTTCGAAAAGCTGCGTGTAGATTTTCAGAAGTTCACCGTTGGCAATAAGCTCGAATTTATAGCGACCAATCATTCTATCCAGCGACGGATACGCCAGTCCGATTCCAAAGGCTGTCAAAACGTCCAACACAGGTTCGTTCTTTATAATCTTCTCGATCCGGCTCATTGCTTTGTTCCTGTAAGCAGTTGTTCATATATCCGGGCGGTTTGGCTGTTTCCTGCCCGAACCGCGTCCGGTGAGTACAAGACATGCTCACTGCTGCCCAGTTTGTAGTCCTCCAAAGTTGCAGCGTGGCATTGTTCCACACCGGAGATCCGCTCTCAGGTTTGAAGTCATCCCTAAGTTGCATCGCCAGAAATCTTTCAAACTCTCGAATCTCATGAGTGTAATAGTGCCAGTCCGTATCGATGATGGGGAATTTGCAGAAGTATTCGCTGTAACCGCTTTCGAATACGAGCAGGCACAGGACGCCTGCTCGCATTTCTAAGATTCTTGTTTGAAGCCGGGTTTTCCGTTGGCAGCACGCCAAGTTTTGATAGCTGCCAATACTCCTGCCGGGCTGTCGTCGACTCCTTCTTCCGGATAGTAAAGAACACCTGTTCCGTTTGGATGTTCTGACGTGGCTACTATGTTCTCAATGAATTCATCATGTTGTCTCTCTGAAGGAAATCGACCTCGGAATATCCGTTCTATCACTGCCAGGTATTCCGACTCTGCGTAGTGTTCCAGTTTGTTTTTTAGTTCCAATTTGCATCGCTCCTTATTTAGAGTGCAGTTCAACGTGCTGCTTTGGTGTCAGCACAGGGTTTTATCAACAACCAGTGCGCGGGAAAGGAATTGATCGGCGCTTTTATTGGTAGGGTCGCTTCCATAAAAACTGTGGGACAGGTGGGTCTGATGTTGCAGTTCCGCGCTTTTACGTTGGATAAGTTTGTTGCGCACGCCAAGCTCACGGATTATCGCGGCCCCGGTGGCAGTGGATGAGTCGACTCCTCCTGGCGTGTCGCGGTTAATTGCGCTTCAAGGGTCTGGGGGATCTGGGCAGTACTGGTCTGGAACTCTCTTTCCAGAATGCCGATGTGACTTTGCAGGATCGGTTGATAACGCGCGGAGTTGCGAGTCGTACTAAAAGTGCCGTTGTAACGATGGCTGCCTATTGAAGGCCTCGCGGGAATAATGTGGTCCGGTGCGATAGCTGTCGTGTGAACAGGTTCAGTTAATCCCCACGGCGGAGGCTTTTGCATATTCATATCCTTTTGAATGTGCGTGACAGGCGCGCAGAACGCGATGATCCATTGCTGGTTTATAAGCGTCATCAGCGAATAGTTGATGCATTTCAAGTTACAACAGATCCGCAGGTAACGAATCCGAGAAAGTTGTCAGTAAGAGGGAGTTGGTTTGAAGGCGCTTTCGCTGTTTTTTAACGGCGAGCTAATTGTTCTTCGGCAAGAAGAGAAATATCTGATAGTGGTCTCGGAAACGTTGTAGGACCAGAGTTTCGATATTTTCAACAGGCATAAAAAAGGCCGCTGCAAACGCAGCGGCCAAGGTAAGACGTTGGATCAAGGAGCTACAAATCAACGTCAGTGAACAGCGGGCGACGAACCGAGCGTTCGATTCATCTGGAATCTGTCGGCGCTGGCGCGAATGACTCGAGCGCCAGTGCTTCGTGCTTTGCGGCTTACCCGTGAAAGCGCGTTCAGAATACGGTCTCAGTCCTGTAGGAAAAATACCGATTCCGGACATGCACTGTTACGGGGCATGCAACAGTCCGCCGGCCCCAGACCGCACCATGGATCTGACTGATGATTGTTCATCCAGCCGATCCATGGACGGCGCAATGGCGCGCCTCGGCAGGGCATTCATCCTTTCGAGCGACAACGCGAATACCTCCTTGGTGCGCTTATCGACCTGACCGCCCGGCAGTAGGGTGGGGCCTTCTGTCACTCACCGGGGAAGACGCATGACAAAAACTACAATGCGCGCCATCTTCACACCGCAGGCGCTGGCAGCCGCGGTGACGCTGGGCTGCTGCTCCCAGGCGCACGCGGTTGCATTCAATATCGGCGAAATCGAGGGGACGTTCGACTCGTCGCTGTCGATCGGGGCCAGTTGGGGCATGCGCGATGCCGACAAGTCGCTGGTCGGCACGGTCAACGGTGGCACCGGACAATCCTCGACCGGTGATGACGGGCGCCTGAACTTCAAGAAGGGCGAAACCTTCTCGAAGATCTTCAAGGGCATTCACGACCTTGAATTGAAGTACGGCGATACCGGCGTATTCATACGTGGCAAGTACTGGTACGACTTCGAACTCAAGGACGAAGATCGCGAGTTCAAACAGATCAGCGACAGCGGCCGCAAGGAAGGCGCCAAGTCCTCTGGCGCGCAGATTCTCGATGCCTTCGTCTACCACAACTACACCATCGCCGATTTGCCGGGCACGGTGCGTGCTGGCAAGCAGGTGGTGAGCTGGGGCGAAAGCACCTTCATCGGCAACTCCATCAACAGCATCAACCCGATCGACGTTTCCGCATTCCGTCGCCCGGGTGCCGAGATCAAGGAAGGTCTGATCCCGGTAAACATGCTGTTTGGTTCACAGAGCCTCACCGACAAACTGTCCATCGAAGGTTTCTACCAACTGGAGTGGGACCAGACTGTCCTCGACAACTGCGGCACCTTCTTCGGCGTTGACGTGGCGGCGGACGGTTGCAACAACGGCTATACCGTCGGCAATCCGGCCATTGCCCCGCTGGTGCCGTTGACCACCGCGTTCGGCCAAGGCATTCAGGTCACCCGTGAGGGCGTGGTGATTCCCCGTGGCGGCGATCGTGATGCGCGTGATTCCGGGCAGTGGGGCACGGCGCTGCGCTGGCTTGGCGAAGACACCGAGTACGGCCTCTATTTCATGAATTACCACAGCCGCACACCAAACGTGGGCACCACCACCGCGGGCCTTTCGACCCTGGCGGCGCTGCCGCGCATGGTCGGCATCGCCAACGGCCTGGCGCCGGGCAGCGGTGCCGGTCTGGCGCAGAGTGTGATGCTCGGGCGCGGCAGCTACTACCTCGACTACCCGGAAGACATTCGCCTGTATGGCGCCAGTTTCTCCACCACGCTGCCGACCGGCACCGCGTGGACCGGCGAGATCAGCTACCGGCCCAACGCACCGGTGCAGGTCAGCACCAACGACCTGACCCTGGCGCTGCTCAATCCGATTGCCGGCGGCACGGCGTCGCCACTGGCCACCGCGCCAGGTGCTGACAACAAGGGCTATCGCCGCAAAGAAGTGACGCAAGTGCAGAGTACCCTGACGCACTTCTTCGATCAGGTCCTGGGCGCCGAGCGCCTGACCGTGGTCGGCGAAGCGGCGGTGGTGCATGTCGGTGGCCTGGAGTCGCGCAGCAATCTGCGTTACGGCCGCGACTCGGTGTACGGCCAGTACGGGTTCGGCGGCGACACTGACGGTTTCGTGACCTCGACGTCGTGGGGCTACCGCGCCCGCGCCATCCTCGATTACGCCAACGTGATTGGCGGGATCAACCTCAAACCCAACCTGTCCTGGTCGCACGATGTCGCCGGCTATGGCCCCAACGGCCTGTTCAACGAAGGCGCGAAAGCGATCAGCGCCGGGATCGATGCCGACTACCGCAACACCTACACCGCGAGCCTCAGTTACACCGATTTCTTCGGCGGCGATTACAACGTCCTTGAAGACCGTGACTTCGTGGCCCTGAGCTTCGGCGTGAACTTCTGATCTGCCCGAGAAGGATGACTGCAATGCGCAAAATGATTCTGCAATGCGGGGTGTTGGCCCTGAGTCTGCTGGCGGCCAATGTGATGGCGGCAGTGTCGCCGGACGAAGCGAACAAACTCGGCACCAGCCTGACCCCGTTGGGTGCCGAGAAGGCCGGCAACGCTGACGGCTCGATTCCCGCGTGGACCGGCGGTATCCCGAAAAACGCCGGCGCGGTGGACAGCAAAGGCTTTCTCGCCGACCCGTTCGCCAATGAAAAACCACTGTTCACCATCACCGCAGCGAACGTCGATCAGTACAAAAGCAAGCTCTCCGATGGCCAGGTGGCGATGTTCAAGCGCTACCCCGAAACCTACAAGATCCCGGTCTACCCGAGCCACCGTACTGTCGCCGTGCCGCCGGAAATCAATGAATCGGCCAAGCGCAGTGCACTGAATGTGACCACCATCAACGACGGCAACGGCCTGGCCAATTTCACCGGCAACCGCTACTACGCCTTCCCGATTCCGAAGAATGGCGTCGAGGTGCTGTGGAACCACATCACCCGTTATCACGGCGGCAACCTGCGCCGGATCATCACCCAGGTCACGCCACAGACCAACGGCAGCTACACACCGATCCGCTTCGAAGAAGAGATCGCCGTGCCGCAACTGATGAAGGAAATCGACCCGGAAAAAGCCGCCAATGTGCTGACGTTCTTCAAACAGTCGGTGACCGCGCCGGCGCGCCTGGCGGGCAACGTGTTGCTGGTGCACGAAACCCTCGATCAGGTGAAAGAGCCACGGCTGGCCTGGATCTACAACGCCGGCCAGCGCCGGGTACGCCGTGCGCCGCAGGTGGCGTATGACGGCCCGGGTACGGCGGCGGACGGTCTGCGCACGTCGGACAACTTCGATATGTTCTCCGGCGCGCCGGATCGCTATGACTGGAAACTGGTCGGCAAGAAGGAAATGTACATCCCGTACAACAGCTACAAGCTCGACTCGCCGAAGCTCAAGTACGACGACATCGTCAAGGCCGGGCACATCAATCAGGACCTGACCCGCTACGAATTGCACCGTGTCTGGGAAGTGATCGGCACGGTGAAACCGAACGAACGCCATATCTACGCCAAGCGCCACATGTACATTGACGAGGACAGCTGGCAGGTCGCACTTGTCGACCACTACGACGGGCGCGGCCAGCTGTGGCGAGTAGCAGAAGGGCATGCTCAGTTCTATTACGATCACCAGACGCCGGCCTACACCCTTGAAGCGCTCTACGACATCATTGCCGGCCGCTACATTGCCCTGGGCATGAAGAACGAAGAGAAGCACAGCTTCGAATTCGGCTTCGAAGCCAAGGCCGCCGATTACACACCTTCGGCGTTGCGCGCCGAGGGCGTGAGGTAACTGCTCTGCGACGAAGCTGTACACAAGGCGACCGCACGGTCGCCTTTTTTATGGCCGTCAATCAGCGCGCTGAATACTCGTCAACAAGGGCGGTGGAGAGGGCTAGGGTGATCGCACAACGATAAGAAGGCTGACGCGATGACCGCCATGACTCCGTGCCTGGATCGCCCCGGATTTCTCCCCAGGCTTGCTTCCCATCATCAGCCGCGCGCGCGTCTGTGCCAGCCATTGCTTGAGTCGCAGGCACGGGTCCGGCTGGTTTGCGCGCCCGCCGGCAGCGGCAAAACCGCGCTACTCACCGAGTGCCTGCTTATGGCCCCGGCAGGCTGCGAGACGATCTGGTTACCGTTGGCCGGCGTGGCGCTCAGCCGTACAGAATTCTGCCAGCGAATGACCCGCGCGCTCGGGCTGAGTGAAGAACTTGGCGAGGCGCAACTATTGGCGACGCTGGCGGCGTGGTCCAGGCCCGCCTGGCTGTTTATTGACGACTACAGCCGTCTGCCGAATCCGGCGCTGGATGCTCTGCTTGATCTGCTACTGACGGCCAGCAGCGCGGCGCTGACCTTCTGGATCAGCAGCCGGCGTCGACCACAGTGCAACTGGCCGCGCCTGTTGCTGGATGACGAACTATACGAATGCGAGCGCGCCAGCCTGGCCCTGACACACGATGAAGTTACCTCGGTGTTGCACCACTTGCCGCCGGAGCAGGCTGCCCGCGTCGCGGCCGGTATTCTTCAGAGCACCGGCGGCTGGTGCGCCGGTGCGCGCATGGCGCTGCTGCAAAAGTGCGACTGGGCGCAACACCTTCAGCCCCGGCAGCGTGTCGATACATTGCTCGATTATCTGCAACACGAACTGTTCGCCAGTCTGACGCCGGAGCAAGCCGAAGCATGGCGTGTGCTGGCTCATTTGCCGCGCTTCAACGCGCCGCTGTGTGAACACCTGTTTGGCGCCGGAGAGGGCGCGCAGCTGCTGCACGATCTGCAAGTACTCGGATGTTTTATCGAACCCTGGCACGAGGCGGGTGACTGGCTGCAGGTGTTCCCGCCATTGTCGCGAATCATGCAGGCGTCGCATTGGCCGTGCGCGCGCTCCTGGCATCGGCGAACCTGCCAATGGTTGACCGCGGCGCAGGATTGGCGGGCGGCCTTCGAGCAGGCATTGCTGGCCGAAGAATACGAGACTGCCGTGAGCCTGTCGCAGCACCTGAGCTGTGAAGACTTGTATGAAGACCAGACGGTTGTCCTGTTGTTGCGATTACATGATCACCAGAGCCAGGAGCTGACGCTGATGACCCCGCACTTGATCGGGCTGGTCACTGACGCCTTGCTCTTTGCCGGTCGTTTCGAACAGGCCACACACTGCATGGCTCACCTTTCACGCTTCCTGCCACAGCCTGCGGCGCAGCTGGAACAGCAACTGCTCGCGCGCTGGCAGGCGCAACAAGGGTGGCTTTTGCATCTGCAAGGGCGTATGGCACCGGCGCGCGCCTGCTTTGAGGAGGCATTGGCCGCGCTGGCGCCCGATGCCTGGCAGGCGCGTGTGTTGTGCCTGTCGGGACTGACCCAGCAAGCATTACTGTGCGGTGAACTCGATCAGGCCCATGCCATCAACCGCGAGGCCTTGTGCCTGGCGCGTGCTCAGGGCTCCTTGCTGTTCGAGGCGGTGCTTGAACTTGACCATGCGCAATGGCTTGAACAGCGCGGAGCCCCTGTGCGGGCTGAAAGTCTGCTCATGGATATCGAGCAGTTACTGCGTCAGCGCAGGGTTGTCCCCACGCCGTTGCTTGGCCGCATTGCTTTACGGCGAGGGCGGCTGGCGCTGTGCATGGGGCGCGAAGAGCGGGCTGCGCAGTTGTTCACCCAAGGCCTTGAAGACTGCTTGCGCAGTGCCGACAAGCGCGTGTTGTATGGTTATCTGGGCCAGGCCCAATTGGCAGGTAATCGCGGCGATTACGCCGGTGCGTTCGAACGTTTGCGTGAGGCCGAGAGGGTCATGCAGCAGCGACAGATTCCCGATACGGTCTATCGCGGCGTCGTGCTGCAAATCAGTAGCCAGTTCTGGTTGCAGCAAGGCCGACCGCAGCTGGCGCATGAGGCGTTGGCACGGCTGCTACGGCATTACCGCGGTCCGTCTGCGCTCCAGGCGCCACCCGCGACGTTCGAGCTGATCACCCGTGTCGAATACCTGTTGGCCTGCGCCAGTGCGCAATTGAATCCAGACGAAAACGCTCTCCCGACTCTGGAACGGTTATTGGAGCAGGCCCAGGCCAAGGGCTTGCTGACCATGGAAACGGAATTACTGCTGGCCGCTGTGCAACTGGCAGAGTTGAACGGCGATAGCGCCTTGGCGCAACAGGCATTGCAGCGGGCTCGAATGCTGGTTGAGCGCTGTCATTTGCATCAAGCCATGCGCGAATGGCAGTTACGCCGAGGCAGTGCTGGCACAGAGTCCGTCACGGCTGTTGCGGCGCCGCAGTCCGAGAGCAGTAAGCTGGCGCCGTGCCTGAGTCGCCGTGAGTGCGAAGTACTGATGTTGATTGCCCAAGGCGCATCGAATCAGCAAGTTGCAGAGCAACTTTTCATTTCCTTACATACAGTCAAGACCCACGCCCGGCGAATCAACGGGAAGTTGGGTGTGGAACGCCGGACCCAGGCGGTGGCGAAAGCAAAAGCCATGGGCATACTGGATTGAGATTGTTTGAAGTTAGTAGTCAGTAGTAATGAAAGGCTGTATGTCTTTTTGTTGTGCATGCTTTGTAAAGTATTTGGGCTTCTTGCTAATTAAAAAAATCATTACCTTGCAACTATCTGCAGTGGCTGCAAACGCAGCTCTGGATAGTAAGGCAGGATATTGCATGAGTAAGGTATTCAAAAGTTTGATGCGTGACACAGTAGGTGATCAAGTCACGTGGACAGAGGAGTGGGAGAAGGCAAGCCGGGCAAAGGCCGAACTTTTTGCAATTATCGACGCGATGCCGAGCGTGCACGATATCTTGCGTAATATGCTTGAAGCGGAATTGAAGCGCTTGGGTAAAAGTGTTGATATCGATAAGGTATATATCAATACGGACCCTGCTTTTGCGCCCAGTGATAACCGTCCGTCGGGCTCTCTTTGGCAGGTGACGCTTTATTGCGTGGACAATAATGTTACCCCCGGCTACATCATGGGCGGTGACGGGGTATTTGTGCTGCCGGACACGTTGGACGATCAATTCAAAGTCAGCGGGCTCACTATTTTTGTTGTCGAAGATCTGATCGCGGCAGTGACTGCCGGACTGGAAAAAACGCTGCGAGCCGAGATCGGGAAGTTTTGGGCGGCAGCGGTTAAATCCATACGCTCTGAAGCGCTATCGCTGACCAACAAGCAGGCGTTTATTCAGGCGTACGCTTCGGTGGCAAGTGCAGAGCTATCGCTGTCGGTCATGGCCAACAATTTCGATGCCCACTGGGGCGAGCGATTCGCTTCTCTGCTCGACGCGGAGACAGGCCGCGGGATGTTTGAAGTCAGCCTGCAACCACGACAGGATTATCTCGATTCGCTCCTGCCCTGTTTCGTTCTCGACAACGCTGAGCGCTCGGATGCAGAGATGAAGCTGCTCAACGAGTCGACTTGCTACCTCATGCACACGCCTGAGAACGGCTTTGAGTTTTTTGAGAAAAATACCGACTTGCATCGCCAGCTTCAGGCTCGATTGTCCTTGCAAAGCAACCAGATCAACTACCCAAAAGCCATGCAGAATCCTCATGCCTACTGTGTTGAGGTTCATCTCAAAGGTCAGTTGGAGAGCGTATCGTTACTCTCCAATAGCCGTGATCAACTGGAAACCACGCTGACTTCCGTGCTGCAGGATAATCAAGGCATGCAGGTGCTGCGTTACGGTATCAACACTCGCTTTTATTTGCTGTGGGCGGCATTGAAACGGACGGAGTGGCCGCTTTGGCTGAAGCAAGCGAACGCTGATATACAAGTGCGCTACACCGAACTTGAGGCATCGAAAGATCAATACCTGGCGGATTATCAAAGCGCATCCGAGGCATGCTTTTCGTTTAAAGATTATGTGCTGCGTACGTTTTCGGAGTGGGCCGACAGGGTGCTGGGTGAACAACTGGACCCGCAATCCATCATCGTGCGGAGCTCGTACACCCTGCAGGTCGCAGGCCGCACCATTGAGCACGAAGAAACCCGAACGCTGACCGAGTTCATTGTTTTCGGTCTGCATGATAACGGTTATCGCGCCAGTCTCAGCATCACAGGCGTACCCAGCGCAAGCCGGCTGACGCCCGCTGCGCTTGAGCAATGGTTGGTGCAGCGCAATCTGCGTCTGGATTTTGTCAGCGATCTTGCATCGTCTCCTTCTGTTGCATATCAGCAAGCCTATCGTGATTATTTATTCGGTCAGATGCAGTTCGAGTTGTTTGTTGCTCGACACTCAGGTGACCTTACCGACACTGACGCCGGGATTATTGCCCGGGCAATGGCCAGTGATTCGTCGGTTGCCATTCGCGGATTGAAAATCAGGCTACAAGCGCCAGCCTTGAAAGATGTACTTGTTTTCACCGCAGAAGGGTACTCGGGCTGTCTGCTGTTCTTGCGCAGTCCCGAAGGTCCGTTCAAGCTGCACAAGTTCGCCGACGTTTTTGCCATGAACCGCTGGATTGAGGCTGCGTTGTCCGCAAGCCGCGAATACGCAGCATTATTGGTTCACCCGGAGTATTTGCATGACGCAGGCGTCTTGCTCAATGGCACCGGCGCTAAACTGAGCTATCGGTACGAACTGGATACCACACTGGCCAATCTCGACCTCGATGCCAAAACACCATTGGTTGATTATGTAAACGTCGCTTACCGGGCCGAGGTTGCCCAACACAAGGCAATTGCGCCGACAGGTTATCGGGCGCTGGGGTTTCAAGGTCGCATGCGCTATTCCCGGTTGACCACTGAACTCAAGGCTCTTTCAACCGTCGATGCACGAGACAACGGTTTTCCATCGTTCGAGCAGTTCACCCATGATGCAGTGAAAGCTCAGATTGAAGAAATTTTGCGCACTCGTGGGAGCGACGTTACTGTTGATCCTGATCGGATTATTGTTCAGACCGAAACGTTTCGTAAGAGCGTTACCGATCTCTTGCTTGAAGGAATCGCGTTTGAGGCGGTCGCTCCCGCCTACGAAACCAAATACAGCCCGAAATATTATTTGCTGAGTAATCACCCGGCGGTGGACAAGCTGGATATTCGTGATCTGTCTTCGCTGTCGAAAACCTTTCGACCCGGCGATAGATATACAGCGATGCTGAAAGAAAAGTTCCAGAACAAGGCGCATCCTGACTACGTATTCATACGTGCGGTACATGCTCGGAAAATCCGCTGTGAAATGCACCTGAATGCAGTCGCCGATTTTGTTGGCGGCAAGTTATCGTCCGAGATTTTTTCTGCTGTTCAGCAGGTGATCGATAGCCTGAAAGAGAGCGGCGCTTATCAGCCGATTGCGAACGATATCTCTGAAGGCGACGTGGGTTTATATAAATTCAACATCGGTTCGCTCGGTTTGACGACGGCTTGGGATCGCACGGTAGGAGGCGTTTATATATTCCGCGTGAAACGGACCTCGGGCTTTATGAACTTGCTCTATACACCCGACGCGCCAGATCTTGTCAGTTTCCGGCCAATCGCAGAATTCGTTCCCTCGATTCGCTTTCGACTCGGACCATTCAGGGAGTATTACAGCAAGCGAATATTGCTCACCGATCAGAAGGTGATCAACGACTATTTCGACAACCTTGTCGCAACCGTGGACAGCAAACCGCAGATCGGGACGCAGAATCGCGCGAAGCTGCCGGATCTCTACACCTTCCATGATGAGCGGGTGCGGCGGGTATTGAGTGATATCGACGAGCGCACTACCAGTCTGAATGAATTGATTGCCGGTCTTGTCTACGACAATCTATTGAAAGCTGCGAATATCGTCAGTTTGCTGGTGCCTCCGGTGGGAACGGTTGTAGTCGCCGTCCAGATGATGAAAAGCATCTATGACGCCTCGCAGTCGCACAGGCGAGGTGATTATGCCGCTGCACTGGGGCATGTAAAAGAAACCCTGACCGGACTGTTGACGCTGGGCAAGGCAGCGGCGGCGGGTGCGCCCGTCAAAGAAATCACCCATGCACAACGCTCGTTTCTCAGTCTGTTTGAAGACGCGCGCACGGTCGCCGAACTGGTTACCTATTACACTGGCCAGGCAGAACCCAAGGAGATGTTGATCGAGTTCTTCAAGACATTAATGGAGGGCGCCGAGTACGGGCTGAGTAAAACAACGGTGCGTTGATCGTTACTGAGCACTTACGCGCTCGTTTACTCATTCGATACGCTGCTGTTCATACCCCATTCGCCAACTTACGGCCCGCGTCGCCGCCAGTAACCGCTGCGCCGCCGGGCCGTTTTCGTCGGCGTGAAACAGCGAGGTCGGGCCGACGATGGTCAGCACGGCGGCGATCTGCCCGACCGCGTTGAACACCGGTGCCGAGAGCGCATCCACACCCGGCATTAACAAACCATGCACATGATGCAGACCGCGTTCGCGGATCTGCTGACACAGCGCTGTATAGGCTTTTTCGTCTTTGAGCGGATGTTGCGCAACGGTGATCTCCTGCTCGCGCAGTTCATCGGTTTCCCGGTGCGGCAGGTAAGCACTGAACACCAGCCCCGTGGAAGAACTGAGCAACGGCAGCACCGACCCCAACTGCGTCACTACCGTCACTGCGCGCACCGCCGGTTCGATGTGCACAACGGTTGCGCCCTGATTGCCCCACACCGCGAGGAAGCAGGTTTCGTTGAGTTCATCGCGCAGATCGGACAAGGGCAGGGCGGCGACTTTCAACACGTCCATGCTATTGAGTGCGGCCAGACCCACGCGCAGCGCCTCGCGGCCGAGACCGTAGTGGTTGGTGGCGGCGTTTTGCTCGGCAAAACCCGAGGCAATCAACGCCTGCAAATAGCGATGCACCTTGCTCGCCGGCATCTGTACGTGTTCGGCCAGGCGCGACAGCGAAGTGGACGGCGACAACTCGGCCAGGGCCTTGAGGATGTCGGTGCCGACTTCGGCGGAGCGGACTTTCTGTTTGCCGTTGCTGTCGCTGGTTTTTTCCATGGTGCTGGCGGGTTCCGGTTCGAATGGGCGTCTTTATAGCTTGACGCTGGATAGCGAGCAAATTACGTTATGCGTAATCAAATTACGATAATAACAACCCCGGCGTGCCGAAACCTCTGAGCCAGAGCGATGGGCCACTGCCGACTCCCTGTTCAGGAGGCTCCATGAACCTCGATTCAACCGCGCAGGGCCTGGCTTATCAGTCCGGCTTCGGCAACGAATTCAGCACCGAAGCGTTGCCCGGCGCGCTGCCCGTTGGCCAGAACTCCCCGCAAAACGCTCCTTACGGTCTCTACACCGAACTGTTCTCCGGCACTGCATTCACCATGGCCCGCAGCGAAGCGCGGCGCACCTGGATGTACCGGATCCAGCCGTCGGCGAATCACCCGGCATTCGTCAAACTGGAGCGGCAACTGGCGGGAGGGCCGTTGGGTGAAGTGACCCCCAATCGTCTGCGCTGGAATGCGCTGGACATCCCTGCCGCGCCAACCGATTTTGTCGACGGCCTGGTGAGCATGGCCGCTAACGCCAGCGCCGAAAAACCGTCCGGCATCAGCATCTACAGCTATACCGCCAATCGATCAATGGAGCGGGTGTTTTTCAACGCCGACGGTGAAATGCTGTTGGTGCCACAACTGGGTCGTCTGCGCATCGCCACCGAACTGGGTGTGCTGGAGGTGGCGCCGCTGGAAATCGCCGTGCTGCCACGCGGGCTGAAATTTCGTGTCGAATTGCTCGACCCACAAGCGCGCGGCTACCTCGCCGAGAACCACGGTGCGCCGCTGCGTCTGCCGGACCTGGGGCCGATCGGCAGCAACGGACTGGCCAATCCGCGAGATTTTCTGACCCCGGTCGCGGCTTACGAAAACCTGCAACAACCGACCACTCTGGTGCAGAAATTCCTCGGCCAGCTATGGGCCACCGAACTCAATCATTCGCCACTGAACGTGGTCGCCTGGCACGGCAACAACGTGCCGTACAAATACGATCTGCGCCGTTTCAACACCATCGGCACGGTCAGTTTCGATCACCCGGACCCGTCGATCTTCACCGTGCTGACGTCGCCGACCAGCGTGCACGGTCTGGCCAATCTCGACTTCGTGATCTTCCCGCCGCGCTGGATGGTCGCCGAAAACACCTTCCGGCCGCCGTGGTTCCACCGCAACCTGATGAACGAATTCATGGGCCTGATTCAGGGCGAGTACGACGCCAAGGCCGAAGGTTTCGTGCCCGGTGGCGCCTCGCTGCACAGCTGCATGAGTGCCCATGGCCCGGACGGCGAAACCTGCACCAAAGCAATCAATGCCGAGCTGAAGCCCACGAAGATCGACAACACCATGGCCTTCATGTTCGAGACCAGCCAGGTGCTGCGCCCAAGCCGCTTCGCCCTCGACTGCCCACAACTGCAACCCGATTACGACGCCTGCTGGGCCACGCTGCCCGCCACGTTCGACCCGACCCGGAGATAACCCATGACTCAGCCTTCCATTACCCGCAGTTGGGTCGCTTCGGCCAACGGCCACAGTGACTTCCCGTTGCAGAACCTGCCGCTGGGGGTGTTCAGCATCAACGATTCGGCGCCGCGCGCGGGCGTGGCGATTGGCGAACATGTCTTCGATCTGCAAGTAGCGCTCGAGGCCGGTCTGTTCGATGGCGTTGCGCGCAGCGCCGTCGAAGCCATGCGCGGAGGGCAGTTGAACGCGTTCTTCGAACTGGGCCGTGCGGCGCGTGTTGCCCTGCGCTCGCGCCTGCTCGAACTGTTCAGCGAAGGCAGTACCCTGCGTGGCAACATCGAAGCACAAGGCGCGAAACTGCTGCCGCTGGCTGCCGATTGCCAGATGCACCTGCCGGCCCGGATCAGCGATTACACCGACTTCTACGTTGGTATCGAGCACGCGCAGAACGTCGGCAAACTGTTCCGCCCGGACAATCCCCTGCTGCCCAATTACAAGCACGTGCCGATCGGTTATCACGGTCGGGCCTCCACCGTGCGTGCCTCCGGCACCGCGGTGCGTCGACCGAAAGGCCAGACCCTGCCGGCCGGCCAGAACGAGCCGACTTTCGGCCCCTGCGCGCGCCTGGACTACGAGCTGGAGCTGGGCATCTGGATCGGCCCGGGCAACGAGATGGGCGAGCCGATCGCCATCAGCGATGCGGCCGAGCACATTGCCGGTTTCTGCCTGCTCAACGATTGGTCGGCCCGCGACATCCAGGCCTGGGAGTACCAGCCGCTGGGGCCGTTCCTGTCGAAGAGTTTCATCACCAGTGTCTCGCCATGGGTGGTCACGGCCGAAGCGCTGGAGCCATTCCGCACGGCGCAGCCGGCGCGCCCCGAGGGCGATCCGCAGCCGCTGCCCTACCTGTTCGACAAGCGTGATCAGGACGGTGGCGCCTTCGACATCGAACTGGAAGTGCTGCTGCTCACCGAAGCCATGCGCGAGCAAAATCTGCCGGCCCATCGCCTGACCCTCAGCAACACTCGCTACATGTACTGGACTGTCGCGCAAATGGTCGCGCATCACAGCGTCAACGGATGCCAGTTGCAGGCCGGCGACCTGTTTGGCTCGGGTACCTTGTCCGGCCCTGAAAACGGTCAGTTCGGCAGCCTGCTGGAAATCACCGAGGGCGGTAAAAAGCCTATCGAATTGGCCTCCGGCGAGGTGCGCAAATTCCTTGAAGACGGTGACGAAATCATCCTGCGCGCGCGTTGCGCCCGCGACGGTCATGCCTCGATCGGCTTCGGCGAATGCCGTGGCACCGTGATCGCGGCGCGCTGAAGGAGCCGCTCATGGATCTCTATACCTACTACCGCTCGACCTCGTCGTACCGGGTGCGAATCGCGCTGGCGCTCAAGGGCCTTGATTATCAGGCGTTGCCGATCAACCTGATCGCGCCGCCGGGTGGCGAGCATCGGCAAGCGGCGTACCTGGCGATCAATCCACAGGGCCGGGTGCCCGCCTTGCGCAGCGATGACGGCGAATTGCTGATCCAGTCACCGGCGATCATCGAGTACCTGGAGGAGCGTTATCCACAGGTGCCGTTGTTGCGGGACGATCTGGTGGCGCGTGCGAAGGTGCGCGGTGTCGCGGCGGTGATCGGCTGCGACGTGCACCCGCTGCATAACGTCAGCGTGCTCAATCGCCTGCGTCAGTCAGGGCACGACGAAGCGCAGGTGACGGCGTGGATCGACCACTGGATTGCCCAAGGGCTGGCGACGGTGGAGCAATTGATCGGTGACAGCGGTTTCTGTTTCGGCGAGTGGCCGTGCGTGGCGGATGTGTACCTGATCCCGCAGTTGTATGCGGCTGAGCGGTTTAATGTCAGCCTCGACCATTATCCTAAAATCCGCCGGGTCGCCGCGCTCGCGGCCGAGCACCCTGCGTTCATCAAGGCCCATCCCGCCAACCAACCTGACACCCCGAGATAACCCTTTAAGAGATAACCCTGTGGGAGCGAGCCTGCTCGCGAAGAACGTTAACGCGGTCTGCCAGTCAGACCGAGGCGTCCGCTTCGCGAGCAGGCTCGCTCCCATGGGCTTGCACAACAGTATTTCAGTGGACGACGGAGTTGGGCGGCAGGTGGCCGAGTCGTTCGGTCAGGCGCAGGCGCTGGATCGGATCGTCACTGAGCAGCAACGCATGCTCCAGGTCGAAGCGTTCGGCATTCGGGCAATCAAGGCGTTGATACAGACTGGCCCGGGCCAGATAGTCGGCGGCAGTGGCGTCGCCCAGTTCGAGTACGCGCTCGGCGTCGATCAGGGCGGCGATGAAGTTATCGTGGGTCAGGTGCAGCTGGCGCAGGTTGCGCGACAGACGCTGGAGCATCTGCACCGGTGTCGCGGTCAGCAGGTGCTCGGCTTTTAGTTGCAGGTTCGGCCCGTACTGGCGCTGCAACAGTTCACGACAGTCATTGGGGTACAGGCGGCGCCCACCGCAGGGATCGAGCAGGTGATCGGCACCGGGTACGCGCAGCAGGAAATGCCCGGGAAAGTTGACCCCGACCAGCGGTATTTCCAGGCCGCGGGCCAGCTCCAGCGCAATCAGCGCCAATGCCAACGGCTGGCCGCGTTGCGTCTCTAACACGCGATGCACCAGCGCCGCCTGTGGGCGCAGCGGCAGGAAGTCGTCCTGAGCGAATCCCAGATCGACCATGCGGCGCAGCAGCGGTTGCGCCAGTTCGCTGACCGGCAGCATTGGCAACCCGTAACTGATCCGTTGTTGCAGTGCCTTGAACGCTTGCAGCAGCGCTTGCGGTTCCACCGCTTTGTCGTGCTCGGCGGCGATCCACAGCGCGGCTTCCAGCAGCGCCGGCGGCGAACGGTGCAGACACTCGAAAAAACCTTGGCGCGGACTCATCGAAATCTCCCTCGAATGCCTCGTTTTAGCCCCGTCCGTGGCGTTCGTCCAGTCGCCGGCGGCGTGGCATGCCGGATATGCCGCAAAGGCAGTTTGTGCAGGGTCGCTTATTCCGGCGCGCTCCAGCAATTTTCAGGGGCAAGCCTATACTGGCGTTCTACAAGAAGTGATTCGGGAGCCCGATGATGTTCGCTCTCATGCAAAGCACTCGCCTGGAATCGCTGCACCTGAGCGTGGACCCGGTCTCCGGGTTGAAGGCGGTCATTGCCATCCATAACAGCCGTCTCGGGCCAGCCCTGGGCGGATGTCGTTACCTTGCCTATCCCGATGACGAATCAGCCGTCGAGGACGCCATTCGCCTGGCCAAGGGTATGAGCTATAAAGCGGCGCTGGCCGGTCTGGCACAGGGCGGTGGAGTCGCGGTGATTGTGCGCCCGGTCCATGTAGAAAACCGTGGAGCGTTGTTCGAAGCATTCGGCCGTTGCATCGACCAGCTCGATGGCCGTTACATTACCGCCATCGACAGCGGCACCTCGGTGGCCGACATGGATTGCATCGCCCAACAGACGCAACACGTCACCAGCACCACTTCTGCGGGCGACCCTGCGCCCCACGCGGCGATGGGCGTGTTCACCGGCATTCGCGCCACGGCCATGGCGCGGCTGGGCAGCGATAATCTCGAAGGGTTGCGCGTGGCCATCCAGGGCCTGGGTAATGTCGGCTATGCGCTGGCCGAGCAACTGCACGCGGCCGGGGCCGAGCTGCTGGTCAGCGACATCGACCACGGCAAGGTGCAATTGGCGATGGAGCAACTCAACGCCCACCCGATTGCCAATGATGCGCTGCTCAGCACACCCTGCGACATTCTCGCGCCCTGCGGCCTGGGCGGTGTGCTCAACAGCCACACAGTCGCGCAACTGCGCTGCTCGGCCGTGGCCGGCTCGGCGAACAATCAACTTTCGCATCTTGATGTGGCTGACCAACTGGAGCGGCGCGGCATTCTCTATGCGCCGGATTATGTGATCAATGCCGGCGGCCTGATCTACGTCTCGCTGAAACATCGCGGTGAAGAATTGCCGACCATTACCGCGCACCTGTCGAAAATCAGTTCGCGATTGACCGAAGTCTTCGCCCACGCGCAAGCAGAAAAGCGTTCGCCGGCGCGGGTGGCAGATGAGTTGGCCGAGAAGGTTTTGTATCGATAAATGTCAGGCATCAAAAAGGCCCTGAGCGTTTCGACTCAGGGCCTGTTCAATTCGGGCTTCGATTACTTCGCTGCCTTCGCCGCTTTGACCGGTTTCACCGGCGCTTCTGCCGCTTCAGCCTCGTCCGCTTTCTCGACCGGTTCAGCCGGCGCGTTGATCAGCTCCGACAGCGCATCGGGCTGGCTCTTGAACGCCCGGGCGAACACATCGCGATTCTTCGCCATGTAGATCCCGGCTTCTTCCACTTGCTGTTCAGTCAAGGACGGAACGGCTTTTTGCAGCACATCGGCCAGATATTCGGCCAGTTCGAGCATTTTGTCATGACGGTCAGCTTCGGCTTTATCCATGAACAAGCGCTCCAGATCTCGGCTGCTGCGGTATACCACTTCGACGGCCATTCACCACCTCACATGCCTTCACGTTAAGTTGTCTTGACGACTACTGTATCCATATACAGCGAAAAGAATAAGCGAATCCCTGCGCCATGGGTAGTGGCTTTTCAATGTAGACCGGATTTTCGGTTTGTCAGGGGGCGTGTCGTTGGCATTCGCGAGCAGGCTCGCTGCCACAGGCGGTGCGACCAAACGCCACGGCGCGGGATCTGCAACGGATCGCCATGATGCATGGCCCTGAATCTGCATGAAAAAAACGCAGAAGGGCCTATGCGCAAAACCGTCACGTCCAACACGCATCATCCGCTCGAATCGGGCTAAGGAACATCATCGTGAGAATCAACTGGGCCGAGAAACTACGGCAAAACGTGCACCAACTGGCCGAGTCCCTGGGCAACCTGTTCGTCGAAACCTTTCACTACCTGGCGCTGTTCGCCATCGGTGCGGTGACGGCGTGGGCGGCAGTGATGGAGTTTCTCGGGATGCTCGAGGAAGGCCACATCAAGATCGATGACATCCTGTTGCTGTTCATCTATCTGGAATTGGGCGCGATGGTCGGGATTTATTTCAAGACCAACCACATGCCGGTGCGCTTCCTGATCTACGTGGCCATCACCGCGCTGACCCGTCTGCTGATTTCCAACGTCTCGCACCACAACCCGCCGGACATGGGCATCATTTACCTGTGCGGCGGGATTTTGCTGCTGGCCTTCGCCATCCTTGTGGTGCGTTACGCTTCGTCGCAGTTCCCTTCGGTGAAGATCGAAAAACCGCAACGCAAACTGGGCGCCGGTTCCAGCGAGCATCCCGAGGTCGAGAAAGGCGAGCTTTAAAGGCCCGCCGCCTGGCCCGACGGGCCTTTGGTTCGAGGCGGTGGCGGGGTGAGCCCGGCGCCGCGAGTCATGGCTTCGAGAATCGTCATGGCGCTGTGGCCCTGCTCGATGGCGATGCCGAACTGGATGCTCTGCACCAGCCGTTTCAACCTTTCCGGATCGTTGCGCTGTTCGGCGCTGATCATGCGTTTGGCCACGATTCGGCCGCTGTTGGACAGGGTCAGCATGATGCTGCCGTCCAGACCCTGAATGCTCAGGTTGATTTGATAGTCCGGCGCGAAGGCATCGGTAATGATCTGAAATGGGTTGTCCATGATGCGTCACCGCCTGATTGAACGTGCAGTTGTTGACCGGCCATGATCCGATTTGGTTCGCCAAACCGGATCACCGGCATTCCGTGGCCTGTAGCGTTGCTTCATGTGGGGGCTGTCGAAGGCTGCGATCTTTTGCGCTTGGCTGTGTTGATTTCGATCAGTGAATGAAATCAGTGCAGTCATTCGGTGCTCCAGCAGGGAAGTAGCAAGGGCTGTGCCGAGAAAATTGTCGAACAATGAACACGGGCATGAAAAAGGCGAACCGCCGAGGTTCGCCTTTTTTGGCTGGCCTGTTTCAGGGCAGAAATGAGTAGATGATCGCTGACAGTGCAATGAGGCCGATCAGCACCACAAACACGTTGGATACCTGGCCCGAATACTGGCGCAAGGCCGGCACGCGGCGGATTGCGTACATCGGCATGAGGAACAACAGGCAGGCAATCACCGGGCCGCCGAGGGTCTCGATCATGCCCAGAATGCTCGGGTTGAACGTGGCTACGGCCCAGCAACTGAGGATCATGAACAGCGCGGTGGCGCGGTTCAGCCAGCTCGCCGACATCACCCGGCCACGGCTGCGCAGGCTTTTGACGATCAGGCCTTGAAAGCCTTCGCTGGCGCCGATGTAGTGGCCGAGGAAGGATTTGGTGATTGCCACCAGCGCGATCAGCGGTGCGGCATACGCGATGACCGGTGTCTGGAAGTGGTTGGCCAGGTACGACAGGATCGAAATATTCTGCGCTTTCGCTGCCGCCAGATCCGCCGGTGACAGCGCCAGCACGCAACTGAAGCAAAAGAACATCACCGTGACGACCATCATGCCGTGGGCCATGGCGAGGATGCCGCTGCTTTTGCGTTCGGCCTGCGCGCCATAACGCTGTTTCTGATCGACAGCGAAGGCGGAGATGATCGGCGAATGGTTGAACGAGAACACCATCACCGGGATCGCCAGCCACAGTGTCTTGAGCAATACCGACAGCGGCATGGCCTCTTGAGCGCTGGCGAAGAAGGCGCCGTTCCAGTTCGGGATCAGGCTGAACGCCAGCAGCAGTAAGGCCGCGACAAACGGATAAACCAGCACGCTCATGGCTTTGACGATGACACGCTGGCCGCAACGCACGATAACCATCAGACCGAGGATCAGCGCCAGCGACAAGATTGCTCGTGGCGGCGGGGCGATCTGCAATTGGTGTTCGAGGAAACTGCTCAGGGTGTTGGTCAGCGCCACGCTGTAGACCAGCAGGATCGGGAAGATCGCAAAGAAATACAGCAGCGTGATCAATTTGCCGGCGCCGATGCCGAAGTGTTCTTCAACCACTTCGGTGATGTCCCCGGAGCGTCCGGACAACACGAACCGCGTCAGGCCCCGGTGCGCGAAGAAGGTCATAGGGAAAGCCAGCACGGCCAACAGCAGTAACGGCCAGAATCCACCGACACCGGCGTTGATCGGCAGGAACAAGGTGCCGGCACCGATGGCGGTGCCGTACAGACCCAGCATCCAGGTGGTGTCGAATGTGCTCCAGCCCTTGTCGGCCGTTTCTGTCTTTTCTGTGCGCGGTACAGCGGGATTTTCGGCAGCAGGTGTACGTACATCGGTCATCGGTATCGCCTCGTTATTATTCTTGCTCGGGCTCACGTGTTACGGACGGCAGGGGAGGCTCCTCAGCACTCCACCCAGCTCACGGCCAGGCCGCCCCGTGAAGTCTCTTTGTATTTGTCGTGCATGTCGGCACCGGTGTCGCGCATGGTGCGGATCACCCGGTCGAGGGAAATGAAGTGGTTGCCGTCGCCGCGCAGGGCCATTTGCGTGGCATTGATGGCTTTCACCGCAGCAATGGCATTGCGCTCGATACACGGCACCTGAACAAGACCGCCGACCGGGTCGCAGGTCAGGCCCAGGTTATGTTCCAGGCCGATTTCGGCGGCGTTTTCCAGTTGTTCCGGGGTGGCGCCAAGTACGTCGGCCAAGCCGGCGGCGGCCATGGCACAGGCCGATCCGACCTCACCCTGACAGCCGACTTCGGCGCCGGAGATAGAGGCATTTTTCTTACACAGAATGCCGACGGCGGCCGCGCCGAGAAAGAACGCGACGACGTCATCCTCAGACGCATCCGGATTGAATTTCATGTAGTAATGCAGAACCGCCGGAATGATCCCTGCGGCACCGTTGGTCGGCGCGGTCACCATGCGCCCGCCGGCAGCGTTTTCCTCGTTGACGGCGAGGGCGAACAGGTTGACCCACTCCATCGCCGACAGCGTCGAACTGATGACATTCGGTTTGCCGATTTCCAGCAGGCTGCGGTGCAGTTTCGCCGCTCGACGCGGAACATTCAGACCGCCGGGGAGGATGCCTTCGTGACGCAGGCCTTGTTCGACGCATTCGCACATCACTGACCAGATGTGCAAAAGGCCTTGGCGAATCTCGGCATCGCTGCGCCACGCCCGCTCGTTAGCCATCATCAGCTCGGACACGCGCAGGTTGTGTTTTTTGCACAGCGAGAGCAGTTCGGCCGCGCTGGAAAAGTCATAAGGCAGCACGACGTCACTGGCCGGCGCGACGCCGGATTCGGCCTCGGCCGCTTCAATGATGAAACCGCCGCCCACCGAGTAGTACGTTTGCTCGCACAGCTTCGCGGTTTCGCCAAAGGCTGTCAGAGACATGGCGTTGGGATGGTAGGGCAGGCTCTCGTCCAGCAGCAGGAGATCGTTTTGCCAGTTGAAGGCAATCGAGTGCTGGCCGGCCAGGCGAAGTTGACCGTCCTCGCGCAGTTGCCGGATGCGCGGATCGATGGTCGACGGATCGATGCTGTCCGGCCATTCGCCCATCAATCCCATGACTGTGGCGCGGTCAGTAGCATGGCCGACGCCGGTAGCCGACAGCGAGCCGTACAGACGGATTTCCACACGCCGTACGTCGTTGAGCAAATGTTGATCAATCAAGGCCTGGGCAAACGTTGCGGCGGCGCGCATCGGGCCGACGGTGTGGGAACTGGACGGACCGATGCCGACTTTGAATAGATCAAAAACGCTGATAGCCATGCTAAACCCTGACAAGCAATGGAAGAGGAATCGCTGCCATTTTTTGTAGGACAAGCGCAATGTCGGCGATACTGCCTGCCTCGGTCCTACGTGACCAACGAAACTTCCTAAGAAAGCCTTTAGCAGGACTAAACAATGAGTCGTCAATTGCACGCCCAGACCTACGTCTGGCTGCAGGTGTTTTCCTGTGCCGCGCGGCACCTGTCGTTCACTCGCTGCGCGCAGGAGTTGCACATCACCCCGGGCGCGGTCAGCCAGCAAATCCGCCAATTGGAAGAGCGCCTGGGTTTCCGGCTGTTCCATCGACGGGCACGCGGCGTGGAGCTCAGTGCAGAAGGACAGCGGCTGGCGATGACGGTCAACGAGGCTTACGGCAGTATCGATGCCGAACTGCGCCGGCTGGACGCCGGCATGATCAGCGGGATTTTGCGGGTGCGTTCGATTCCCTCATTCCTCAGCAAGTGGTTGACCCCGCGCTTGCCGCGCCTGCAACAGCGCTACCCGGACATCCAGTTGCGCCTCGTGGCGGAGGACAGCAGCGTGCCGTTGCACGAGGGCGATTTCGATCTGGCAATCGACCTGAACGATGGCAGCTACCCGGGATTGTTATCCACAGCCTTGCTTGATGAGCAGATCTTTCCGGTGTGCGCGCCGAGCCTGCTGCGCGGACGACCGCCACTGCACGGGCCGGCGGATCTGGGGCATTTTCCGTTGCTGCACGACATCACTGCCTGGCGCGGCAGTTACGAATATGCGGAATGGGAATTCTATTTGAATGCGATCGGTTTCGAGGGCGCCGACGTCCGGCGTGGTCACACTTTCAACCGCAATCACCTGACCATCGAAGCCGCCATCGCCGGCATGGGCGTGGCGATCGCACGACGTACCTTGCTCAACGATGAACTGGAACGCGGCACGCTGATGGTGCCGTTCGGGCTGTCCGTGCCCAATCACAAACGCTATGTGTTGCTGTATGCGCCGGGGGCGTTGAGCCATCCAGGCGTGCGTGCGGTACATGATTGGGTGGTAGAAGAGGCGGGCATTTTTCGCAGTTTACACCCGCTGAATGACGGGCAGTCATGAGCAGATTTTGCCAAGAGGCGAGGCGACCCGACTCCCGACCTTACCAGCGCTTCGCTCGGTTGTCCGGCTTTTTTTGCGAATGAATATTTATCTTTTTTCAGGGGTTGAAATGTTCGCCGCTCGGGCCGATTGTTGTAATCAAGGGGTCACGAAATCCTGATCCAGGCCCCTTGCGAGCTAGCTGAAATAAGGGATGAACTATGCAAATCCAAGTCAACAGCGATAACCATATTCAAGGCAGTAAGCGACTGGAGGAGTGGGTACGTACAACTATTGAGAGCACGCTCGAACGTTATGAAGAAGACCTGACCCGTGTCGAAGTTCACCTGAGCGATGAGAACGGCGAAAAACCAGGTCCCCATGACTTGCGCTGCCAACTGGAAGCGCGGCCAAAAGGCCACCAACCGATTTCCGTGACCCATAAAGCCGATTCGCTGGAGCAGGCGATCGACGGCGCTGCCGAGAAGCTCGAGCACGCCTTGGAACACCATTTCGGCAAAAAACGAGGCAAACCACGCGCCGCTGTAGTGCCATTTACCGGCAAAGCCAACGACAAGCTGTTGGCGGAAGAATTCGACGAGAACGAACAGGCAGCGATCAACAGTTGATGCGCTGATTTCAAGTCACACAAGGAGAACGGGCCTGCTGATGCAGGCCCGTTTTTTTTGGGCGATTTCCTAGAACGCCACCGAAGTCTGTACGTACACCGTCCGCGGCTCACCCACATACTTGCCCTTGTTGTTGTCATCGAACGAACGCGTGAAGTACTGCATGTTGAAGATGTTCTTCACCCCCACCGCCACGTTCAGATCCGACAACTGCGGCCCGAAGTCATACCCGGCGCGGCTGCTGAACAGCATATAACCGGGGATCTTGCCGGTGCTGCCATCAGCACTTTCCCTGGACGTGTTGGCATTGTCGGCAAACTGGTCGCTCTGGAAGCTGCTGTCCAGGTTCAGTTTCCATGGCCCTTCGGTATAACCGACGCCAACCGTGCCTTTGTGTTTAGAGGAAAACGGCACGCGGTTGCCCTTGTTCGGTCCGTCTTCGCGGATGGTTGCGTCGACGTAGGCGTAGCTGGCGTAGACGTCGAAGCCGGCCAGCGCCGGGCTCAAGTCATCCAGTGCATAGTTGACACTGGTCTCGATGCCCTGATGCCGGGTCTCGCCACGGGCGATCACCGAGTCGTTGGTCTGGTTGCTTTCGTACTGGTTGTCGAAGTTGATCAGAAACGCGCCGATTTCCGCCCGCAGCGCACCGTTGTCGTAACGCGTGCCGAGTTCCCAGGTGCGGGCTTTTTCCGGTTTCACTTCACCGCTGGTCACGCGGTTGGGCATCTGACTGTACTGCACGCTGCCGAACGAGCCTTCGGTGTTGGCGTACAGGTTCCAGCTGTCAGTCAGGTGATAGAGCACGTTCAGCGCCGGCAACGCGGTGTTGTAGTCGCCCTTGTATTTGACGTTGGTCAGGTTGTTGGTCTGCTGCGATTCGATCATCTCGTAGCGCACGCCCGGAGTGATCGTCCACTTGCCGATGTCGATGCGATCATCGACGAAGAACGCATTGGCTTCGGTGCCGCCACGGGTGTCGCGGTCGTTGCGACTGCTGGTAGTCGGGTATTCGTTGGCGCTGATCGGCGTGCGATAACGCAGCTCGTGGCCGGCCTCGTTGATGTAGCGGTAGCCGACGCCGACTTCATGGCTGCTCGAACCGAGGTCGAAGCCCTGGGCGAAACGGGTTTCCAGACCGCGCACCCAATATTCGCGCGGAGACAGCGAAAGGAACGTGCCCTGGTCGAGATAACCGCTGCGCAGCGTCTTGGTGAAGAAGGTGTTGGCGGTGAACTCGCGGCGATCCTCCTGATAGCGATAACCGAAGTTGAACATCGTCCGACGGCCCCAGAACTGGTCTTTCGGGCGCGTCGACTGATACGGATCGGCATCGTAGTCGGCAACGTTCAAACCGCCGGGCATGTCGGCCTTGCCTTCGTAATACTGGGCCATGGCGTTGAAGCTGTTGGCCTCGTCGAGCTGGTACTTGCCCTTGAGGATAAGGTCGTCGATCTCGGTATCGCTGTGTTCACGCCAGTCGCCGCCGCGTGTGCCGGAATACAGCAATGCGCCGCCCAGATCGTTGGCATTGGTGCCACCGGCCAGCAGGTTGGCGCTGGTCTTGAAACCGTCATGGCTCGACGATGGACTGGTTTCGGTCTGGAAGCCGCCCTTGACCGTTGGTTCGTCGGGAATCGCCCGAGTCACGAAGTTGACCACGCCGCCGACGTTCTGTGGGCCGTAACGCACTGCACCGCCGCCACGCACCACGTCCACCGCATCCATGTTGCCCATGCTGATCGGTGCAAACGACAACTGCGGCTGACCGTACGGCGCGAACGGCACCGGGATGCCGTCCATCAACACGGTCGAGCGCGCGGCAAGGCGCGGATTCAAACCACGGATGCCGAAGTTCAGCGCCATGTCATGGCTGCCGGTGCCGTTGTTTTCTGGTGCGTTAACGCCCGGAATGCGGTTGAGCACGTCACGGGCCTGCGTCGCGCCCTGACGCTCGAATTCTTCGCGGCGGATCACATCGCGCGCACCGGGGTGTTCGAAAACGTTGATCTGCGCCGCATCGCCAAGCCAGTCGCCGACGACTTTCGAGGTGTCCAGCTCCAGCGCCGCGTCTGCCACCGGTTGCAGGCTGAACGCATTATTGCCCTCGGCGCGAGCTTGCAGGCCTGTGCCTTCGAGCAGGGCATCGAGGCCTTGTTGCGCGGTGTAATTGCCTTCCAGACCTCGACTCTGCACGCCGCTGGTGACTTGCGAGCCGAAGGAAATCAGCACGCCGGCTTCACGGCCAAACTGGTTGAGCGCGGTTTCCAGCGACGCAGGGGCGATGTGATAGGTCTTGGTCTCGGCGGCCAGTGCAGCAGGCAGGGCGGTCAGACTCAGGCTGGCGCCGAGGACGAAATTGCGCAGGCTGCGGGCCAGTGGCGTAAGGCGGGTGGGCTGCATGTCGAATGATCCTGAGAAGGTGGAATCAAGGGGGCTTTCCTTCTCTGTCACGCCAGATCTGAAAAACGGCTCACTGTTTACGAATATTTTTCAGCGACTGCGGTTGTGGCGAGGGAGCTTGCTTTCGCCGGGTCGCGCAGCGGCCCTTCTTTTCAAAACGGGCCTGCTGCGCAGTCCAGCGGGAGCAAGCTCCCTCGCCACAATAATTTTTGCCTTACGCCCGGGCTTCGACGGTCACCCAATAGCGAGTAAAGCGCTTCACTTTGACCGGAAGACTGATCTGCAGCAGCTCAAGAATCCGTTCGCTGTCATCCAGTGGGTACGTCCCGGAAATCAGCAGATCGGCGACTTGGCTATCGCAACTCAACTGGCCGCGACGGTAGCGGCCAAGCTCTTCAAGAAAATCGCCCAAGCGCATGTGCGCGGCGACCAGCATGCCGTCTGTCCAGGCTCCGCTGTTGGCATCCAGCGGTTTAGCCTCACTGACGGAGGTCGTGGTGAAATTCAGTTGGCGCGCGACTGGCAACAGCAGGGGGGTGCGTTGACTGCCGGTCAATTCGACTCGCCCTTCGAACAGCGCAACCTGCGTGCGATCGGCGAACTGCCGGACATTGAGGCGCGCACCTTGGGTTTTCAGCACGCCTTGTGCCGTGCCTATCTCGAACGGTGTCGCAGCGCTCAAAAGCATTTCGCCCTCCAGCAGCCGGATCGACCGCCGCGCGGCATCGACATCGACCGAGCTGGCGGTATTGAGTTGCAACGAATCGGCGCCACCCAGCGCAATCCTGCGCCGTTGCCCGACCGGCGTACGGTAATCGGCGAGCAGCGACGGCAGCGGCGTGTGCTCGCGCAGGCTCCAGGTCAATGCGGAACCGGCACCGAGGATCAGCAGCAGTTTCAGCGCCTGCCGACGGCTGGTGGACTGTGGCCCGTTCAATGCCGCGTGGGCCAGCGGTGACGACACACCGCGCAAGCGCTGGTTGACCCGTTGCATGTGTTCCCACGCCCGGCGGTGTTCGCTGTGTGCATCCAGCCATTGTTGCCAGGCCTGTTGCTGGCGCGGCGTCAGCGTGCCCTGCTGCATTTCCAGCAGCCAGTGCACCGCCTGTTCGGCGACCTGCGCGGAGAAATCCGGCGCGCGATTCACAGGGCGAAATAGCAGCGCATGGCCGCTTTGTTCAAATGGCGCTTGACCGTGGCCACCGAGATACCCAGTTCAGCGGCGATCTGTGGATACGTCAGGCCATCGACCTGAGCGAGCAGGAAGGCGCGTTTGACCTGGCGCGGCAAACCGTTGAGCAGCTCATCGAGTTCGACCAATGTCTGCAGGATGATCGCTTTGTGTTCTTCCGACGGCGCGACCATCTCTGGCAGCTGCGCCAGTGTCTCGAGGTAGGCGCGCTCCAGATCCTGACGGCGGTAGTGATTGAACAACACGCGCTTGGCCAGGGTGGTGAGAAAGGCGCGCGGTTCGATGATGACAGGCGGTTCGCGCGCGGTGAGTACCTTGATGAACGTGTCCTGAGCCAGGTCCGCCGCGCTGTCCGGGCAGCCGAGCCGGCGCCGCAGCCAGCCGGTAAGCCAGCTGTGGTGGGCGTGGTAAAGCGATTCGACAGGATGGGCGGACGGCAACGAAATGACTCCGGACGCAATGCTTGCGTAGAGAACGTGCGTTAGAGAACAAGAACGGTTCGCATTGTAGGGGCTGGAGGCCGTCCCCGGCAATCAGATGCTTTTGCGTATGAGAATATTTATCATTAATATTGCTCGTCTGTAGTTCGGCTTGTCGGCCGGGCGTTTTTCGTTTCAGGGCCGAAAGATGAAAGGCAAACTCGCCACGCTTCCCATGTCCTATCGTCTGGCGCTCACCTCGCGGGTGCTGGCGGCAATTTTTGGCGGCTATCTGGTCGCGGCGCTGGCCAGCGTCACCCTGACGCTGTGGCTGCCGTTGAACCGCGCCGAAGCGGTGGTGACCGGCATGACCGTGTCTTTTCTGGTTTATCTGGTCGCGGTGCTCTGGTGTTTTGTCTGCCGCAGCGCCTGGTCGGCGTGGGTCGGCTTGCTGGTGCCGAGCGTGATTCTCGCCACCGTCTCCGGCGTTGCGCGCGGCCTGGGGCTGGCATGAAAGAGGGCTTCCTGCAGGCGATGGCCTGGGCGCAGTGCTGAGATGCTAATCGGTCTGCCGCCGGAATCGCGCGACGACGAGCCGCGTGGCGCCCGTGCGCATTTTCTCCAGGTGTTCCTGTCCCAGCGTGCGCAAATGGAAGCGCTGGTGAACCGGCGTGTCGGCTGCCGAGCGACGGCGGCGGATCTGGTCCAGGATCTGTTTCTGCGTTTCTGGCGCCGGCCACTGGTGCAGGTCGAGGAACTCAGCACTTATCTGCTGCGCTGCGCTGGCAACATTGCCATCGACCATTTGCGCAGTGAAGGCACGCGGGCCCGCGTCAAGGCAGGCTGGCAGCCGGACGAACCCGACAGCCACGGCAGCGAGCCGCAAGCGGCACTGGAGGCGGGCAACGACCTGCGCCATGTCGAAGCTGCACTGCGCGCCTTGCCTGAGCGTACCCGGCAGATTTTTCTGCTCAATCGCATTCACGGTCGCAAGTACGCCGACATCGCCAAAGCCATGGGCCTGTCCCAAAGCGCCGTGGAAAAACATATGATGCGCGCCCTCGAGGCCTGCAAGGCCAGCCTGCGCGAACCCGCGCCACGCCTGCCAGGGAAAGCACCGTGAACCGATCCGATTCCGTCACCCCGACCCCCGCTCAGGAGCAAGCCGCTCTCGCCTGGCTGAGCCTGTTGCATGATCGGCCGAGTGCCGGCGATCAACTGACCTTCAGCCGATGGCTGCGTGCCGATCCGGCCCACGCCGAAGCGTATGCACAGGCGCAGGTCGTCTGGGAATTGAGCGAAAGCCCGGCGCGCTCGCTTGCCGCTGAAGAAGCGGCTGCGCTGCAAGGGTATCTCGACGCAATGGATCGACCTCGGCGTCCGCAACTCCGGCGTGCGGCGGGGGCGCTCGCGATGGCCGCATGTTTGTTGCTGATGGTCAGCCTTGGCACAGGCTGGCAGCCGCAGCGCTGGGTCGATGATCTTGGCGCCGATTACGTCTCGGCGCCTGGCGAAATTCGCACGGTGACACTGGCCGATCAGTCGCAAGTGACCCTGGATGCCGACAGTGCGATTGCCGTTGATTTCAGTCACGGTCAGCGGCGCGTGCAACTGATCCGGGGGGCCGGTTTCTTCAGCGTCAGCCACACCGGCGATCCGTTTGTGGTCGCGGCGCAGCAGGGCGAGGCGCGGGTGCTCGGCACCCGGTTTGAAGTGCGTTTGAAGCCTCACGGTGCGCAGGTCACGGTAATGTCCGGGCGCGTCGGCGTGTCCGCCAGTCGTGACGGCGAGCAGCAGATTCTCACTGCCGGTCAACAGGTCGCTTACGCTGACGGAACGGCGCAAAAGCTCCATGCGGTGGACAGTGAAGCGCAAATGGCGTGGCGCCAGGGGTGGCTGACGTATTACAAATCAACCCTGGCCGATGTGGTGGAAGATTTACGTCGCTATTACCCGGGACGGATTGTTGTGCTCAATGACGAGCTGGCGGCGCGCAAGGTCAGCGGCAGTTTTCCGAGCAAGGATCCGCAGGCGGTGCTCAATTCGTTGCAGGGGGTGTTGGGGTTTGAGCAGCATCGGGTGTTGGGGCGTCTGATCATTTTGCAGTGAGGCTGCCGGCCTCTTCGCGAGCAGGCTCGCTCCCACAGGGGGAGCGCAGTTCAAATGTCGGAGCGGGCTTGCTCGCGAAGGGGCCAGAACAAACAGCACAACACTCCCAAAAAATAATTTCGAAATCTTGGTGAGGTAACTCCGAGCCCCATCCGTGTAGTGACTGAAACTGCGATTCATTCGCATCCGTTGCGGTTCTACACAGGTCGTTAAGCAATGAAGTCCAAGGCAAAGTCGGGTTCGGTCAAACAGTGGTTAAGCGTGTCGGCGTTGAGTTTTTCCGCATTGGCACTGTTGCCGATGCGGGTGGCAGTGGCCGCTGAGGCGGTCAGTAATCAGCCGCAACAGCAGTTCAATTTTGCCCTCGCCGCGAAACCGCTGCCACAAGCCTTGAATGACTTCAGCCGCGTCACCGGGCAAAGCGTGGTTTACACCGATGAAGCGCCGTACGGCCTCAATGCCCCGGCGGTCACCGGTCGGATGAGCGCCGAACAGGCACTGCAACGCTTGCTCGGCAACTCCGGCCTGAGCTTCCGTCGCACCGACCCCCACACCTTGGCGCTGGAACCCCAGCCGAGCGAAGGCGCGCTGAACCTTGGTGCCACAACGATCACCTCGATGCGCGATGAATCGATGAGTTATCAGCCGCCGCAGACCAGTTCGGTGATGCGTTCTTCGGCCTCGTTGCAGGAAATTCCGCAGACCGTCAACATCATCCCGGCGCAGGTCATTCGCGATCAGGCGCCACGCAATCTTGATGACGCGCTGGCCAACGTCAGCGGCATCACCCAAGGCAACACCTTGGGCAGCACGCAGGATTCGGTGATGACCCGCGGTTTCGGCGACAACCGCAACGGCTCGATCATGCGCGACGGCATGCCGCTTGTGCAGGGCCGTGGCATGAACGCCAGTGTGGATCGCGTCGAAGTACTCAAGGGGCCGGCCTCGTTGCTCTACGGGATTCAAGACCCCGGCGGGGTGGTCAACCTGGTCAGCAAAAAGCCCGAACTCACTCAGTACAACGCCCTGACCCTGCGCGGCTCGACTTACGGCGACGGCAAAAATGGCAGCGGCGGCGCGTTCGACAGCACCGGTGCATTGGGCGATTCCGGATTCGCCTATCGTATGGTCCTCGATCATGAAGACGAAGATTACTGGCGCAATTTCGGCACGCACCGCGAGACGCTGATTGCGCCGTCGCTGGCTTGGTACGGCGAGCGCACCAAGCTGTTGTTTGCCTACGAACACCGCGAATTCCTCACCCCGTTCGACCGTGGCACCTTGATCGATCCGCGTACCAATCATCCACTGGATATCTCCCGCAAGGAGCGTCTCGACGAGCCGTTCAACGACATGGAAGGGCGTTCGGATCTGTACCATTTCGAAGCCGATCATGAGCTAAACGACGACTGGAAAGCTCACTTCGGCTATAGCTGGAACCGCGAAACCTACGACGCCAGCCAGGTCCGCGTGACCGCGATCAATACCAAAAACGGCACGCTGACGCGCAGCATGGACGGTACGCAGAACGCGATCAGCACCGATCGTTTCACCACCGTCAGCCTCGAAGGCAAGGTCAATGTGCTGGGCATGCAACATGATCTGGTGTTCGGCGTCGATGACGAGTACCGCAAAATCTACCGCGAGGATTTGATCCGGCAGAAAAGCCTGACCACCTTCAGCTACCTCAATCCGGTGTACGGCCGCGAAGTGATGGGCTCGACGGTGAGCGCACCCGACAGTGCGCAGACCGATGAACTGCGCAGCGACTCGGTGTTCCTGCAGGACTCGATTCATCTCAACGAGCAGTGGATTCTGGTCGCTGGCGGACGCTTTCAGGAATACGACCAGTACGCCGGCAAAGGCGTGCCGTTCAAGGCCAATACCGACAGCAACGGCCAGAAATGGGTGCCGCGCGCAGGTCTGGTGTATCGCTACACCGATGCCTTGTCGTTCTACGGCAGCTACACCGAATCGTTCAAACCCAACTCGACCATCGCCCCGCTGAGTGGCAGCAGCACTGTGCTCGACGGCAGCATTGCGCCCGAGGAAGCCAAGTCGTGGGAGCTGGGCGCGCGGCTGGATTTGCCGGGCAGCATCACCGGTAATATCGCGCTGTTCGACATCAAGAAACGCAACGTGCTGGTGGCCAACTCCGAAGGCCCGACGACGATCTACAGCGCGGCGGGCGAAGTGCGTTCACGCGGGCTCGAAGTGGATTTGAGCGGTCAGCTCAGCGAGCACTGGAACCTGATCGGCAGCTACGCCTACACCGATGCTGAAGTGACCGAAGACCCGGAATACAAGGGTAAGCGCCTGCAAAACGTAGCGAAAAATTCCGGCTCGCTGTCGGCGGTGTATGACTTCGGCAGTGTGTTCGGCGGCGATCAATTGCGTGTCGGTGCCGGCGCGCGGTATGTCGGCGAGCGGGCGGGCAACGCGGTGAATGATTTTGATCTGCCGAGCTATACCGTGGCTGATGCGTTTGCGACTTACGACACTAAAGTCGAAGGGCAGAAGGTCAAGTTTCAGTTGAACGTGAAGAACCTGTTTGATCGCACTTATTACACCTCTTCGGCGAGCCGCTTCTTTGTGTCGATGGGCGATTCGCGACAGGTTTCCTTGTCGAGCACTCTGGAGTTCTGATCCAGAATCGCATCATTGTTCTTCGTCGGAGCGCCGCTCGGAGTCAGGCTCGCTCCCACAGGAAGCTACATTCCAAGGTGGGAGCGAGCCTGCTCGCGAAGGGGCCAGAACCGAGGACAAGGTGCGAGGCTTTAGCGCAAAAACGCCTGCCGATATTCCCCCGGCGTCCCACCCAGAACCTGGCGAAACCGGTTGGTAAAGTGACTGGCACTGGCAAACCCGCACGCCAGCGCAATCTCGCCCAGCGGCAGCGCCGTCCCGCGCAACAACTCGCGCGCGCGGCTCAGGCGGCGCGCCAGCACATACTGATGCGGCGGCAGCCCGAAGCTCACGCGGAACATCCGCGCAAAGTGGTATTCCGATAGCGCACACACCCCGGCCAGTTGCCCGAGGCTGATTGCGTCGCTCAACTGGTTGTCGATGAACTCCACCAATTGTCGGCGTTGATGCGGTGCCAATCCGCCCTTCAAACGCAGGCCTTGCCGCACGCCAACCTGGCTGAGCAGGGTGTGGCTGATCAATTCGTGGGCGAGGCTGCTGGTCAGCAAGCGCTCTGCCGGTTCTTCCCAGTTCAGGGTCAGCAATTGCCGAAAGCGCTGTGCCTGAAGCGGATCTTCAAGAAACGTCTGTTCACGCAACTGCATCTCGCGTGGTTCGCGATCAAGCAAGGTCACGCAGCCCAGGGCGAATTGCTCGGCGCTGAAATACAGGTGCGCGAGACGGATATCGCCATTGATCACCCAGCCCGATTCGTGATCGGCCGGCAAAATGCACAGTTTGTCCGGCCCGCCCTTTCGCCCCGGCTGGCCACGACGGAATGTGCCGGTGCCGCCGGCGATATAGCAGGAGAGGGTGTGATGATTCGGCGCTTCGTATTCGCGGGCGTCGTGGTGATTGGTCCACAAAGCCGCCGCCAAGCCGTCACCGAGCTCGGCGCTGTGCACCAGGCGTGCGTTCGGCGAGCTGTTTAATGCTTGAAAGACTTGCAGGGTATCAATGGCGGCCATGTTCGTTCTCTCCAACGCCTTGCATCCTACTCCGTAGGCACCGCGCTGCCAGCCTGTCGGCAGACAAAAGCGCAAGATTCTGCAAGCGTTCAAGGCGAGTCCGGGCGGACACTCAAGGCCTGTTTAAGGAGCGTCTGTCATGAACCTGTCGTTGTATCTGCTGACCGTGCTGATCTGGGGCACCACCTGGATTGCCTTGAAATGGCAGTTGGGCGTGGTCGAAATTCCAGTATCGATTGTCTACCGTTTCGGTCTTGCTGCGCTGGTGTTGTTTGCGCTGTTGCTGCTCAGTCGGCGCCTGCAACCGATGAATCGACGCGGGCATCTGATCTGTGTGGCACAGGGATTGTGTCTGTTCTGCGTGAATTTCATGTGCTTCCTGACGGCCAGTCAGTGGATTCCCAGTGGGCTGGTGGCGGTGGTGTTTTCGACGGCAACGTTGTGGAACGCGCTGAATGCGCGAGTGTTCTTCGGCCAGCGCATTGCGCGTAATGTGCTGATGGGCGGCGCGCTGGGGCTGTTCGGGCTGGGGCTGCTGTTCTGGCCGGAACTGGCTGGGCATCAGGCCAGTCCGCAAACCTTGCTCGGCCTCGGTCTGGCGTTGTGCGGCACCCTGTGTTTTTCGGCGGGCAACATGTTGTCGAGTCTGCAGCAGAAGGCCGGCCTGAGGCCGCTGACCACTAACGCCTGGGGCATGGCCTATGGCGCGGCGATGTTGTCGGTCTGGTGTCTGGTCAAAGGCATTCCTTTCGACATGGACTGGTCGTCGCGTTATGTCGGTGCGCTGTTGTATCTGGTGATTCCCGGCTCGGTGATTGGCTTCACCGCGTACTTGACGCTGGTCGGGCGCATGGGCCCGGAGCGTGCCGCTTATTGCACGGTGCTGTTCCCGGTGGTGGCGCTGAACGTATCGGCGTTCGCCGAAGGTTATCAGTGGACCGCACCGGCGCTGGCCGGGCTGGTGTTGGTGATGCTGGGCAACGTGTTGGTGTTTCGTAAACCGAAAAAGCTGTTGTCTGCCCGTCAGGGAAAGTTGGCTTGATAAAACGAGTGCTGTGGTTCAGCGCTCAACTTTCAATGTGATGTAAATCATTACCGGGAAAATGAAATCGACAATATGTCTTGCCCAGTCCTTGGCATTCCATGATTGCGAAGTGTCCATGTCGAACCACTCCACACCGACAGTTTGCAGGCAAACGTAATAAATGAAGAGGGCGACCAATATGCCCATGATCGAAAATTTCTTGGCTTCATGAAATGCCGCAGCCGATGCATCGATGTAGCGATATAACTGGTAAGTACCGATCATGCAGAGCACCGTGTAGGTGACTTCCATGGTAATGATGAACCAGTAGATCCGGTGATGGATCATCGGCGAGTCAATCGCCCGATACATGATGTTCTCGCTGGCATTGGTGGTGTCCATGCTCAGGATGTGCGCGACGTATGTGTAATTGGACTCGTAGTCGGTGAAGTTGTGAATCATCACCAGCAGGCCAAAGAAGCTTATATAAGCCATCAAGATGACTTTGCTGTAACGAATGAGTTTGTCAGTGGTCAGGGTGTCCACGAAATTTGCTCTCCTTGCAATTAATCAATCAATAAATTGATAAGTGTCGAGAGCTTATATGCAGTTGCCTGATTTGGCTTTGCTGTTCGGTTGCAAGTTATGTATCGAGAATAAGTCCAGGGCCAGCGCTTTGTTGCGCTGGCCCGGTTTTTTATCCGCGCCAGACTTGCGGGTTGACCAGATCCTGAGGCCGTTCGCCGAGCAGGGCGCTGCGCAAGTTGGCCAGTGCGCGATTGGCCATGGCTTCGCGGGTCTCGGTGGTGGCTGAACCGATGTGCGGCAGGGTGACGGCGTTTTTCAGCTGGAACAGCGGCGACTCGGCCAGCGGTTCTTTTTCGTAGACGTCCAGCCCGGCGCCACGGATGCGGTTGTTTTGCAGGGCTTCGATCAGTGCAGGTTCGTCGACAACCGGGCCGCGAGAGATATTGACCAGAATTGCGCTCGGTTTCATCAGTGCCAGTTCGCGATGGCTGATCAGATGACGGGTCTTGTCGCTTAGCGGTACCACCAGGCAGACGAAGTCGGCTTCGGCCAGTAGCTCATCAAGGCTGCGCCATTGGGCGCCGAGTTCTTGTTCCAGTTCTGTCTTGCGGCTGTTACCGCTGTAGATGATCGGCATGTTGAAGCCAAAGCGGCCACGACGGGCGACCGCGGCGCCGATGTTGCCCATGCCGACGATGCCGAGGGTTTTGCCGTGTACATCGCTGCCGAACAGTGGGGCGCCGACGCTTGCCTGCCATTGCCCGGCCTTGGTCCAGGCGTCGAGTTCGGCGACGCGGCGGGCACTGCTCATGATCAGCGCGAAGGCCAGATCCGCCGTGCTTTCGGTGAGTACGTCGGGGGTGTTGGTGAGCATGATCCCGCGTTCGTTGAAGTAGTCGAGGTCGTAGTTGTCGTAGCCGACCGAGACGCTGGAGACCACTTCGAGTTTTGTCGCGTTCTCCAGTTGCGCGCGGCCCAGTTTGCGGCCGACGCCGATCAGGCCGTGGGCGTGGTGCAGGGCTTCGTTGAACTGGGCGTTGATGTCACCGTTCTTGGGGTTGGGGACGATGACGTCGAACTCTTCTTGCAGGCGTTCGATCATGGGGGGGGTGATGCGGCTGAAGGCCAGGACTGTTTTTTTCATTGGGTTTGGGCTCGTCGGGCTTGATTGCAAGCACGCTAACATTTTCTCGCTCGGGTTGTCTTGGCGGCCTCTGGGCCGGCCATGCCTTGGGTTTGTCGGGTGTGAATATCCGTTGCTTCGGTAGCGGCTGCTGGCGGTTTCGCCCTTACGGCGAGGCACTTTTTCCAGACGCCGAAAAAGTACCCAAAAAGGCTTGCTCCTGCGTTCGGCCCTCGCAGGCTCGGGTTCCTTCGCTGCGGGATCGATCCGGGCGCAGCGTTTCCGGTTTGCTTCGCTGCACCTCCTTCCGCTGTGTCTGGCTGCGCCAGACGGTCGCTGCGCTCCCACGCCCGGATCAATCCCTCCGCTCAGCCTTCCGAAGTCGCCCGTGGATCAAAAGCAAGATCAAAGGCACGCGAGCTAACGCTCATTGTTGAGTGGTGCGGCTTCGCCGCGGGCAGCTGCGCTGCTTTACCTTTGCTTTTGTAGGAGTGAGCCTGCTCGCGAAAGCGTCTTCACTGCCAACCTATCTCTGCCAGATTCACCCTGTCCCTGTGGGAGCTGGCTTGCCAGCGAAGGCGGCCTGACAGCCGACCT
>NZ_JABWQR010000038.1:0-60550 GCF_014270125.1 Pseudomonas sp. SWRI99 | reverse complement strand
GGCGTCGTTTCAGTCAACATCTTCATTGCCTGACCCACCGCTTTCGCGAGCAAGCTCGCTCCCACAGGGGAATGCGTTGGCGACAGCGGCCGCTTGCGGTTAACAAAAGATAACGTGGCGCCGATTGTCAGACATTTACAAAGCCCGATAGGATGAGCCAGCTTCCGAAGTGGCTCTGGATTGCGGGTTTCAGGACTATGCTTCTGACCAGCCATCACAGCAGCACACTTGCGGCGCCCTTGAAGGCCCGATGGCCCAACAATAATAAATAGGGGAAGGTCTATGAGTCGTTGCCGCCCGCCGGCGTTACGCAACACCGCGTTGCTGGCCACAGCACTCTCGCTGCTGGGCTTTGCCACATTGTCGGCACCCGTGTTTGCCGCCGAGGCCCCGGCTGACGTGGTCTATTCCACCGAGTCGGCCAAGGCTGCGAAAAGCCTGATGCTCGATGTCGTCCACGCCGGCGCGCGCCTGGTCGCGGTCGGGGATCGCGGACACATTCTCTATTCCGATGACCAGGGCAGGACCTGGACCCAGGCCAAGGTGCCGACCCGGCAACTGCTCACCGCCGTGTATTTCGTCGACGACAAAAACGGTTGGGCGGTCGGCCATGACGCGCAGATTCTCGCCAGCGTAGACGGCGGTCTGACCTGGACCAAACAATTCGAAGACCTTGCACGCGAATCGCCGCTGCTCGACGTCTGGTTCAAGGACGCCAGCAGCGGCTTTGCCGTGGGCGCCTACGGCACGCTGCTGGAAACCACTGACGGCGGCAAGCACTGGGAAGACGTCAGCGATCGTCTCGACAACGAAGACCAGTTCCACCTCAATGCCATCGCCGCCGTGAAAGACGCCGGGCTGTTCATCGTCGGCGAGTCCGGCAGCATGTTCCGCTCTGCCGATGACGGCCAGAACTGGGAAAAACTCGAAGGCCCGTACGAAGGTTCGCTGTTTGGCGTGATCGGCACGGCGCAGGCGCAGACCCTGTTGGCTTACGGCTTGCGCGGCAACCTCTACCGCTCCACCGATTTTGGCAGCACATGGGAGCAGGTCGAACTGAAAGCCGCACGGGGTGCGCTGGAATTCGGCCTCTCCGGCGGCACGCTGCTTGAAGATGGCTCGATCATTATTGTCGGTAACGGCGGCTCAGTGATCAGCAGCAGCGACAACGGCGAGACCTTCAGCGTGTTCAACCGCCCGGACCGCATTTCGCTGTCGTCGGTCACTGCTGCCGGCGACGGCAATCTGATTCTGAGCGGGCAGGGCGGTGTACACCTCACCCAGCCAAACGGTGCCGAGACTAATAACAAGAAGGCAGGGCTATGACTTCCTTGATCACTCCTCAGCAGGAAAAGGCGACGGTGCTCGAGCGCCTGATCTTCAACAACCGCCCGGCCGTGATTCTGATCTGTCTGGTGGTGAGCATTTTTCTGTTCTGGCAGGCCACGCTGATCCGGCCGTCCACCAGTTTCGAAAAAATGATCCCGCTGCAGCATCCGTTCATCGAAAAGATGATGGAGCATCGCAACGACCTGGCGAACCTGGGCAACACCGTGCGTATTTCGGTGGAAGCCACTGACGGCGACATCTTCTCCAAGGAATACATGGAGACCCTGCGCCAGATCAACGACGAAGTGTTCTACATTTCCGGCGTCGACCGTTCCGGCCTGAAATCGCTGTGGAGCCCGAGCGTACGCTGGACCGAAGTGACCGAAGAGGGTTTCGCCGGCGGTGAAGTGATTCCGCAGAGCTACAACGGCTCCCAGGACAGCCTCGACCTGCTGCGCAACAACGTGCTCAAGTCCGGTCAGGTCGGACGTCTGGTCGCCAACGATTTCAAGTCGAGCATTGTCGACATTCCGCTGCTTGAGGCCTACCCGGACCCGCAGGATCAGGGCAAGTTGCTGGCGCTGGACTACCGCAAGTTCTCCCATGAACTGGAAGACAAGATCCGCAACAAGTTCGAAGCGCAGAACCCCAACATCAAGATTCACATCGTCGGCTTCGCCAAGAAGGTCGGTGACCTGATCGACGGTCTGGTGATGGTGGTGCTGTTCTTCGGTGTTGCCTTCGTCATCACCCTGATCCTGCTGCTGTGGTTCACCAACTGCGTGCGCAGCACCATCGCGGTGTTGAGCACGACCCTGGTGGCGGTGGTCTGGCAACTGGGGCTGATGCACTTTTTCGGCTTCGGACTCGATCCGTATTCGATGCTGGTGCCGTTCCTGATTTTCGCCATCGGCATTTCCCACGGCGTGCAGAAAATCAACGGTATCGCTCTGCAATCCAGCGAAGCCGAGAATGCCCTGACCGCCGCGCGCCGAACCTTCCGTCAGTTGTTCCTGCCGGGAATGATCGCGATTCTGGCGGACGCGGTGGGCTTCATCACCCTGCTGATCATCGACATTGGTGTGATTCGCGAGCTGGCGATCGGCGCGTCCATCGGCGTGGCGGTGATCGTGTTCACCAACCTGATTCTGCTGCCGGTTGCCATTTCCTACGTCGGCATCAGCAAGCGCGCAATTGCCAAGAGCAAGAAGGACGCGAACCGCGAGCATCCGTTCTGGCGCCTGCTGTCGAACTTCGCCAGCCCGAAAGTCGCGCCGATTTCGGTAGCGCTGGCGCTGATCGCCTTCGGTGGCGGCCTCTGGTACAGCCAGAACCTGAAGATCGGCGACCTCGACCAGGGCGCGCCGGAATTGCGCCCGGACTCGCGCTACAACAAGGACAACAACTTCATCATCAGCAACTACTCGACCAGCTCCGACGTGCTGGTGGTGATGGTCAAGACCAAGGCTGAAGGCTGCTCGCGCTACGAAGCCATGGCGCCGATCGATCAGTTGATGTGGAAGATGCAGAACACCGAGGGCGTGCAGTCGGCAATCTCGCTGGTGACCGTGTCCAAACAGATGATCAAGGGCATGAACGAGGGCAACCTGAAATGGGAAACCCTGTCGCGCAACCCGGACGTGCTGAACAACTCGATCGCCCGCGCCGATGGTCTGTACAACAACAGTTGCTCGCTGGCGCCGGTTCTCGTGTTCCTCAACGACCACAAGGCCGAAACCCTCGACCGTGCCGTGCACGCCGTGCAGGAATTCGCGAAGGAGAACAACAAGGACGGCCTGGAATTCATCCTCGCCGCCGGTAACGCCGGGATCGAAGCGGCCACCAACGAAGTCATCAAACAGGCTGAGCTGACCATCCTGATTCTGGTGTACATCTGCGTGGCGGTGATGTGCATGATCACCTTCCGCTCTTGGGCGGCAACCCTGTGCATCGTCCTGCCGCTGGTGCTGACATCGGTACTCGGCAACGCGCTGATGGCGTTCATGGGTATCGGCGTGAAAGTCGCCACGCTGCCGGTGGTGGCGCTGGGGGTGGGGATTGGCGTCGACTACGGCATCTACATCTACAGCCGCCTGGAAAGTTTCCTGCGTGCCGGGCTGCCGTTGCAGGAAGCCTATTACCAGACGCTGAAATCCACCGGTAAAGCGGTGCTGTTCACCGGCCTGTGCCTGGCGATTGGCGTGTGCACCTGGATCTTCTCGGCCATCAAGTTCCAGGCCGACATGGGCCTGATGCTGACCTTCATGCTGCTGTGGAACATGTTCGGTGCGCTGTGGCTGCTGCCGGCCCTGGCGAAGTTCCTGATCAAGCCTGAAAAACTGGCAGGACAGAAGGGTAATTCGTTGTTTGCACATTGATCTGAAAGGCTGAAACGACAAAGCCGCATCCTAATGGGTTGCGGCTTTTTTATATCTTGGAATCACACAGATCAAATGTAGGAGTGAGCCTGCTCGCGATAGCGCTGTGTCAGTCGGTAAGTGGATCCCTGACATACCGCTATCGCGAGCAGGCTCACTCCTACAGGGGATTTTCGGTGTGTCAGGAGAGTTCGGTGCCAAGCACTACGCTGAGGGCACTGCGCGCATCATCCAACTGCACCAAGGTCGCATGCCGGGCGCTGAGCGCATCACGGTTCTCGATCGCCGTGAGAATCGCCTTGTGCCTTGGCAACGCCAGCTCATGCAGGTTCGGCCGCTGATTGGAGTGCTTCAACGCCTCGGCAATCGCTACCGACAGCATATTGCACAGGTTCGCCAACAAATCATTGTGCGTGGCGTCGGCAATCCGGCTGTGGAAATCCAGGTCCGGCTGCAACAAGGCCTCCGGTGTCGGTGCGGTTTCCATGCGTTGGTAGGCTTCGTTGATCGCGGCGATGTCGGCATCGGTCGCATGCTGAGCGGCGAGGGCGGCTGCCGCAGGTTCGATGATGCTGCGCACGCTGGTCAGCACATTGAAGAATTCATTCTGCGGGCTACTTTGCATCAGCCAGTGCAGCACGTCCGGGTCGAGCATGTGCCATTCGCGGCGCGCCTTGACCACCGTGCCGACGCGGGGCTTTGAATAAACCAGACCCTTGGCCACCAGCACCCGCGTGGCTTCACGCAACACCGGCCGACTGACCGCGTATTCCTCGCAGAGCAGGGCTTCGGCGGGCAGTTTGTCGTCGGGCAAAAAGCGTCCGGAGACGATCTGCATGCCCAGTTCCTGGACGATGCGCGAGTGCATGCTTTTACGGTCGGAAGGTTTGCGGTAATCCATGGGGAGCGACGCGATCCTGAGCGATGGAGATGCCGCGCATCATAGCAGGCACGGCGGGCAATCATCAGACATGAAATCTGTGCAGGCCCTGTGGCGAGGGAGCTTGCTCCCGCTGGGCTGCGGAGCAGCCCCAAATTTTGCAGATGCGGTATGCCTACAAAGCCGCGAATGCCGATTTGCGACTGCTTCGCAGTCGAGCGGGAGCAAGCTCCCTCGCCACAGCTGACCGATTCAGGCCTGAAAGAGGGGGGTGTTAGTGGGAGTGACGCGGGACCTCGGCCCCTCGGCAACCCACCAGGAAGTCAAAGTCACAACCCTGATCCGCCTGCAGTACGTGGTCGATGTACAGCTGACGATAACCGCCCACCAACAACTGCTGCGGTGGCTGCAAATCGGCCATGCGCGCGGCCAGTTCAGCGTCGGGAATGTCCAGATGCAAACGGCCGCTGGCGCAGTCCAGTTCGATCCAGTCGCCTTCCTGCACCGCCGCCAAAGGCCCGCCCGCTGCGGCTTCCGGAGCGACGTGCAAAACCACCGTGCCGTACGCCGTGCCGCTCATGCGTGCGTCGGAGATACGCACCATGTCAGTCACCCCCTGCGCCAACAACTTGGCCGGCAAGCCCATGTTGCCGACCTCGGCCATGCCCGGATAACCCTTCGGCCCGCAGTTTTTCATGACCAGGATCGAATCTTTGTCGACATCCAGCTCCGGATCATTGATCCGCGCCTTGTACATGTCGAAGTTTTCGAACACCACCGCGCGGCCGCGATGCTGCATCAGTTCAGCGGTAGCGGCGGACGGTTTGAGTACCGCACCCAGCGGCGCCAGGTTGCCGCGCAATACGCAAATCCCGCCGTCAGCGCGGATCGGATTGTCGAGGGTGCGGATCACTTCGTCTTCGCCGTAGATCGGCGCGTCTTTGGTGTTCTCGCCGATGGATTTGCCGTTGACGGTCAGCGCATTCGGGTTGGGAATCAGATTGGCCTCACCGAGGCGACGCAGTACCGCTGGCAAGCCACCGGCGTAGTAAAACTCTTCCATCAGGAAACGCCCGGACGGTTGCAGGTCGACAATGGTCGGCATGCCACGACCGATGCGGGTCCAGTCGTCCAGATCCAGTTCAACGCCAATGCGCCCGGCGATGGCTTTCAAGTGAATGACGGCGTTGGTCGAACCACCGATGGCAGCGTTGACGCGAATGGCGTTTTCGAAGGCTTCCTTGGTCAAAATCTTCGACAGTTTCAGGTCTTCACGAACCATCTCCACCGCCCGCATGCCGGACATGTGCGCCAGCACATAACGCCGTGCATCCACCGCCGGAATCGCCGCGTTGTGCGGCAGCGAAGTGCCGAGCGCTTCAGCCATGCAGGCCATGGTCGACGCGGTGCCCATGGTGTTGCAGGTGCCCGCCGAACGCGACATGCCGCCCTCAGCCGCGAGGAAATCGTCGATGGTGATGGTACCGGCCTTGACCTGTTCGCTGAGCTGCCAGACCACGGTGCCGGAACCAATGTCCTTGCCCTTGTGCTTGCCGTTGAGCATCGGTCCGCCGGTGACGACGATCGCCGGCACGTCGCAACTGGCCGCGCCCATCAGCAGGGCCGGGGTGGTTTTGTCGCAACCGGTCAGCAGCACCACACCGTCAATCGGGTTGCCGCGAATCGCTTCTTCAACGTCCATGCTCGCCAGGTTGCGGGTGAGCATGGCGGTCGGGCGCAGGTTCGATTCGCCATTGGAGAACACCGGGAATTCCACTGGAAACCCACCGGCCTCGATCACCCCGCGTTTGACGTGCTCCGCGATCTGGCGGAAGTGCGCGTTGCACGGGGTCAATTCCGACCAGGTGTTGCAGATGCCGATGATCGGCTTGCCGTGGAACTGATGGTCGGCGATGCCCTGATTCTTCATCCAGCTGCGGTACATGAAGCCGTTCTTGTCGGCCGTGCCAAACCATTGGGCGGAGCGCAGGGTGGGTTTCTTATCAGACATGATCGTTTCTCTTATTGTATGACTATAGTGTTCCAGCGATGGCTTAACATAAGCTCAAAATCCGCAGTTTGGAAGTGTTGTTGAGTAAATAGTATTACTATATAGTCGTTTTCGACGGAGGGATGGCCCTGACGGTTTTCCGTGAGAGGCGTCCCCCGAGGTTCTATAAAAACAACAATCGGAGACCGATCTCATGAGCCAGGAATTGCGGCTTGTCCGGCGCATCACGCTGAAACTGATTCCCTTCCTGATCCTGCTGTACCTGATCGCCTATGTGGATCGCTCCGCCGTTGGCTTCGCCAAGCTGCACATGGGCGCCGACATCGGCATCGGCGATGCGGCCTACGGCCTGGGCGCCGGGCTGTTCTTTATTGGTTACTTCCTCTTCGAAATCCCCAGCAACCTGATGCTCGAACGCTTCGGCGCGCGGCGCTGGTTCGCACGGATCATGATTACCTGGGGCGCGATCACCATTGGCATGGCCTTCGTGCAAGGGCCGCACAGTTTCTACGTGATGCGCTTTCTGCTCGGCGCGGCGGAGGCGGGCTTCTTCCCTGGCGTTCTGTACTACATCACCCAATGGTTCCCGGTGCGCCATCGCGGCAAGATCCTCGGGCTGTTCATCCTCTCGCAACCGATCGCCATGATGATCACCGGCCCCGTGTCCGGTGGCCTGCTCGGCATGGACGGCATCCTCGGCCTGCACGGCTGGCAGTGGCTGTTCATCGTTATCGGCACCCCGGCGATCCTGCTGACCTGGCCGGTGCTGCGCTGGCTGCCGGACGGCCCGCAGCAAGTGAAGTGGATGGATCAGTCTGAAAAAGACTGGCTGACCGGCGAGCTGAAAAAGGACTTGCAGGAGTACGGCCAGACCCGCCACGGCAATCCGCTGCATGCGCTGAAAGACAAACGCGTGCTGCTGCTGGCGCTGTTCTATCTACCGGTAACGCTGAGCATTTATGGCCTGGGCCTGTGGCTGCCGACGCTGATCAAACAATTCGGCGGCAGCGACCTGGTGACCGGGTTCGTCTCATCGGTGCCGTACATCTTCGGGATCATCGGCCTGCTGATCATTCCGCGCAGCTCCGACCGCTTGAATGATCGCTATGGGCATCTCGCCGTGCTCTATGTACTCGGTGCGATCGGCCTGTTCCTCAGCGCCTGGCTGTCGTTGCCGGTGGCGCAACTGGCGGCGCTGTGTCTGGTGGCGTTTGCCTTGTTCTCCTGCACCGCCGTGTTCTGGACTTTGCCGGGGCGGTTCTTTGCTGGCGCCAGTGCGGCGGCGGGGATCGCATTGATCAACTCGGTCGGCAACCTTGGCGGTTACATCGGACCTTTCGTGATTGGTGCATTGAAGGAATACACCGGCAATCTGGCTTCGGGGTTGTACTTCCTTTCTGGGGTGATGGTGTTCGGGCTGATTCTGACCGGCATTGTTTATCGTGTGCTGGAACGCAAGCACGTTCTACCCGTCGACCAATTCGCCGCCAGCGCGCGGGGCGCAACCCGCACCTGACACCTATGGATCAATTACCACTCCTGTGGGAGCTGGCTTGCCAGCGATGACGGCAGCACATCCAACATTGATGTGTCAGACAGGTTGCTATCGCTGGCAAGCCAGCTCCCACAGGGTTTTGCGGTGTTTCGGAATTTGGATAAAGGAGAGGACATATGCATCTGGTGCAATTCGAATTAAACAGCGGCGAACGCCGCGTCGGCGTGGTCGACAACGGTCAGGTCCGCGAAGTGCAAGACGCCCGCAGTGTGCGCGATCTGGCGCTGGCCGCGATCGAAGCAGGCAGCACCCTTGAGCAGCAGGTGCAGACCCTTGGCCTCGGCGCCAGTCACGACTACGCGCAGTTGCTCAACGACCTGCGCATCCTGCCGCCGCTGGACCACCCGGACCCGGCGCATATGCTGGTCAGCGGTACCGGCCTGACTCACCTGGGCAGCGCCTCGGCCCGCGACAAAATGCACCAGCAGGCCGGCGACGAAGCGGCGATGACCGACACCATGCGCATTTTCAAGTGGGGCGTGGAGGGCGGCAAACCGGCGGCGGGGCAGGCCGGTGTGCAACCGGAATGGTTCTACAAGGGCGACGGCAGCATCGTTGTGCGTCCGGGCCAGCCGTTCCCGCTGCCGCCGTTTGCCGAAGACGCCGGCGAAGAGCCAGAAATGGCCGGCCTGTACATCATCGGTAACGACGGCAAACCGTATCGCCTCGGTTTCGCGGTGGGCAACGAGTTTTCCGACCACGTCATGGAGCGCAAGAATTACCTCTACTTGGCGCACTCGAAATTGCGCAGTTGCAGTTATGGTCCGGAACTTCGCACCGGTGAATTGCCTCAACACCTTGCCGGCACCAGTCGAATCCTGCGTGATGGCGAAGTGCTGTGGCAGAACGAGTTCCTCAGCGGCGAGGCCAACATGTGCCACAGCCTGGCGAACCTCGAATACCACCACTTCAAATACAGTCAATTCCTGCGTCCGGGCGACGTGCACATTCATTTCTTCGGCACCGCGACCCTGTCGTTTGCCGACGGCATCCGCACCCAGCCGGGCGATACCTTCGAGATCAGCCAGGCCGACTTTGGCGCACCGCTGGTCAACGGCATCGCACCGGCCAAAGCGGCTTTCGAACCGGACAGCATCGGCACCCTTTAAGGAGATCCCATGACTCAGATTCTCGGTCACAACTACATCGGCGGGCAGCGCAGCGCCGCCGGCACCGTCAAATTGCAATCGGTTGACGCCAGCACCGGCGAAGCCTTGCCGCACGACTTCATTCAGGCCACGGCGGAGGAAGTCGACGCCGCCGCCAAAGCTGCCGCAGCGGCTTACCCGACGTATCGCAGCCTCAGCGCCGAACGCCGCGCGCAGTTCCTCGACGCAGTCGCGGATGAACTGGATGCCCTTGGCGATGATTTTGTCGCCCTGGTCTGCCGCGAAACTGCGCTGCCAGCCGGTCGCATTCAGGGCGAGCGCGGCCGCACCAGTGGCCAGATGCGTCTGTTCGCCAAAGTCCTGCGTCGCGGTGATTTCTACGGTGCGCGCATTGACTTGGCACTGCCGGATCGCCAGCCACTGCCACGTCCGGACCTGCGTCAATACCGCATCGGCCTCGGCCCGGTCGCAGTGTTCGGCGCGAGCAACTTCCCACTGGCGTTCTCCACCGCTGGCGGCGACACCGCAGCGGCGCTGGCCGCCGGTTGCCCGGTGGTGTTCAAGGCCCACAGCGGCCACATGGCCACCGCTGAGCGGGTTGCTGACGCGGTGATTCGCGCAGCGGAAAAAACCGGCATGCCGGCCGGCGTGTTCAACATGATCTACGGTGGCGGCGTCGGCGAATGGCTGGTCAAGCATCCGGCGATCCAGGCGGTCGGCTTCACCGGTTCGCTGAAGGGCGGTCGCGCTTTGTGCGACATGGCTGCGGCGCGCCCGCAACCGATCCCGGTGTTTGCCGAAATGTCGAGCATCAACCCGGTCATCGTCCTGCCGCAGGCGCTCGCAAAGCGTTCGGAAACAGTGGCTCGCGATCTCACCGCTTCAGTGGTCCAGGGCTGTGGTCAGTTCTGCACCAATCCGGGTCTGGTCATCGGTATTCGCTCGCCACAATTCAGCGCGTTCATCCAGCAACTGGCCGGCCTGATCGGCGATCAACCGGCGCAAACCATGCTTAACGCTGGCACCCTCGGCAGCTACGGCAAGGGTCTGGAAAAACTCTTGGCGCACACCGGCATCGAACATCTGGCCGGTAATCCGCAGCAGGGCAATCAGGCGCAGCCGCAATTGTTCAAGGCTGACGTCAGCCTGTTGATCGACGGTGAAGAAGTGCTACAGGAAGAGGTGTTCGGGCCGACCACGGTGATCGTTGAAGTCGCCGATCAGGCACAGCTCAGCGCGGCGCTGCACGGACTGCATGGTCAACTGACCGCGACGATCATCGGCGAGCCGGCGGACTTCGAGCAATTCGCCGAACTGACGCCGCTGCTGGAACAAAAGGTCGGGCGCATCCTGCTCAACGGCTATCCCACCGGCGTCGAAGTCTGCGATTCGATGGTCCACGGCGGGCCTTACCCGGCGACTTCCGACGCGCGCGGCACTTCCGTGGGCACGCTGGCGATCGACCGCTTCCTGCGTCCGGTGTGCTTCCAGAACTACCCGGACAGCCTGCTGCCGGAGCCGCTGAAAAACGCCAACCCGCTGCGCATTCAGCGTCTGGTCGATGGCAAGCCATCGCGTGAAGCGCTCTAAAGCCAACGACAACCCCTGTAGGAGTGAGCCTGCTCGCGATAGCGGTCTTACATTCAGCATCTCTGCTGGATGACTCACCGCTATCGCGAGCAGGCTCACTCCTACAAGGGAACTGTTTCGACAATAAGTTATCATTGGCACTTTCCCCCCCAAGAAAGACTGTTTGCCATGACTGCCCAAACCCTTCTCAACGCCCTCGAACACTGCGGCATGGTCGAAATCGATGGCCTGCACGCCTTCGAATTCGCCCTCGACGAGGACGATAACCTGCACATCGAATGCATCGATGGCCGTGAAGCGAAGCACTGGGAATTCACCCCGGCGCAGGTCGCGGCGGCGACGTTTGATGAGACGCTGCAGAGCTGGCTGATCGTCGGCTACGCCAGCGACACCAAGACCACGGGCGAGCATCGTCTGGTGTGTCTAGGCGACGTAGTCAGCAGCAGCGACGATGAGGATGACAATAATGAAGATGCGTAATTTCTGGCCGTTGCTGATGGCCGGCAGCGTCGGTGCGATGGGCTTTTCCACGGCGTCCGCCGAAAGCTTCCAGTTGCTGGTGGGGTCGTACACCGCCGGCAGCAGCGAAGGCCTCTATCGGATGCAGTTCGACAGCGCCACCGGCCAGATCAACCCCAAGCCGCTGCAAGTGGTCAAGAGCGAAAACCCGTCGTGGCTGACCCTGTCCAAAGATCAGACACGTCTGTTCGTGGTCAACGAAAACGGCCCTGGGCAGACTGACCCGGTCGGTCGCGTCAGCAGTTATGCCATCGACCCGAAAACCCACGCCTTGAGCCTGATCAGCCAAGTGCAAAGCCTGGGCAACGAGCCGACCCATTCCAGCCTCAGCGCTGATGCCAGCCATTTGTTCGTCAGCAATTATTCGGTGATGGAAGACCCGGGCGGCACCCTGGCGGTATTGCCGGTCGATGCCGACGGCAAGCTCAAACCGGTGGTGCAGATGAGCGCGCACCCGGCGAGTCGGGTCAATCCTGAGCGGCAAGCTTCGAACCACGTGCATGCGACAGTTTCCTCACCGGACGGCCGCTACGTGTTTTCCAACGATCTCGGTGCGGACAAGGTCTTCATTTACCAGTTCGACCCCAAAGCCAACCCGCACTTGCCGCTGACGCCGGCGAAAACAGCCTCGGTGTCGATGCCGGCCGGCAGCGGCCCGCGCCATCTGCTGTTCAGCGCCGACGGCAAGCACGCCTGGCTGACCATGGAAATGAGCGCGCAGGTCGCGGTGCTCGACTACAACGACGGCGTGCTGACCCAGACGCAACTGGTTGACCTCGCAGCAGGCCAGCCGACCTCGGACAAGGCGGGCGCGGCGCTGCATGCCTCGGCCGATGGCAAATTCCTCTATGTGAGCAATCGCGGCACGGCCAATCAACTCGTGGTGTTCAGCATCGATCCTGCGACCGGGCAGCTCAAAGAACTGCAAAAACGCTCGGTCGACGGCGACCATCCGCGTGAGTTTGCTCTTGATCCGAGCGGCAAGTTCGTCTTGATTGCCAACCAGAAGAGCAACCAGATTGTCGTCGTCGAGCGCGATGCCAAGACCGGTCTGCTCGGCAAAACCGTGCAAAAACTGCCGATGGACGCACCCAGCGACCTCAAGTTTGTGCTGTAACAATAAGCCACAGGCCCCGGTTCGCGGGGCCTGTGTCGTTGTATTAATTGCACTGATAACGGCTAATGCTACAAAAGATTTCAAGCGCCAACCCTCCAGCGTTACGTTTGTTTCACAGCCCGACCGGGCAAACCAAGCAAACGAACACGAGGGTTACCGCCATGAACTTCAATCTCTTCTCCGTTATCGCCGCCTCCGCCATTTCCGCCACCGTGGTATTGCCCGCCGGTGCCAACGTCGAAATCGCCAGCAAAAAATCCCACACCCAGAGCTACACCCAGAAATACCTGCAACAAAGCGCCAACTTCTATGCCGCGCTGGATCATAAAACCCAAGCCTGAGCGCACCGACACAACTCCCTTGTAGGAGCTGCCGAAGGCTGCGATCTCTTGATCTTCAACGTCAAAAGATCGCAGCCTTCGGCAGCTCCTACGCGCGTGCGCGTAACATGATCGTTCCCACGCTCCGCGTGGGAATGCCTCAAGGGACGCTCCGCGTTCCAATGGGACGCAGAGCGTCCCGGGCTGCATTCCCACGCGGAGCGTGGGAACGATCAGTATTCAATCTCCTGCGTGAATAGGTTTCTTCAAGCCGGTGAATAGAGCCGGTAAATAATCAACGAAGCTGATGTTTACTATGGCAAACGCTGAGTGGTTGCTTCGGTTCGTTTGATTGATTCTGTGGGCATCGAAACTTGCCCACGGGAGAACACCATGGCCAGCGCAATCCTCACTTCCGCCAAACGCGGCGCCTACCTGGCCATCGGTCTGTACCTGGCCGTGGTGCTGATCGTCAGCATCGGCTCGCAGATGGAACACCGCTTCGACGCGCCAATTGCCGTCGCCCACCCTGGCATCCAGTTCGAAGTCCGCTCGCAGAGCGTGATGGTCGACCGGGCCGAACTCGCAGGAGTTGGTGGCGCATGAAAGGCTACAGACTCTGGGTCATCGCCAGCCTGGCATTGATGACCAACGGCGCTTCATTGCTGGGTTTCGGTCAAGGTTCGGTGGGCGCACTGGCCCGGGCCATAGAGGCCAACCACAACATCGCTCACAACATCGAGCGGGCGAATACGCTGGGGCTGATGGCGGGCAATCCACCGGCCAGAATCGCAGTCGATTTTCTCGGGCCGTTTGAAGTGGATTGCATGGCACTGGGCATGTGCAACGCTCTCGCCTAGAAGCCGTGCACCCATGTGGCGAGGGAGCTTGCTCCCGCTGGGGGGCGAAGCAGCCCCAAATCCTGCAGAAACAATATTGCTGATGTACCGAGTTTAATGGACTGCGACTGCTGCGCAGCCGAGCGGGAGCAAGCTCCCTCGCCACAGGTGGGGTATGAGGCGGGAGCAAGCTCCCTTGCCACAGGTGCGGTGTGAGGCTGGAATTCAGGGCTGTTTTTTCATGATCCAGGTGAACAGCTCGGATTCGAGCAGGCGCTGCAACCAGGCCTGCAGGCGAACATAAGGCGTCTGCGCAAACCACTCGCGATCAACGTGAGCGAACTGCCGCACGAAGGGCAGCAGGGCGATGTCGGCGAGACTGAGCCGGTCGCCCAGCAGGTAGTCGTGCTCCGCGAGCGTCAGATCCAAATAGTGGGCGATCATCTCGCACTGCATTCGATAGACCTCCATCGGTTGCTCTGGATAACGCTCAGCGTATTTGTAGTGATTCAGCGATGTCTTGAATCGTTGGTCGTTCGTCTCGATGAGCATGTTCATGATGACGTCAGCCCCCGGATCATCCTTGAACAACCAGTCATCCGGATCATTTTGCGCCAACGCCCAGCGCATGATTTGCAGACTCTCATCAATCACCACGCCATCAGCATTCAGCACCGGCACGGTGCCCTTCGGCGAGATCGCCAGCATCTCTGCCGGCTTGTCCTTGAGGCTGACCTCAACGATGTCCACCGGCACGCCGGCATAACGCAACGCCATCCGCGCACGCATCGCGTAGGGGCAGCGGCGGAACGAATACAGCGTGTTCATTTCACCTCCAGCGTACTCAAACCATTACCCTGGCGCCGCACCTGAATCTGCACCGGGATCCGTTCGTGCATTTCCTGTACATGGGAAATCACCGCAACCTTGCGCCCCTGCGCCTGCAAACCGTCCAGGGCGTCCATGGCCAATTGCAGAGATTCGGGATCAAGGCTACCAAAGCCTTCGTCGATAAACAGCGATTCGATTTTCAGCGTGCTCGAGGCCATCGAGGCCAGACCCAGCGCCAGGGCCAGTGACACGAGGAACGTTTCGCCGCCGGACAACGAATGCACCGAGCGCAGTTCATCGCCCATTTCCGTATCCATCACCAGCAGGCCGAGCATGCTGCCGCCGCGTTTCAGGCGATAGCGTTTGACCAGTTGGCGCAGTTGCACGTTGGCGTGATGCACCAGCAGATCGAGGTTGTAGGCCTGGGCGATTTTGCGGAAGGTGTCGCCGGTGGCTGAGCCGATCAAGGCACTCAGGCGCGCCCAGCGCTGATACTCGGCATAGGCGTCGGCGATCTGCTGGGCCAGCGCCTGGTTGGCGTTCTGCCGGCGCTGGTCCTCCGCCTGTTCGGCACGCAGTTCGGCGCATTGCTGTTCGCTGGCGGCGAACTGGTTCTGCACGTCGACGAGGGCGCTGGCGAGCTGCTCGGCATCGAGGTTGCCGTTGTGCTGCGCCTGATGATCGAGCAGACGCTGATCGCGTTCCTGCACCAAGACCTGGGCCTGTTCGATGGCTTTTTCGTTGAGCTGGAGGGTTTGGCGCAGTTCGGCGACCTGCGCGTCATCGAAGCGCAGCAGGTCTTCGAGGCCGCCGTCATCCAGTTCAGGATGGCTGGCGCGCCAACTGGCGATCTTGTCAGTGAGCGCTTTGTCTTCACTTTCGAGCGCCTGCAATCGTTCCTGCTGTGCTTTGAGTTCCGCCGCGATTTGCACGCGTTGCGTGCGCACGCTTTGCAGTGCCTCGGTCGTGCTGGTTTCGGCCGTGCGCGCCTGCTCGACGGCCTGTTCGAGCAACTGCTGCCAGTGCTCGGTGCTGCTGTGTTCGCCGAGCAGTTGCGCCAGTTTTTCCTGACAGTTCTGCTGTTGCTCGGTCAGCGTGTTGAATTGCTGCTCGGCACTTTGCAATTGCTGGCTGCGAATCTGTTGGCGATCCAGTTCTTTTTCCAGCGTCTGCTGGCGTTGCTGCTGTTCGCCCAGCTCTTCCTTTTGTTGTTCAAGCTGCGCCAGACGCTCGGCGATCTGCCGGTCCAGTTGCATGAACGTCGCGGCTGGCTCAAGGCGCAGGGCCTGCAGAGTGTCAGCGGGCAACAGCGGGCCAAACGCGGTGAGCTCTTCTTCCAGACGCTGACGGTCGCTGTTGAGTTCATGCTGTTGGTTGCTCAGGTGCTGTGCCGCTTGCTGGTGGGCGACTTCAGCCTGACGCAACTGCTGCGACAGACGCGCCGCGTCCTGCTGCAACGTGAGCAGGACGCTTTGGCGCTGTTCATCCTGGGTGATGCTCTGGTTCAACTGCTCGTTCTGGCGACTGAGCCAGGCGTCGCGTTTGTCGGGGTCCTGGTTCAGCAATTGTGCCGACAGCGGATGCGCGTCAAGGCTTGGGGCCAAGGCTTGTTGCTGGGCAGCGAGTTGTTCCTGCTGTTGCAGCAACTCCTTTTGTTGCGCGATCACGCCGCCGACTTCGCCGCGCAGGTCGATCAGTTTTTCCTTGAGCTGGTCGACCACTTGCTGCGCGTTGGCCTGTTCGCTTTCATCATGGCGACCAAGGCTTTGCAGCAGCGCTTCGGGCTGATGATACGGATGCTCGTTGCTGCCACAAACCGGGCAGGGCTGGTCGTCCTGTAGCTGCGCGCGTAACTCTTCGACGCTGGCACTGCGCGCCAGACGCTGGCGCTCGAGCAGTTCGCGGGTGACGCTGAGGGTTTGCTCGGCGACGGTCAGTTCGGCCTTGGTTTTAACGCCGTCCAGGGTCAGGCGTTCGCGCTGCTGTTGCGCGAGGAGCTGGCGTTGTTGCAGCTCCTCGCTGCGCTTGTCGAGATCCTGCCGAGTGGCCCACAGGCGCGACAAGTCTTCGACGGCGCGCAGTTGCTTGCGGTTGTCCTGCAACAGAGTGCCGAGGATGCCGATCTGCTCGGCGACCGCGTCCGGTTCTGCGCCGGCCTCTTTGAACAGCACTTCCAGTTGCTGCTTGTGCGACGCCAACTCTTCAGCACTGCGCGCGGCGTTTTGTTCAAGGGACTGCAGTTCAGCCTGGCCCTTGTTCAAACGGTTACCGATCAGCATCAATTGCTGCAGACGGTCGCGATAGGCGCTCCAGGCATCGCTCAGCGGGGCCAGATGCGCGCTCTGTTCAAGCTCGGCGGCGATGCGCTGCAAGCGCCCAGCGACCTGAGTCTGTTTTTCCTGCAACGCCTGAATGGCGCTCTGGCCATCCTTGAACGTTTGCTCGGCTGTTTGCCGGGCTTCGGCGCTGCTGGCAGTGTCCTTGATCAGGCGGGCGAGGGTACTTTGTTCTTCGAACGCCTGACGCAACAGCGGCGCATTCTCGCTTTGCCGCTGCTGCGCTTCACTGAGGGCGACTTTCGCGGCGTCGAGGCTTTGTTCCAGTTGCGCCTGACGTTCGCCCAGCGCCGCGTGTTGTTGGGTGTGTGCGGCAATCTGCGCCGCCAACGGCGTCAGCAATGCATCGAGTTCGGCCTTGCGCGCGAACTGATGCCGCTGCGGGCCGAGCTGCTCCAGGCGCGTCAGTTTTACCCGCTCGCCGGCCAGCGCCTGCCAATGCTGCTGCGCACTGTGCAATTGTTCGCTGGCCGCCTGCTGCGCGTCCTGCAACTGACGCAAATCCTTGAGCCAGCTGTGTTGCTGCTCAAGCTGTTTGAGCTGCGCCTGTTGCGCCTTCATCTGTTGCTGCGCGGCGTTGAAACGCTCATCGAGTTCGGCGCGGGCTTCGGGTGCCAGTGGCGTTACGCCGCTGGCCTGATCCTGCAACAGCTTGTGCGCTTCGCGGGCTTCTTTGGTCTTGTCGAAAGCGCGGCGGCCGAGGCGGGTGTAGAGCGCGGTGTCGGTGAGTTTTTCCAGCAGTTCGCTGCGGTCGTTGTCGTCAGCCTTGAGGAACGCGCTGAACTCGCTCTGTGCCAACAGCACGGCGCGGGTGAACTGTTCGAAGTTCAGGCCCAGCGCGGCTTCCAGTTGGGTTTTGTATTCGCCTTTCTGACTCGCGAGCAGTTGATCCTGATCGATATCGCGCAGGCTCTGCCGGCTGGCCTGCAACTTGCCCCCAGCCTTCTCGCGGGCTCGGTTGGCTTCCCAGCGCGCCCTATAGCGACGGCCATCGACGCCGACAAAATCCACCTCGGCATAGCCTTCGCCGGTACCACGACGCAGCAAGGTGCGCGGGTCGCCAGTGGCGATTTCGCCGTCGGCGTCCGGCACTTTGGCGTCGCGGCCGGTATTGTTCAGGCGCGGCACAGCGCCGAACAGCGCCAGGCACAAGGCGTCGAGCAGGGTGCTTTTCCCAGCACCGGTCGGGCCGGTGATCGCAAACAGACCGGCGCTGGCCAGCGGCTCGGCGGTGAAGTCGATCTCGAAAGGCCCGGCCAGCGAGGCAAGGTTCTTCAAGCGAATGGCGAGAATTTTCATGGCTGCTCGCCCTCCAGTTGCACGTCCTCTAGCAATTCGGCGAAGTCTTTCAGCGTCTGTTCATCGACCTCGCTGCCGTAGTTGTCGAGCCAGGCACGGCTGAACAATTCCTGTGGGGTGAGCTGGTCGAGTTCGATCAGCGTATTGCCGTCATCGCTGCCATGGGCGCCGCGATTGCCGGCGTATTCAGCGGCGATGCGCACCAGGCGCACGGCTTTGCCTTGCAGCGCGGATTCCACTTGATGACGCAGATCCGGCTGCGGCTCGTCGAGACGTACGCGGACCTCCAGCCACGGCTGACGCTGGGTTTCGGCGAGCAGATCGATGTTCGGCAGGTCGGCCAGTTGCAGCAGAATTTCGGCCAGCGGCGCCGGGCCGATACGCTGCAGATTGACCGAGCGCGGGATCAGCTTCGGCTCGACACTGACCAGGGTTTCGCCGTCGAGTGTCACGTCAAGAATCTGGTGCTGATAGCCGATCTCCGAGAATGACAATGGAATCGGCGAGCCGCTGTAACGGATGCGTTCCTCACCGTTGACCTTCTGCGGCTTGTGCAAATGGCCGAGGGCGACATAGCTGATGCTCGACCCAAACAGGCTGGCGGGCAGGGCTTCAGCGTTGCCGATGATCAGGCTGCGTTCGGAGTCCTCCGACACCGAACCGCCAGCCATATGTGCATGGCTGATCGCGATCAACGCCTGCCCGGGCTGACGCTTGGCATTGGCCGCCGCGATCAGCCATTCATGCACCTGGCCGATGCCGCGCAAATAGTTGTCGCCCAAGTGCGCACCGGTGACTTCCGCCGGACGCAGAAAGGGCAGCGCCAGGCACCATGCCGCAATTTCGCCGGTTTTATCCGGCAACGGCAGCAGCAGGCGTTCGGCATCCAGTTGCCCGTCATCGAGCCACAACACCCGGCCCAACGCATGGGTGCGCAAACGCCGCATCAACGGCGCCGGCAGTTCGATTCGCGAGCCGGAATCATGGTTGCCGGCGATCATCACGATGGTCAGCAGCGGCTGCTGTTCGTGAGCACTGACGATGAAGTCGTAAAGGCGTTCCTGAGCTTTGACCGGCGGATTGACCGTGTCGAAGATGTCCCCGGCAATCAGCAGCACATCCGGTTGTGCCAGTTTCAGTTGACCCAGCAGCCATTCGAGAAAACACGCGTGCTCGAAATCGCGCTCCTGGCCGTGCAGGTTTTGCCCAAGGTGCCAGTCGGAGGTGTGAAACAGACGCAAGGTGGACTCCGCAATAGCTAAAGGGGTGATGGCCGCGAGGAAAATGACAGGGCGGCGAAAGGAGGGAGAGTTTACAGATTATTGCGTCCGCAGGGCTTGTTGCGCAGGCAGGCGGCGATCGTTGACTGGGGATTTCAACTGTACCGCTCATCGAAATCTCTTTTTTAGTGCGTCCATTAATTGACGCTAAAATAGCGGCAATCCAATATCGCGCCACTATTTTGATACTGGTGCGCAACTGCAGGGATGCCAGCGATAAAAAAATTCTGAGTACAATCGCGGATATCATGAAGGATCCGAAAGTGATTTGGTCGCTTCCAGATAACAGAGGTTACGTAGTGGGCAATGCCACAAGAAATGGGATAGATATAAAAGTTGTTTATGACACGGTACTGAATCGTGTTGTAACAGGTTATCCAACGAATGTACCCAAGAATCCAAAATTATGAGTAGGGATAATGTCTTTGTTGAAGGAAGTCTCACGGCGCTCTTGGAGGAGCTTGAATCTCAGCCGGAAATGGCGATCTTCTTTCCGCCAGATATATTGGGTTATGAAGATACATTGTCCAATGTTAGAGAATGGTTGGAAGATGATGGCGAATATGGTTTGGCGTACGAAGTGATGGTGTCGTTGCTTGAGCGTTTTGATTTCAAGATTTCAGGAAAGTCAGCCGTCAGGTTGCTGGAAGTAGGGCTGTATTTGGGCTACAAGACCGATCTTGAAAGTGACCGTGATCTCGATTGGAGAACTTGATTGAATTTCAGGTTCATGAACCTTCACTCCAGTGCATACGAGGATTTAGCTGGACTTACCGAGCATGTTCGCTCGGTATTCAATCGCTGAGGAAAGATAATTTTCCAGAGCTTTTTGGCGGGCGATTTTAGTGGTTGTTTAACGTCCATGACGGCGACGTTTCAATGGAGTAGGGTAAGTGGCTTCTTTCAAGGGAAATGAAGATTGATCACTGAAGACATTAAAATCGTCGAGGAAATTTTCCAATGGGCCGAATCAGGCATCGTTCATGGTTATGACGCGTTCCGGTACAGCGTCGAATGGGGAGGGAATTATATGGAGTCCGACCTCGCCGTCGAAACACATGGTTCCGAAATTTGGGACGCTGAAACTGATTTCAATCATTCGAAGGTCTATGCGCTTGTAGAAAAACTGCGCGAGAACGCAGTCGCGCGTGGCGAGCCTTGGACATGCTTTGTCCTGTCTTATCGCGAGGGCGAACAAGTAAAGATGAAATTCGATTATCAAACTCGCGACACAATCTAAAAGCAAACTCTACTTCGGATAAAGCGGCGGCAACCCACTCTCACTCACCGGGTCCTGCACCCGTTCCGCCGCCGGTATCGTCCGAATCGCCCGCCACAAATCCTCGCCCTGCCAATGCTGCCCCGTCTCGCTGTACAGCGCACCATTCAGCCCGTCCAGCGCGTCCGACAGCGGCACAAACCGCGCCGCCATGTCCGCCAGTGTCTCCGGCTGCTGCCGTGCCCAGGCGTCCAGCGCCTGGCGGGTGGCGTGGGGGTCGTTGGCCTGGCTCGCACGCTTGATGTCGTCGAGCAATGTGCGTGGGCTCGGGCCGGTCTGGGCGGCTCGGTGTATTGCCGGTTGCCAGCGTGCACGCCACCACAGGCCGAAGCCGAGCAGGGTGGTGCAGGCGAGGATCAGCGTGCTGAGTTTCCACCACCACAGGGTGTCGTTGTCGACCATGGCGGGTTGCAGTGTGCCGGCCGGCGTGTCGATTTGTAGGCTGGGGTTGTTCGCCACTTGCAGGGTACGCGCCGGCAGGCTGCTGTGTTCGAGGTGGTCTTCGAAGGTGTTCCACCAGACCACGTCGACGGTCGGCAGGTCGATCGCGCCGCTGCGGCTCGGTACCAGCGCTTCGCGTTCTTCGCGGCTGCCGATGATGCCGCGGTCGCTGCTCTGGTTGCTCAGCACGGGTTGATCGGGGTAACGGCGCAGGCCGTTGACGTCGGTGGCGGGCAGGGCTGGCAGTTGCGAGCTGGCGAGGCCTTCGACTTTCAGGGTCAGGCTGCGGGTCAGGGAATCGCCGACCTGGGTGTGTTCCGGTTCCGGGCTCCAGCTTTCGCTGAGGCTGAGGCTGCGCGCCGGTAGCCACGGGGCATCGACCGGATAGGTCAGCGGTTTCGGTTTGACCGTTAGCGGGATGGATGAGGAACTCACGCGCATCAGTTTGCCGGGTTTCGGCCCCGAGGAATCCGGTGATGGCGCCGTATCGACCAGCGTGGCGCTGAACGTTTGCGGGGCGATGGTCAGCAAGCCGCTGTGTTGCGGGTAGATCGCGTAGCGCATCTCGATCACGCCGTGGCGTACACCGTTGAGGTCTTTTTCGTAGGTGCGCGTGTCGCCCAGTTGTTCGATCCGCGCGTCGGCGATTTGCAGCGGGCTCAGGCTGCTGTCGTCGTACAGCGACACCGAATGGTAGATGCGCAAGGTCAGGATGGCCTGGGCCTGCACATAGACGCTGGACTGATCGAGGCTGGCCTCGATGAACACCGGATCGAGGCTGCTCTTGTCCTCGACGGTGTCGCTGGCAACCACTTGTACGGTGATCGGCTGGCTCTGCACTTCGCCCAGTTGCAATGGCGGGATCACCACGCTGCCGTTTTCTTTCGGCAGCAGGGTGACAATCCAGCGCGTCGTGGCGCGGTTGTCGCCATTGAGGGTGTTGAGCTGGTTGACCTGCCGTGTGCCGCGTACTTCGAACAACGGCTCCAGCGGCGACAGGTCAGGCTTGCCGAACTGCGTGACGTCGTCAGTTTCGAGGGTGAGTTCGACCGTCTCGCCGGAGTTCAGGCGACTGCGATCCACGCTGGCGGTCAGCTCGGCCGCTTGAGCGGTGGCCGTGCAGATCAGCAGGGGCAGCAAGAGAGCGGTGAAACGGGTCATCGAGTGTTTTCCTGATCCTGATGTTGTTGCTGTTCGTACCAGAATTTGCGTCGCAACAGTTCGCCCGGGTCGTCCGGGATCTTCCCCAGCCATTGCTCCAGTGCCTGCCGCTGTTCGCCTTCGAGGTTGTTTTCGCTCGGGCGCAGGGTCGGCACCGTGTCGGTCTGTTCTTCTTCCACGCTGCCCGCGATTTCGTTGGGGCCTGGCTGCGGCGGGGTGGTCGGTGGCGGTTCACTGGCCGACTCTGCCGGTTGCGCCTGGCTTTGGGTTTCGCTGGTCACCGCCGGGGGAGGCGCGGTGGCGGGCGGTGGCTCATCGCCGGGCAGGCTTTGTTGGTTTGGCTGATTGTCCGGTTCGGCCGGTGGTGGAGCGTTTTTCTGCTTCAGCAGATTTTCGACCAGCGCTTTGTTGGTCTGCGCCGGACGCAAATCCGGCTGCAGCTCCAGGGCCTGTTCATAGGCGTCGATGGCCGCTTCCAGCTCACCGCTTTTCGCCAGTGCGTTGCCACGATTGTAGTGCGCACGGGCATCACTGCCTTCGGCGAAGCGCTGGGCGGCGCCACTGTAGTCGCCGGCCTCGTACAACGCCACCCCTTGCCACTGGTGATCGGCAAAATGTTGCGCGGCTTCGGCCGGACGCTTCTGCTTGAGCAGGTGCAGGCCTCGCTGGTCGGGGCGCAGCCACAGGTCTTCGAAGTCGAACGCGTAGCTGGGCTGCGGCAGGCAGAACAGCAGCGGCAGGCAAAACAGCCAGCCACGCCGACCCGCACACGCGGCGAGCAATAACAGCGGCAGCAGCAGCCAGTAACCTTGATCGGCCCAGGTATCCAGACGCACGGTGCGACCATCATCACGCAGGCTGCGTGGACCGCTGAGCAGGCCGAGCGCGGCCAGATCGCCTTCGTCCAGTTGCGCCGCTCGGTATTCGCCACCGACGCTGTTGAGGAATGCCGCAAGCCCCGGACTGTCGAGTCGCGGCACGCGGATCGCGCCTTGCTCGTCCTTGAGGAAGCTGCCGTCTTCCTGGGCAATCGGCGCACCTTCGGCGGTGCCGATGCCGAGCATCAGCAACTGCGCCGATTCGCCGTTGAGCGCGCGGCGTATGCCTTGGCGTTCTTCTTCGGTCAGGGCTGAACCGACCAGCAGAATTCGCCCCTGGCCGAGGGCACCCTGTTGCAGCAGGGCCAGCGCTTTACTGACGGCCAGGTCGGCGCGATGCCCACTTTGTGGCATCAATGACGGCTTGAGGGCGTTGAGCAGATTGCGGCTGGTCGCCAAGTCATCGGACAGCGGCACCAATGTGTGTGCGCTGCCGGCGTAAACCACGATAGCCGTCTGCGCATCGCTGCGTGCCTGCAACAGATCGAACAGCTTGCGCCGGGCTTGTTCGAGGCGCGTCGGCGGCGAGTCGGTGGCGAGCATTTCCGCGGTCAACTCCAGCACCACCACCAGCGGATCGGCGGGTTTCTGGCTGGTCTGTTCAACCCGTTCCCAACTCGGCCCGAGCAACGCCAGCAGGGTTAGCAGCCACGCCACGCCGAGGGCGATCCACGGCAGTTTGCTCTCGCGACCATTGCCCCCACTGAGCAACGCTGAATGGAAGGCTGGCGGAAGAATCATCTGCCAGCGTCCGGCGCGTTTCTGCCGGTGCCAGAGTTGCCAGAGCAGCCAGCCGAGCAGCGGCAACAGCAACAGCCACCAAGGACGGAACCAGTGCGGCCAGAGCGCGATCATCGGCGCCTCCGCAAACGCAAGCGTTTAAGGCGTTCGCGCCAGTCAGGCAACGGACTCTGCAGATTCAGCTCCTTGTTGAGCAGGCGTTGCAGCGGGTTGTCCGGCCACAGTTCGCGGGCGACCAGCAACAGACTCAACCACAACGCCAGCGCCAGAGGCCAGTGATACAAGGCCTGGGCCGGGCGCGCCTGGGTCGGTTGCTGAGTCACCGGTTCGAGCTGGTCGAGGGTGTCCTTGATCGCTTGCAGTTCCTTGCCGTCATGGGCACGGAAATACTGGCCGCCGGTGACTTCGGCAATTGCCTTCAGCGACGGCTCGTCAAGGTCCAGGCTCGGGTTGACGCCGAGCAGACCGGTCGAGCCGCTGTCTTCAGGGTTGGCGCCGATGCCGATCGGATAGATTTTCACGCCTTCGCTGGCGGCCAGTTTTGCAGCGGTCAGCGGATCGATCTCGCCGCCATTGTTGGCACCGTCGGTGACCAGAATCAGCACGCGGCTTTGTGCCGGGCGCAGGCGCAGGCGTTTGAGGCCCAGGCCAATCGCGTCGCCGATGGCGGTGTTCTTGCCGGCGATGCCGATCCGCGCCTCGTCGAGCCAGACGCGCACGGTATGGCGGTCGAACGTCAGCGGTGCCTGCAGATAGGCCTGGCTGCCGAACAGGATCAAACCGACACGGTCGCCGTCGCGGCTTTCAAGAAAGTCGCCGAGCAAGTGCTGGACCAGCGCCAGCCGGCTGACTTCTTCGTCCTGCCACTGCATGTCGGGGAAGTCCATCGAACCGGATACGTCCACCGCGACCAGCAGATCGCGCCCGCTGGCGGCAATCGGCAGCGGCTCGCCGAGCCATTGCGGACGGGCGGCGGCCATCAGCAGAACCAGCCACAACAGCACGAACGGCGCCTGCTGACGCCAGCCCGGCAGATGGGCGCGGGCGCGGCGGCGGGCGAGGCCTTCCAGATCGGCGAGGAAACTGACTTTCAGCGCCGGCTCGCCACTGTCGGCCACAGGCAGCACCAGGCGCATCAGCCACGGCAGTGGCAACAAGGCAAATATCCACGGCCAGGCGAACTCAAACATGTTTGCGAATCCACGTATCGACCGCTTGGGTCAGGCCGGCGATGGCTTTGTCGTCGAGTTTGCATTCCGGTTTGTAGGCGCCTTCGACCAGTACCATCCACCGCGTCAGACCGGCGGCCGGGCAGCGGTTATCGAGAAACGCCAGCCATTTACGCCCGTTGAGTGTGTGGCTCTGGCTGTAGGGATAGTGGTTGCGGCACAGCCGCTTCAGCAGGCCGTTGAGTTGCTGCAGCCAGGCGCCGGCCGGCGCGCCATCATAGGGCTTGGGCATTTGCGCCAGTTCGGCAAGCGCCGCGATTCGCACCGGGTCGAGCGGCTGTTCAGCGCGCGCGACCGGGCGTTTTTTCATCGGAAGAAAACCGCGCAAACGCCACACCGCGAAACCGAGCAGCGGCAGCAACAGAAGCAGCAGCCACCAGCCCGGCGCCGGCGGCCAGAAGGCTATCGGTGGCGGCGAGATCAGCGGTTGCAGTTGCTCGATGCCGCTCATCGACCTTTCCCCGGACGCTGCGGATTGAGAAACTCGCGCATCTGCTCGACCATTTCGCTCTGCGTGCTCAGCGGCATCAACAACACCCGCAGCTTCTGCGCGAGCAATTCCCAACGAGCGATGCGTGCTTCGGCCTGGGCGCGATAGCTCTGGCGCAGATCGAAGTTCAGTGTGTCGAGTTCCAATTGTGCGCCGCGTTCGGCGAATCGCAGCAGGCCGGCGGCAGGCAGGGCGTGGTCGAGCGGATCAGAGAGCGGCAGCATCAGCAGGTCACAATGGCGCGACAGCAGGCCCAATTGTTGTTCGACGCCATCGGACAGGGCGCGCTCATCGCAGATCACCACCACCAGACTGCCAGGGCGTAACACCTCCCGGGCACGGCGCAGGGCCACGCCCAAGGCGTCGCGGTCCGGCTCACGTTCGCTGTGCAGTGATTGATTGACCTTGACCAGGCGATTGAGCAACTGCAAAAGGCTTTGCTTGCTGCGTCGTGGTTTGATTTCGTAATGTTCGTTGTCGCCGAACACCAGCCCGCCGACGCGGTCGTTGTGGCCCAGCGCGGCCCAGCCAATCAGCGCGGCGACTTGTGCCGCCAGCACCGATTTGAACATCAGCCCGGAGCCGAAAAACAGCCGCGTGCTTTGCTCGACCATGATGAAAATCGGCCGCTCGCGTTCTTCATGGAACAGCTTGGTGTGCGGTTCCTGGGTACGGGCGGTGACGCGCCAGTCGATGGTGCGCACGTCGTCGCCGGTCTGATACACCCGCACTTGGTCGAAGTCGACGCCACGACCGCGGAATTTCGAGTGATGCAGGCCGATCAACGGGCTGCGCTGGCTCGGCGTGGAGAACAACTGCACCTCGCGGACACGGTGGCGCATCTCGATCAGCTCGGCGAGGCTGATGCGGACACCGGGTTCGGTGGGCAGGGCGGCGTTCATGGAGGTCAAGCGACGGCGACGACGTCAAGAATCCGCTGCACCACGCGATCCTGATCGATGCCGGCGGCTTCCGCTTCGAACGACAGAATGATGCGATGGCGCAACACATCGAACAGCACCGCTTGAATGTCTTCCGGGCTGACAAAGTCACGCCCGGCCAGCCAGGCGTGGGCACGGGCGCAGCGATCAAGGGCAATCGAACCCCGTGGACTGGCGCCGTAGGCGATCCACTCGGCCATCTCCGGGTCGAACTTGGCCGGGTTGCGCGTGGCCATGACCAGCTGCACCAGGTATTCCTCCACGGCGTCAGCCATGTACAAACCGAGAATTTCCTTGCGTGCGGCGAAAATCGCCTGCTGGCTGACCCGGCGTTCGGGCTTGGTCTCGCCGTTCAGTGCTTCGCCCCTGGCCTGCTGGAGTATGCGGCGTTCGACGGCGGCGTCGGGGAAACCGATCTTCACGTGCATCAGGAAACGGTCGAGCTGCGCTTCCGGCAGCGGATAGGTGCCTTCCTGCTCGATCGGGTTCTGCGTGGCCATCACCAGAAACAGCGGCGACAGCTCATACGTGCTGCGACCGACACTGACCTGACGCTCGGCCATCGCTTCCAGCAACGCCGATTGCACCTTGGCCGGCGCACGGTTGATTTCGTCCGCCAGCACAAGATTGTGGAAAATCGGCCCTTGCTGGAACACGAAACTGCCGGTTTCCGGGCGATAGATCTCGGTGCCGGTAATGTCGGCCGGCAGCAGGTCCGGGGTGAACTGAATGCGATGGAACTGGGCTTCGATGCCCTCGGCGAGTTCTTTGATCGCTTTGGTCTTGGCCAGACCGGGAGCGCCTTCGACCAGCATGTGGCCATCGGCGAGCAGGGCAATGAGCAAACGCTCGATAAGTTTTTCCTGGCCGAGAATCTGCGTTGAAAGAAAGGTTCGCAGCGCCAGCAGCGCTTCACGATGTTCCATCGGTGACTGTTCCTGGAAAGGGGTGGCCCGAGGCGTTCGGATAACGCCGGGGCTGGGGGCGTTACTTTAATCCATCGCGGGGGGTGGCGACTAACGGCATTTTGCGCAAAGTGCGTGAAATGACTGGGGGAATTGTTGGAATTTTGTAGCCGGGGAGAATTGAGGTGGCAGTTCTGGCCTCATCGCTGGCAAGCCAGCTCCCACAGGTTGCGGCGGCGTGCATGCGATTGGTGCAACGCATCGGTCCCTGTGGGAGCCGGCTTGCCAGCGATGGGGCCCTTCCATGCGCCATCAAGCTTCGATGATAAAGGTCCCGGTCCCATCCAGAATATTCTTCAAGGTCTCGACAACCTCATCCATGTCCACCATATCCGGGTTAAAGCTGATCTCCAGCACATCATCGCCATTCAACGCATCGGCATCCGCTGCGGCGATTTCGATCTTCAGCAGAGTTTTGGTCAGGGTGACTTTCACGCCATCAAGCGTCGAAGGCTCGCCATCCAGAGTGATTTCCAGCTCATCCTCATCCGGATAGCGGCTCATCAAGAACATGTCGCCCTTGTCGCTGTGGCAGCAGAGCATGGCCATGTTGTGTTCTTCGTCGTCGCACGGGTTGACGATCAGTAGGGCGGTGGTCATTTGCATGGGAAATTCCTGTCTCGACGGACGTGTGGGGCGCAATTGGCCGCGATTCTGCCAGCCCGCGGGAATTTCTGCATGTGAGAGTGTCAGAGGATGTGTCGTGAGCGCGACGCGCATCAAGGGTCGTACCTGGCACGGATGTCCCGTAAAAACGGGCATTCACGCCGTCGTTTTCCGCCATGCCTGCTAGTGTTTATCGGTGCCCGGGCTTCGGTTTACGTGCCAATGACCGAATATGTCGCAGCGCCGCAAGCAGACACATTGTCGCACCCTTTAAGCTGCGCAACGGATGAGCACCCGTAAAGGCATTGTTGCAGGTCCGCACAGTCGCTTTTGCAGATGCTCATTCAATGGAAGGTGAATGTGACCTGAGTGTCCCGTCCAGCTTCACCCACCTGTCACCCTGTTTCCTCTGCCCGAGAATCAGGAACAGGGCGACACAAGCCCCGCAAGGGGTGTTGCACGCGACGCTTTCCATCAATAACAAGCTTAAGCGGAGTACCACAGATGGCGTTCTTCACCGCAGCCAGCAAAGCCGACTTCCAGCACCAACTGCAAGCGGCACTGGCGCAGCACATCAGTGAACAGGCACTGCCACAAGTGGCGCTGTTCGCTGAACAATTCTTCGGCATCATTTCCCTGGACGAGCTGACCCAACGTCGCCTCTCCGACCTCGCTGGCTGTACTCTCTCTGCGTGGCGCCTGCTTGAGCGCTTCGATCACGCGCAACCGCAAGTGCGCGTCTACAACCCTGATTACGAACGCCACGGCTGGCAGTCGACCCACACCGCGGTCGAAGTCCTGCACCACGACCTGCCATTTCTGGTCGACTCGGTCCGCACCGAGCTGAACCGTCGCGGCTACAGCATTCACACCCTGCAGACCACCGTGCTCAGCGTACGCCGTGGCAGCAAGGGCGAGTTGCTGGAAATCCTGCCAAAAGGCAGCACCGGCGAAGGCGTGCTGCACGAATCGCTGATGTATCTGGAAATCGACCGCTGCGCCAACGCGGCCGAACTGAACGTGCTGAGCAAAGAGCTGGAACAGGTTCTCGGTGAAGTCCGCGTCGCGGTCGCCGATTTCGAGCCGATGAAGGCTAAGGTGCAGGACATCCTCACCCAGCTCGACAACAGCGCCTTTGCCGTCGATGCCGACGAGAAGAACGAAGTCAAAAGTTTCCTGGAATGGCTGGTGGGCAACCACTTCACCTTCCTCGGCTACGAAGAGTTCGTGGTCACCGATCAGGCCGACGGCGGCCACATCGAGTACGACCAGAGCTCCTTCCTCGGCCTGACCAAATTGCTGCGCACCGGCCTGACCTACGAAGACCTGCGCATCGAAGACTACGCCGTGGCCTACCTGCGCGAGCCGACCCTGCTGTCGTTCGCCAAGGCCGCGCACCCGAGCCGTGTGCACCGTCCGGCTTATCCGGACTACGTGTCGATCCGTGAAATCGACGCCGACGGCAAAGTCATCAAGGAACACCGTTTCATGGGCCTGTACACCTCTTCGGTGTATGGCGAGAGCGTGCGGGTCATCCCGTTCATTCGCCGCAAGGTCGAAGAAATCGAGCGCCGCTCCGGCTTCCAGTCCAAGGCTCACCTGGGCAAGGAATTGGCACAGGTCCTCGAAGTGCTGCCGCGTGACGACCTGTTCCAGACCCCGGTCGACGAGCTGTTCACTACCGTGATGTCGATCGTGCAGATCCAGGAACGTAACAAGATTCGCGTGTTCCTGCGCAAAGACCCGTACGGGCGTTTCTGCTACTGCCTGGCCTACGTGCCGCGCGACATCTATTCCACCGAAGTTCGCCAGAAAATCCAGCAAGTGCTGATGGAGCGCCTGAAGGCCTCCGATTGCGAATTCTGGACGTTCTTCTCCGAGTCGGTACTGGCGCGCGTGCAGTTGATCCTGCGTGTCGATCCGAAAAACCGTCTCGACATCGATCCGCTGCTGCTGGAAAAGGAAGTGGTCCAGGCCTGCCGCAGCTGGCAGGACGACTACGCCGCACTGACCATCGAAAGCTTCGGCGAAGCCCACGGCACCAACGTGCTGGCCGACTTCCCGAAAGGCTTCCCGGCCGGTTACCGCGAGCGTTTCGCGGCGCATTCGGCCGTGGTCGACATGCAGCACCTGCTGAGCCTCAACGAAAAAAATCCGTTGGTGATGAGCTTCTATCAGCCGCTGGGTCAGGTTTCCGGCCAGCGCGAGCTGCATTGCAAGCTGTATCACGCCGACACGCCGCTGGCGCTGTCCGACGTCCTGCCGATTCTGGAAAACCTCGGCCTGCGCGTGCTGGGTGAATTCCCGTACCGCCTGCGTCACACCAATGGCCGCGAGTTCTGGATCCACGATTTTGCCTTCACTGCCGCTGAAGGCCTGGACCTCGACATCCAGCAACTCAACGACACCCTGCAGGACGCCTTCGTCCACATCGTGCGTGGCGATGCCGAGAACGATGCGTTCAACCGTCTGGTGCTGACCGCCGGCCTGCCATGGCGCGACGTTGCGCTGCTGCGTGCCTACGCCCGTTACCTGAAGCAGATTCGTCTGGGCTTCGATCTGGGTTACATCGCCAGTACGCTGAACAACCACACCGACATCGCTCGCGAACTGACCCGGTTGTTCAAGACCCGTTTCTATCTGGCGCGCAAGCTCGGCAGCGATGATCTGGAAGACAAGCAACTGCGTCTGGAACAAGCGATTCTGACCGCACTGGACGATGTCCAGGTGCTCAATGAAGACCGCATCCTGCGTCGTTATCTGGACCTGATCAAAGCCACCCTGCGTACCAACTTCTATCAGACTGACGCTAACGGCCAGAACAAGTCGTACTTCAGCTTCAAGTTCAACCCGCATGCAATCCCTGAGCTGCCGAAGCCAGTGCCGAAGTTTGAAATCTTCGTCTACTCGCCACGCGTCGAAGGCGTGCACCTGCGCTTCGGCAACGTTGCCCGTGGTGGCCTGCGCTGGTCCGACCGTGAAGAAGACTTCCGTACCGAAGTGCTCGGCCTGGTAAAAGCCCAGCAAGTGAAGAACTCGGTCATCGTACCGGTGGGTGCGAAGGGCGGCTTCCTGCCGCGTCGCCTGCCACTGGGCGGCAGCCGTGACGAGATCGCGGCCGAGGGCATCGCCTGCTACCGCATCTTTATCTCGGGTCTGCTGGACATCACCGACAACCTGAAGGACGGCGCGCTGGTGCCGCCAGTCAATGTCGTGCGTCACGACGGCGACGACCCGTACCTGGTGGTCGCGGCGGACAAGGGCACTGCAACGTTCTCCGACATCGCCAACGGCATCGCCATCGACTACGGCTTCTGGCTGGGTGACGCGTTTGCCTCCGGTGGTTCGGCCGGTTACGACCACAAGAAAATGGGCATCACCGCCAAGGGCGCGTGGGTCGGCGTACAGCGCCACTTCCGCGAGCGCGGCATCAATGTTCAGGAAGACAGCATCACCGTGGTGGGCGTCGGTGACATGGCCGGTGACGTGTTCGGTAACGGCCTGTTGATGTCCGACAAGCTGCAACTGGTGGCTGCGTTCAACCACATGCACATCTTCATCGATCCGAACCCGAATCCGGCGACCAGCTTCGTCGAGCGTAAGCGTCTGTTCGACCTGCCGCGTTCGGCCTGGACCGACTACGACACCAGCATCATGTCCGAAGGTGGCGGTATCTTCTCGCGCAGCGCGAAGAGCATCGCCATCTCGCCGCAGATGAAAGAACGCTTCGACATTCAGGCCGACAAGCTGACCCCGACCGAACTGCTCAATGCCTTGCTCAAGGCACCGGTGGATCTGTTGTGGAACGGCGGCATCGGCACCTACGTCAAGGCCAGCACCGAAAGCCATGCCGACGTGGGCGACAAGGCCAACGATGCACTGCGCGTCAACGGCAACGAACTGCGCTGCAAAGTCGTGGGCGAGGGCGGTAACCTTGGCATGACCCAACTGGGCCGTGTTGAATTCGGTCTCAATGGCGGCGGTTCCAACACCGACTTCATCGACAACGCCGGTGGCGTGGACTGCTCCGACCACGAAGTGAACATCAAGATCCTGCTGAACGAAGTGGTTCAGGCCGGTGACATGACCGACAAGCAACGCAACCAGTTGCTGGCGAGCATGACCGACGAAGTCGGCAATCTGGTGCTCGGCAACAACTACAAGCAGACTCAGGCCCTGTCCCTGGCGGCGCGTCGTGCTTACGCGCGCATTGCCGAGTACAAGCGTCTGATGAGCGATCTGGAAGGCCGTGGCAAGCTGGACCGCGCCATCGAGTTCCTGCCGACCGAAGAACAACTGACCGAGCGCGTCGCTGAAGGCCACGGCCTGACCCGTCCTGAACTGTCGGTGCTGATTTCCTACAGCAAGATCGATCTCAAGGAGCAGCTGTTGGGCTCGCGGGTGCCGGACGACGACTACCTGACCCGCGACATGGAAACGGCCTTCCCGCCGACCCTGGTCAGCAAGTTCTCCGAAGCCATGCGTCGCCACCGTCTGAAGCGCGAGATCGTCAGCACGCAGATTGCCAACGATCTGGTCAACCACATGGGCATCACCTTCGTTCAGCGGCTCAAAGAGTCGACCGGCATGAGCCCGGCGAACGTGGCTGGCGCTTACGTGATCGTGCGCGACATCTTCCACCTCCCGCACTGGTTCCGTCAGATTGAAGCCCTGGACTATCAGGTTTCCGCTGACGTGCAGCTGGAGCTGATGGACGAGCTGATGCGTCTGGGGCGCCGCGCTACGCGCTGGTTCCTGCGTGCCCGTCGCAACGAGCAGAACGCTGCCCGTGACGTCGCGCACTTCGGTCCGCACCTGAAAGAACTGGGTCTGAAGCTCGACGAACTGCTCAGCGGCGAAATCCGTGAAAACTGGCAGGCGCGTTATCAGGCTTATGTCGCAGCCGGTGTGCCGGAGTTGCTGGCGCGTATGGTTGCGGGCACCTCGCACCTGTACACGCTGCTGCCGATCATCGAAGCCGCAGACGTCACCGGGCAGAACCCGGCCGAAGTGGCCAAGGCCTACTTCGCCGTGGGCAGTGCACTGGACATCACCTGGTACCTGCAACAGATCAGCGCATTGCCGGTTGAAAACAACTGGCAAGCCCTGGCCCGTGAAGCGTTCCGCGATGACGTCGACTGGCAGCAACGCGCCATCACCATCTCCGTCCTGCAACAGGGCGACGGCACCCAGGACGTGGAAGCACGCCTGGCGCTGTGGATGGCCCAGCACGACAGCATGATCTCGCGCTGGCGTGCCATGCTGGTGGAAATCCGTGCGGCGAGCGGCACGGACTACGCCATGTATGCGGTGGCCAACCGTGAGCTGCTGGATCTGGCACTGAGCGGGCAAGCGGTTGTGCCTGCGGTGACTGCGACTGCCGAGCTTGAATTGGCATAAGTAGTGGCTGAATGAAAAAGCCCCGGTGTCGTGAGATGCCGGGGCTTTTTTGTGCCTGAAGAGTTTGTGTTGCCTGTCCTGGCCTCATCGCGAGCAGGCTCACTCCTACAAGGAGAGTATTCCAACTGTCAGTTTTTCAGCGGGATCAACACTTGTTCATCCGGGGCCAGCACCATGAATACCAGCAACTTGGCAGGTTTGCTTTGGCTGGCATTTTTCGACACTAAATGTTCGGAACCGGCCGGTTCGTACCAGAACTGACCCTTCTTGTAAGTGATCGCCTTCTCACCCTTCACTTGGGAAGTCACCTTACCTTCCAGCACGTAGGCCATGGCGGTGCCTTCGTGTTTGTGAGCGATCGAGGATTGGCCGGGTTGGTAGTCAACTTCGATCATCATGGCTTTTTTGCCGGGGGCGTTTTTCAGCAGCTGTTCTTGCAGGACGGTGATTTTTTCGGAGGCGTCGTGGGCGAAAGAGGCGCTGGCGCAAAGGCTCAAAGCGAGGGCAGAGGCGAGCAAAGGAAGGAGTTTCATGGCCGGTTACCTGTGATGATTGGGAGTGCAATCACGGTAGTCCGCAAGCCCCGGCATTCAAATGGCCAATATTCGGGAAGATGGAGTGACCAATTGAACATGCCAAGGGAATATTGGTGCGGCGCAAATCGCCTTCGCGAGCAAGCTCGCTCCCACATTGGACTGGGTTGCTCAAAAGGCACAGCAACACAAGAACTGTGGGAGCGAGCTTGCTCGCGAAGGGGCCGGTTCAGACGATCGGGAAACTGTTGAAGTCCACGCTATTGGCCAGTCGACTATCAATCAAATCGATAAACCCCTGCGCCTCGGGCCGGTTGAAATGCGCTTGCATCGCCGCTTCGGACTGCCAGCGGGCGCTGACCATCCAACGGTGGCTATCCTCGGGGCAGCGGTCGACCAGGTAAGAGTCGCAGCCCGGTGTTTCGCGCAGGGTGTCGACGATTTTCTGCAATTGCTTGCCCAGTTCGTCCGAACGGCCGGCGGCGGCTTGCACCTGGACGGTGTTGATCACTTCGTTGGACATTGCTCACACTCCTGAATCAGGCCGGACGAATCCTGCTCATTGAGGGATAACGCCTGTGCAGAATAGGCCCGCGCGGGTGAATCACCAATAACCAATCGGCAGTAAAAGCCTTATACCAACGGCTCATGACAGCTGTTCGAGGATGTCATGCAGGCGGTCCAGGGCGATGTCGATATCCAGCGTCTCGATGGCGCCAAAGCCGAAGTACAACGCGCTTTGCACCGGTTGCTGGTAATAGAAGCCGTCGATGGCGTACAGCCCGACCTCGACCTTTTTTGCCAGCTCGATCACCAGCGCCAGGTCGATCGGCTTCTTGCACAGCGCCGCCATATGAAATCCGGCGCTGGGCGGCACCGCTTCGAGCCACGGCGAGAGGTCGCCGGCCATGCGCGCCAGAATCCGTTCGCGGCGCTGCGCGTAAATGGTATGGCAGCGGCGGATATGCTTGAGCAGGCAGCCCTCGGCGATGAATTTGGCCAGCGCCCATTGCGGCAGAGTGGACGCATGCAGGTCGGTGAGCTGTTTGGCGCGGACCACCGCTTCGAGGATCGCCGGCGGCAGGATCGCATAACCCAAACGCAGCTCCGGCAGCAGGGTTTTCGAGAAGGTGCCGACGTAGGCAACGATGCCGCGCGGGTCCAGGCTGTACAGCGAATCGGTCGGACGGCCCTCATAGCGAAACTCGCTGTCGTAGTCGTCCTCGATAATGATCGCGCCCAGCTCATGGGCGCGGGCCAGCAAGGCCTCGCGCCGCGCCGGACTCATCGGCATGCCCAGTGGGAACTGATGCGACGGCGTGACGTAGATCAACTGCGTGTCATCGGGAATCAACTCGACCTGAATGCCTTCGGCATCCACCGGGATGCCAACCACTTCGGCGCCGTGGCTGGCGAACAGCAAGCGCGCCGGCGGGTAGCCGGGGTCTTCGATCGCCACCCGGCTGCCGGGGCTGATCAGTACGCGGGCGAGCAGGTCCAGCGCCTGTTGCGCGCCGTTGCACACCACAATGTCTTCATCCTGGCAGGTCACCCCACGGGAATACGCGATGTGCCGGGCAATCGCGTTGCGCAGCGCCGGCAAGCCCTCGGGCACGCTGTAGAAGCCTTTGGACGTTGCCATCTGGCGCATCGCATGGGCAACACAGCGCCGCCAGTCATCGTGGGGGAATTGGCCCTTGCTGGTGGCGCCGCCAATGAAGTCGTAGCGCAGCGAACCTTCAAGGGTCGGATGACGGAGAAATACCGGCAGGTTGCGCCAGCGCTCGATCAGTTCGGCGCTGGCCAGTTCGCTGTGGCTTTGTTTGCGCTGAACCTGCGCCGGGCGGGAGTTGACGTAAGTGCCTTTGCCGATTACGCCGGTGAGGAAATTTTCGTAGGTCAGTTGCGCATAGGTGTCGGATATGGTCTTGCGCGAGATGCCCAATTGCTCGGCCAGCAAGCGGCTCGGCGGCAACTGCGTACCCGCCGCCAACCGCCCGGATTCAATCGCCCCGCGCAACTGCTGATACAACTGACCGGCAAGATCCTTGCGGCCGTTGATCACGACATGAAGTTCCATACCGACGCGGCTCCTGGGGGGATTACAGTGTTGGGCAGATTAGCGCTTTGGGGCTTTTGGCAGTAGTTGCGTGGAGTAAAAACCGCAAATTGGCGCAAAACCCTTGTAGGAGTGAGCCTGCTCGCGATAGCGGCGGATCAGCCACATCAATGTTGAATGACACACCGCTATCGCGAGCAGGCGCACTCCTACATGGAAATTCGGTGAATCCGTTTTCGGCGGTGTGTCCATAATTCGCGAAATTGGGGCTGTAACACGGTCACGACGGCGCTTACCGTGAACTCATCATTCTTGCTCCCGAGACCCGCCCATGTCCCCGCGTCTGGATTATTACAGCGCTTCGCCCCAGGCAATGAAAGCGATGCTTGCCATGGAGGCGCTGACCGCCAGCCTGAGTATCGAACAACCGCTGCTGCAACTGATCCGCATCCGTGCGTCACAGCTCAACGGCTGTGCGTTCTGCGCTGACATGCACTCGGTGGATGCGCGGCGAGCCGGGGAGAGTGAACGGCGTTTGTATGCGCTAGCGGTGTGGCACGACAGCAACTTTTTCAACCCTCGCGAGCGTGCCGCGCTGGCCTGGGCCGAGGCGGTGACACTGTTATCGCAGAGCCGCGTGCCCGATGACGTCTATCAGCAGGCGCGCGAGCAATTCAACGAAGGCGAGTTGGTCGACCTGACCGTTGCGGTCAGCGCTATCAACAGCTGGAACCGCCTGGCGGTGAGTTTTCGCCAGACCCCGAGTGACTGATCAGTGCGAAAGCCTGTGGCGAGGGAGCTTGCTCCCGCTGGGGTGCGCAGCGCCCCTACATCTGCCGTGCCGGTTTGAATTGACATACCGCATGCTGAGGTTTTGCGACTGCTGCGCAGCCGAGCGGGAGCAAGCTCCCTGGCCACAAGGTGTGTCCTTCAGTTCGGTGGGCGTTGCGGTTTGACCGATGTGCCAAACGTGTTGCCCATCCGCGTACTCGTCGCCGCCGGAGTCGCCAGGCCGACCTGATTGGGCGGGCGCTTGCTTACTGGCATATTCAACGCCTCCTGGTTCTTCTGCGCCGCCGCCGCGCCGTCGGGGTTGTTGCCCATCTGCTGGCTCAGGCAATCGTAATTCGGCGCCTTGTAGCCGCCGACTGTCACCTCGACACAACCCAATGGCTGCTCGGCCCAGGCACTCGACAGCGCCGCCAGCAACAGCCCGCCCAGGGTGATTTTCCACAGTGTTTTCATGCTCGCCTCCTGGCCGGCCCGGAAGGGCCGCGCTATGGCTTGAGTCTAGTGCAAGCCCGGTGCAAATCCCGTGATGGTTTTTTTGCACCGGCCGTCACACCAGATTCATAAACAGCCCTCAGGATGACGCTTTTCAGGGGTACGTCAGCCGTGCAGCGAGGCAGTTCGAGGGACAGTCTTCAGCGTTCAGCGACGCACGTTTGTCTGGGGCTGCTGCTTGGCTTGCTCGCCGGCGAAGCGGGTGCTGAGCCGTCGCCGGCAGACCTGCGCATGACCTTGCACATACCGGCGCAGGACCTGGCGCCGGCACTGGATCAATACAGCCGCGCCACCGGCGTTGCGGTGCTGGTCGACAGCCAGTTGAGTCGCGGGCGGCGCTCGTTGGCGGTGGATGGCGAGTACACCGCTGCCGAGGCCTTGCGCCGTTTGCTCGGCGGCAGTGGGCTGATGGCGCGCTATGCCCGCGCCGACGCGTTCACCTTGCAAGTGGCCGAGGTCGAGGACGTGCCGGTGTCCGCCGACAAGCCATCGCCGGCCAGTGCTGCGTTAAACCGTAGCTACGCCACGGCGGTGCAAGCGGCGATCGAGCGCAACCTGTGTCGTTCGCCGCTGACCCGCCCGGGCAGCTATCGCGCGGTGTTGCAGGTGTGGGTCGGGCGCGACGGCGTGGTGCAGCACAACCGGCTGGTCACCTCGACCGGTGATGTACGGCGCGACAACGCGCTGGTGGAAAGTTTTCGCACGCTCACAATCGACCGGCCGACGCCCAGCGCCTTGCGCCAGCCGGTCACGTTGCTGTTGTTACCGCAATCGGCAGGGAAACGCATGGAATGCACCAGATGGGAAGGAGTTTCCGGGGGATGAAAGATGCCGGACAAAGCACGATGGGCCAGCTGTTCCTCAGCTCCTATGAGGATTTTCGCGTGCGCCTGCGCCGCCGCCTCGGCTCCGAGGACCTGGCCAACGATGTGCTGCACGAAACCTGGCTGCGGGTCGATCGCATGGAGACCCCGCCGAACCTGCTCAAGCCCAACGCCTACCTGTATCGCATGGCCCTGAACATCGCTGCCGACCGCCGTCAGGCCGACGCGCGTCTGCTCACCGGCACTGAAGTCGAGGAACTGCTGCAACTGGGCGACGAAGCCCTCGACCCGGCGCGAGTGGTCGGCGGGCAAAAGGAGATGCAGGCGTTGCTCAGCGCCCTGTACGAACTGCCCGCACGGCGTCGGCGGATCTTTATTGCCGCGCGGCTGGAGGAGGCGCCGCACCTGGAAATTTCCCAGCGATTCGGCATTTCCACGCGCATGGTCGAGAAGGAAATCAAAGCCGCGCTGGGCTTCTGCGCGGCGAAACTGGAAAGAAAAGTGTTTCAGCGGTTCGGTCGCGGGGCCGGAAAACCGTCTAGCGAAGAGTGACCCGATTAATCCGTTGAGAATCTGCGCGTTTGAACATCTTTCGACTGAAACCTGCCGAGCCTTCGGCCAGCGAGCATCTACAAAGCGAAGCCCGCGACTGGCTGATCCTCCTGACCTCAGGACGCGCCACCGTGGCCGACGCCCGCGCTTTGCGCCTGTGGTGCGAGCAGAGCGGCGAACATGCCCGGGCGTTCGAAGAGACCAAGCTGTTGTGGCATCGGCTGCAACCGGCCGCCGAAGCCGTGCAGGGCCGACGCACCTTCGGTCGACGGGCATTTCTCGGCGGCGCCATTGCCGCGTCCGCCGCATTCTTGCTGGTGCGCGGCACGATTCCCGGCGGGTTCGAAGGATTGGGCGCCGATTACATCACCGAAGTCGGACAGCAGCGACGGGTTGAGCTAGCGCAAGGTCTCAGCCTGGAACTGAACACCCAGACCCGCATCAATCAGCGCACCGTCGATAACGGCGTGCAGGGTTTTGAACTGGTCAGCGGCGAAGTCGAAGTGCAAACCGCACGCCTGCCGCTGGCGATGCAGGCCGGAGCAGGGTGGTTGCGGGCCAGTCAGGCGCGTTTCAACCTGCGCAACACGGATCAACAAGTCTGCGTGACCTGCCTCGATGGCACAGTCGAAGTCGACATCGAAGGCCGCAACTTGCGCCTCGAAGCGGGCCAGCAAGTCACCTATGACGCACGGCAAGTCGGCAACGTGCAAAGCGTCGACACCGCCGCCGTGATGAACTGGCGCCAGCAGGTGCTGGTCTTCAACGGCGCAACCCTCAGCCAGATGATCGACGAAATCAACCGCTACCGCCCCGGCATGTTGCTACTGCTCAACCGCGACCTCGGTCAACGTCGCGTCCAGGCCCGCTTCAGCCTCGACCAACTCGCCGGCGTCGCATTGCTAATCCGCGATGCCTACGGCGTCAAATGCACCGAACTGCCCGGTGGCGTGGTCGTCCTCAGCTAGCACTATTTTGGGGGATGGACCGAGTACATATCCATTGCTGCGGTAACGCCTGCTTAGGGTTTCGCCCTTACGGCGACTCACTTTTTTTACAAACGCCTAAAAAAAGTAAGCAAAAAAACGCTTGCTCCTACGTCCGGCCCACTCGCTAAAGCTCGGGGTTCCTTCGCTCCGGGATCGATCCGGGCGCAGCGGCTCCGGTTTGCTTCGCTGCACCTCCTTCCGCTGTGTTTGGCTGCGCCAAACGGTCGCTGCGCTCCCACCCCGAATGAATCCCTCCACTCAGCCTCCCGACGTCGCCGGTGAACCAAGATCAAGAGCTTTCGGCGAGCTGACACTCGGCCATTGAGTGGGGCGGCTTCGCCGCATGCTGTGCTCGCGAATCGAAATTGTAGGAGCTGGCCGGCCAACGACTGCCAGCCAACCGTTCCCCAACTGACTGCCCTCAATCCAATTGTAGGAGTGAGCCTGCTCGCGATTACGGTCTGTCAGCAGACCCATATCTACCGGCTGCACTCAGTCCACTTTGTGGGAGCTGGCTTGCCAGCGATGGCGGCCTACCAGCCAACCACCCTCCGACTGACCAAACCCAATCCAACTGTGGGAGCGGGCTTGCTCGCGAATGCGGCCTATCTGTGACACCTCTCTTAACTGACCCACCGCAATCGCGAGCAGGCTCACTCCTACAAAAAGCTGCGCTGATCTCAACTATTGCAGCGGCCCCATCACCTGCCGATACCGCTCAACCCCCTGCGCCGTCTGCCGACTCAACCGAATCTCCAAACCCAACGGATCCTCCCGCCGATTCCCACTCAACTGCCGCCACCCCTTATCCACCTCCCAAACCCGCACCTGCGCATCACTTACCTCATTCAAAACAGCAACCCCATTCCCCGGCGCCGGCAACGGATACCGACCCCGCGCCTCAGCCACCGCCCGATACAACGTGTCGCCCTTGACCCACCACCGAACCCGCTGCAACGCCCCCCGCTGATCCGCCGCACTGCGAATAATATCCAGCCGAAACCCCTTGCTATCACTACTGCGCACAGTAAGCGCAGCCGGCGCCGTCACCGGCTCATCATCCACCCCAACCTTCCTCGGCTCACTCAACTCAACCCCCGCACGCATGTCCACATCCCGCTGCAACTGATTCAACACTCGCAACAAACTGTCACTCTGCTCACTGCTCGCCTGCAAATGGCTGTCCGCCCGCGTCACACTGTCCAGCCCGCGCCAGGCAATCAAACTCACCACCGCCATCAGCAGAATCGCGACCATCACCTCGATCAGGGTAAAACCGTCCTGGCCCCTCATTGCAGACTGATCCGACCGCTACCATCACGCAGCACATTCATCCGATTCAAACCATCCGACAACGTCAATTGCAGCGGCGGATTAATCCACTCAGCGTTCAGCACGACTTTCTGCTTCGGCTCCACTCGCACCTCCACCTTCGGACTCTGCCAGGCACGCGGCCGCAACTGCGCATCCCCCGCAAAATGATCAAGCCCCTTGCCACTGTCGCTACGCCGACTAAACCGAAACCCCTTGGCATCGCTAAGCCAAACAATCGCCCGCCCATCAGCGCGGGCCTCCGCCTGCGCGACTTGCAGCAACTGCGCCACCCGCTCGGCATCCTTGCGCAGCAACTGCAACGGATCAGGCTTGATACTCAAACTGATCGCCGCACTGGCAATCCCAATGATCACCAGCACCACCATCAACTCGATCAGCGTAAAACCCAATTGCCTGTTCATCGCTCGCACGCTCCTTTGCATCACACGCCATCGTGCACGGCGAACATGTAAGGCATGTGAAATAAAACGGAGAGAATTACCGCGTAGGCTGGCAACAGGGACAACAAGGAGATCCAGCCCATGATGCTCGCCACACGCTTTTCCCCACCGCAGATGATTCAGGCACTGGCGCTGATTACAGCGCTGGTTGGCGTGGCGACGTGGTCTTCGCTGCTGCTGACGTCCGCTGAATCGCATACACCGGTAGTGGCTCCGCAGGTGCTGGCGGTGCGGAGTGATAGTCCGGCGTTGCAGTGGTTTTCCAATGAGACGGCGCCGGTGGATATCAAGGTGAGTGGGGTGATGGCGGGGGGGAGTGGGGCGGTGGCGATATTGAGTTTGAATGATGGGCCGCCGAGGAGTTTTTTGGTGGGGGAGAAGGTTGGGGTGGGGGTGAGGTTGGTGGGGGTTGAGGGGGATGGGGTGGTGATTGAGCGGGGGGGGGAGAAAGAGACGCTGACATTGGATAAATTGCCGGAAGGGCCAGCGTTGTTAAAGCTGACTCGGCCCTGAATCAGCGGGTTCAAGTTCTTTTTTTACCCCTTCGATATGGGCCAAAATTCAACAGCCTTTCAAGAGAGGAATCGACAAGCAGCGGACGTGATCACGCCCAGCCTGAACCGGATCGTTGTTAACTTCCGCGATCTGTCCAAAGCGTTCGTTCGGCTCAGCGTGGCTGGCAGCGAAACCGGGCATTGTAAACCAGCTACTGGTGCCTCATGATTAGCAAACATTACATTAGGTCTAATTGTTAGCACGGAGTAACTGGCTTGATAAAGGATCATCTTTCTACCGCCACGCTTGTAGTCGGCTTGGCTCTTTCATTTATTAGTTTTAATCAATGGTTCTCGGCGCCGGCAGTTGATTTGAGTGCGAGTGTCGAAACGAGCATTTACAAGTCTCATCCAAGCATTCAAACATATATTGATGAAGAGTTGAAAAGTAATTTAGAAATTGAGGATGATTTGCAGAAAAGTAGGAGGTGTTAAAGCTCAAAACTTTACGGGGCCGCAAATTTCCTTGGTGGCTAATTTGCTCAGAGAGCAAGCACTTAATACTAAGCACAGCTTCAATTTTGATGCTCGGACATTTCTCGTTTACAAAATTGATAACTCTGGTAACAAGGCTGCGACGAACGTCGCTCTTGTAAATTCACTGAGTGGAGTTGCGCTAGTTGATGGCGCTAATAAGTCCGTTAGAGTCGTGGGTAAAGAGCCTGTTGAATTGGGAGAGATTCCACCGCGCTCAACCAAGGTGGTGTATTTCTGGACTTCTGATTATTATTACTCTCGTGGTGATAATTCTTTTATAAAATACTCGGAAGGTACTGTTGATATTGACGCGATGGTTCCTTTGGGAGGAGTATACAAGCATTTTCATGACTATAGTTTTATGTATCAACTTCTGATATTTGCGGTTGCAGTCTCGTTGTTGGTTGTGTTTGTAGTTGACAAGTTTGTTGGAAAAGGTCCTGCGATTCTTGCTGCATCGGAGCAAGGAAGGAAGCCGAAGCGTAGAAGACGCCGATCTAGACCTAAGACCAGACCTGATTCGCAATCACGGAATTAGATTTATCAACTAAGGGGGTTGAATTATTTTCACAAAAAAAAGTCTCCCCTTTTGTTGAGTAAAAAGGGGGTAGATTTATTTTCCAGAAAATAGATCAATCCCCTTTGTTCATCTAACGGTACAACATCTGACGGGGCGACGTCTCAAGATCTGCCTAGTCATCGAACTTAACGGCATTACCGTTAGCCCGAACATAATAGTTATCGAATTCACCGCTTTCTACGAACACAAAGCCATGGCGAGTGTAAAAACGATTTGAGGCGCTTTCTTTGAGAGCTCCAACCTTGATGGGACGCCCGATCTCATCAGCCTCTCTGAAAATCCAAGTAAGAACTTCAGAGCCGATTCCTGCTCCTTGAGCACTGGGTATTACATACAAGTGGTCAAGCAGAAGCTCGCTCTGGTGGTCTTTGATTACGACAAAACCGACCAGATCACCTGATACTTCTATGCGGCGTGTGCTGTTAGCGTCGAACCCAGCAAGAAATCGTTCACGCGCACGATCCGGGTTAAATCGTCCAAGCCGTTCAAGACTCTCGCGCATGGCCTCAATCCTGGTGGCCACCAGATCTTCCAAGTCGTTATTGGAAGCTGCGCATAAAACGACAGCGGAATTTTGATCAGCGGAGGCTGGCATTTCAAGCACCCTAAACATAGCCGGTCAGTCATTATAGAAAACAGAATCCGCATCACCACTGCTGTCTCGGTTCAATGGAGGCGATGGCATCAGCTTCAGGACGATGTGTTCACCGGACGCTTTCGTCTGTTGGGGCAACGGGACGGATCTGCCGTGGGATCCGAGACCCACTCAGGAGTTCGCTAAACGCCAATGTTTAAAAAGACATCTCCGGTCACGCTCTCAGGCTACATATCCTTGCGCCTTTGCCTACAGCTACGCCAGAATCCGCCGGCTTGTGCGCCTTGGGGGTGGGTTCTATTGTGGTCGGGTCGCTGACGAATCAGCGATCGGGTTTGGTAGCCCGGCTTAGACTTGGCGCATAGCGTCACCCGATTCAGTCCTTCTTGGCGCTGCGTCTTTATGGTGGCCATGCGCAGGGCGTCTTCGGGCGCGCCGGTTCTCCAAGTCACCGGTCTACCAACCTTCGTATGGCCACCACCCCTTCGTTTGGTAGCGAAAAGATGATGGCTCCTTTTCTATGATTTGGAGATTCACTCATGATCAAACCAACACCCAACCCGCCCGAAACCGATCCCACGTCTCCCTACGAATCCCTCGATTCAAACAAGCTCCACGAAGCCGCTGACCGTGCGCTCGATCATTACCTCTCGCCACCCAATCTCCTGCCCCCGCCACGTAAGGCCCGTGGAATGTATGCGGTAACGGCGGATACCAAGAATGAAGAACTGCTGGCCGATGCCAGTGAAACGCTTGCTTCGGCGAAGACGATTGCTCAGGACATTTCCAGTCTGTTGCCGGCGCCGCAGCGTCGGGCGTTGTTGGGGGTTGCGCAACTGATCATGTTGGGGGAGTTGGCGGTGAATCGGGCGCTGAATAATCTTGAGTTGCCGGGTTGATCTAGGTGTTCGGGGCGCCAGGGGCTGATTTGGTGTTGGTTCTGGCGCTTTCGCGAGCAGGCTCGCTCCCACAGGGTTTTATGTTGATCACAGATATTACGTACGACGTTGAACCTTTGGGAGCTTGCTGGCAGCAATGGCGACGGCACCTGCGCGGCCATGTGAACGAAGTTATCCGTTTAGGCGCTGCCGATGGCTGCGATCGGCCTGTTGAACCGAGTCACGACAAACGCGTACCCCAGCGGATCTGCCCGTTTGCCGTTAATTCACGAAGTTTTTCTTGCCATGCTGCGCGATCGGTCTTGGGAGTTACCGGATCGACAACGAGATACTGCCTGTCACACCACGCATCGATTTGGCCGAGCCAATAAGTTTGTCCGGCGTGCCCGGTGTCGAGGCGCTCCAACAGGTAGCCAAGTTGTTGCCATGTTGGGACCAGGCCAAAAATGGCGCTGCGTCGCTTTGACGTTAGTTCGTGCCAGTCTCTATCGAGTTTGGTCATCAATCCGATGCGCAGTAAAGGCCACAATACTTTGTCCAGTTGAGCACCCGCCACCGCAAATACTTTCTCCGATGGATCATCGAGCGCTTCGAACAGCTCAGGCAGTTGATCATCGCGAAGCAAGCGCGTTGCTGCCTGTCGCACCGTCACATAGGTCGAGCGCAGCGCGGGTGTATGCCATCGCTCTGGCAAATCGACAGCCAGTTCTGTAGCGAGCCCGAGCACGCCCAGCCAATGTTGTTTCGATGTGGGCAAAGGCTGACTTAAACGTTCGGTCAGGACTGCATGAGCATCAACATCGTTACGAGACGCAGCCCAAAGCGCCAGATTGCGTACTGCCGGTGAAGCATCTATCAACGCTTCGCGCAGTACAGGTTTTGGATCTGAAAGCAGCGGTAGCAGCGCGTAAAGCACGCGTACGCGGATCTTCGCACCGGGCCTCGACATGGCTTCACGGAGCAACGGCAGACTTTGGGTCGCCGGCAATGTCAGACTCGCCGACACCGCCATCAACCGTACCGTCGACTCGCGATGAGCCAGAGCGTTGCGTATCAGCGCTTCTGGAACCTCGGCGCTTTCCAGCAAAAGCGTAAATAGGTAACGCGCGGCTTTGCTCTGGCGATCTAAAAAGTCGGCGTACACCTCATCCCGGCAATCCGCGGATTGCAACATGGCGCGTACTGTCGACACAGTTTGCCCGTGGTCGACCCTGCGTTGCGCAGCCAATGCCATCAAGGGTCCAAGTGCGGACAACCATGCCTGGGTATGAGCAGGTGACAGGTAGTGTTTCAGTCCTTGGGCTGCCAAGTCGCGAACCTGAGGCACCCAATCGTTCAGACGTTCGATCAACACGGTTAACGCTTCAGCGGAAGGCTGCCTGCACAGTTCTCGCACAGCGACTTCCCGTACGAAACCGTTGGAGTGATTGCTCACGTCTGCCCATGTGCCGGTGTTTCCAAAGCGGGCGAGTATCTCCAGCGCCTCGTTGCGCCGATAGTCCTCATAAGTGGAAGGCTGTCCTTGCTTGCGTGATAGCCGAGCCAGCCAGTCTTGTGTTGTGTTCATGGGGCAGTCCTGTGCTTCCTTGCGGGGGCATATTGTTTGCACGAGGCCGGCAGGCTACGCGACTTGCTCTCGCGAGCAAAATGCTCTGGCAGGAGACGAATCCATTTAGGGGGAGGGGCGCGCAGTACGATCTTGATAAACACCAGTGTTTAAAAAGACATCTCCAGTCACGCTCCCAGGCTACACATCCTTGCGCCATTGCCTACAGCTAAGCCAGAATCCGCCGGCTTGTGCGCTTTGAGGGCGGGTTCTATCGTGTTGCGGTCGCTGACGTATCAGCGATCGGGTTTCGCAGCCCGGATCAATCAAGGCGCACAGCGCTCCAGTTCGTTGCCATTTTTGGCAATGGTGCTTTATGGCGGCTGTGCGCGGGATACCTTCGGGTATGCCGGGTGCCTTGATTCCCGGTCTGCGAACCTGCGTACAGCTGCCACCTCTCTTCGTTTCGCAGCGAAACGTGGCGGCTCCAATAATCAAGGAGTGTCACCATGATCAAACCAACACCCAACCCACCCGAAACCGATCCCACATCCCCTTACGAATCCCTCGATTCAAACAAACTCCACGAAGCCGCCGACCGTGCGCTCGATCATTACCTGACTCCACCCAATCTCCTGCCTGCCCCGCGTAAGGCCCGTGGGATGTATGCGGTGACTGCGGATACCAAAAACGAAGAACTGCTGGCCGATGCCAGTGAAACGCTTGCTTCGGCGAAGACGATTGCTCAGGACATTTCCAGTCTGTTGCCAGCGCCGCAGCGGCGGGCGTTGTTGGGGGTTGCTCAACTGATCATGCTGGGGGAGCTGGCGGTGAATCGGGTGATGGATAATTTGGAGGTGGCGGGGTGATGTGATGTGCGGGGGCGCCAGCGGGTTGATTTGTCGTTTGGGCTGGCGCTTTCGCGAGTAGGCTCGCTCCCACAGGGGTTTGTGCTGATTACAGAGTCGTAGACTAGGCTGAGATCCCCACCTTTTCTGCTTTCGGCGTCGAGCTTGGCAAAATCAGTGATGGATTCGATTAAGTAGAGAGGTGGTCAGCCATCACCCTTGGGGGTGATGGTTTGGCGCATGACTCAGTTCAGATATTCGGTGTGTAAGAGAAACCTTGCGAAGCTTCGGTATCGGAGAACGGTGTTACGCGAGTTTTCTTGTTGAACAGGCCATTGACGACCGAGCCTGGGAACATTTCGATGGAGTTGTTGAACAATTCGACGTTGCGGTTGTAGATGGTGATGGCTGCGCCGACGTTCTCTTGTTGTTCGGCAATTTCACGCATCATGTTGTTCGCCGCTTCTGATGCTTTGAGGTCAGGGTAGGCTTCGAAAGCGATGCGCAAGCCACCCATCAGCTCCCGCGAGGCGGTTTCAACGGTGGCGAGGGAACCGCCGTTCGCGTCAGCAGGAAGGGCGTTGATTGCGCTGCGCAGACCGATGATTTTTTCGAGGAGGCTGGCTTCATAAACCATGAAGTCTCCAAGTACCTTTTGAAGCTGGTCGAGTACTTTGGTCTTCTGGCGTTCGTAAACGAGGACATCCGACCAGGCACGTTGTACTCGGTTGTGTCCCCCGATGATGCCGTTATAGACGCTGAAGCCCACTATGATAATGGCGCCAGCGCTAACAGCGGCAAGGATGAGTGCAATGTCCATGGCTTACTTCTCTTGGCGGTTTGTAGGGGGAAGGGAGCTGAAGTTGTCATCGTGCAGTTCACTGAGTTCATGGCTCCATTGGAGCGCAGACATCAGGCGCGGCAGCTCGATACCGGCAGCAATTTCAGCGTGAAAATAGTTGGGTGAAGACAGCGAATACTGAGCACCGTACGCGAACAGGTCGCTGCTCTCGAAGCTGAGGCAGAGCTTTCCACTGTCGGAGAACTCCAGGTTCGGACTATCGAGGAGGTCGAATAGCTTCAGCAAATGGAGCACCGTCGACGGCTTGATGAATTTCGCACAGAGCATTTCGTTGCGACCGGTTAAACGGAACGCTTTGTTGAAATCGGGAGAAGCCGTGTCCATGGGCTGCGAATAGTCATTTTCTGTCTGGAAATCAGATCTGATAGATATTCCGGAGACCCAGGGAAAGTCGATGACCAAACTGTACCGGTCGTAGTGGTCATGGATGACCCGAGTTTCCGTTTTGGTATTGCCCTTTTCGTCCGTAACCGTGGTAAGCATCTCTCGTTGATTAACAAAGTGCAGCTGGCGGTACGTGTAAGGGAGCTTGCGCAACGTGCCGGTAAATGCACCCTGGATCGACTCGACCAGCTCGCGGCTGTAGTCGCCCCGGCGGTAATCACCAAATTCCTCGTCCAGCTTCTTAAGGGTCGTGGTCGAGTCTTCTTTCAAGAAAGTCAGTTCGTTGTGGAAGCAGGATGACCGTCGAGCAATTGTCTTACTGAGCGAAGGCAACCGATCGGATTTGGATGTCATCCATTTGAGACTCCAAACGGCAATCACGATGCCAAGCAAACCAGCGCTCATGCCGAACGAGTAGGGATTAATTTCCAACCGGTGAAAGAACTGAGCGACGCTATAGATCTTCCCAACCCAATGAAGGGCCACAGCGCTCGCGATCAATAACAGGCTAGCGCCGAATAACCACCATGCGTGTGTGCGATCGAATTCGAGCGGGCCATTGTACGAGGCGAACTCTTGGATCACCTTCAATAAGTCGGTGTTGGACTCAGCCCTTTCTACACTGGCTTCGCTCGCAGTCAGCAACTTATCTAATCTCGCGTTCTGCGAAGTGTTGGGCATGTAGACATCCATCAACGAGAGCAAGGTAGAAAGCTCGCACAAGAATAGGAATGGCTTCTTGGTTCTAGGTTTCCCGCAGGCCCGAGGTATTCGGATTCAGATGGAAGAGTTAGTAATTCAGGGGCGCTAGGTGCGCGAGCAGTGGCCCGGACTGAAAATTCGGATTTATTCATATCTGTCAAAAGTATGGGAAAGGAGTGGACAATACCATTGTCATGCGGAGACTGCTTCTGGCCAATATCCGCCTCTGGAAATGATCGGTATTCGACGGGCAATCGGCGTTCGGTCATTGCGCAATGAAAGTTGCGTTACAGCCCGTGGGATGTATGCGGTGACTGCGGATAGCAAAAAACGAAGGCCTGTCGGCTGATGCCATTGAAACACTCGTTTCGCCCAACACTCTTGCTCAGGGCATTTCAAGTCTGTTGCCCCCCGTCGCAGCGCCGGGCGTTGTTGGGGATTGCGCAGTTGATCATGCTAGGAGAGTTGGCGGTGAATCGGGCGTTGGATAATCGGGAATTTTCGGGTTGATGCGAAGGCTGGGAACACCTGTCGGTTGATCGGGTGTTTGTTCTGGCGCTTTCGCGAGCAGGCTCGCTCCCACAGGGGTTAGTGCTGATTACAGAGTCGTAGACTAGGCTGGGATCCCCACCTTTTCTGCTTTCAGCGTCGAGCTTGGTAAAATCAGCGATAGATTCGGTTAAGTAGAGAGGTGGTCAGCCATCACCCTTGGGGGTGATGGGTTTGGCGCATGACTCAGTTCAGATATTCGGTGTGTAAGAGAAACCTTGCGAAGCTTCGGTGTCCGAGAACGGTGTTACGCGAGTTTTCTTGTTGAACAGGCCATTGACGACCGAGCCTGGGAACATTTCGATGGAGTTGTTGAACAATTCGACGTTGCGGTTGTAGATGGTGATGGCTGCGCCGACGTTCTCTTGTTGTTCGGCAATTTCACGCATCATGTTGTTCGCCGCTTCTGATGCTTTGAGGTCAGGGTAGGCTTCGAAAGCGATGCGCAAGCCACCCATCAGCTCCCGCGAGGCGGTTTCAACGGTCGCGAGGGCATTGCCGTTTGCGCCGGCGGGGAGGGCGTTGATCGCGCTGCGCAGGCCGGTGATTTTTTCCAGGAGACTGGCTTCATAAACCATAAAGTCTCCAAGCACCTTTTGAAGCTGGTCGAGCACTTTGGTCTTCTGGCGTTCGTAAACGAGAACGTCCGACCAGGCGCGTTGTACTCGATTGTGGCCCCCGATGATGCCGTTGTAGATGCTGAAGCCCACTATGACGATGACGACAGCGATAACAGCGACGAGGATGAGTGCAATGTCCATGCTTATTTCTCTTGGCGGTTTACAGGGGGAAGGGAGCTGAAGTTGTCATCGTGCAGCTCACTGAGCTCGTGGCTCCATTGGAGCACAGACATCAGGCGCGGCAGTTCGATACCGGCATCAATTTCTGCGTAAAACTCGTTGAGTGAAGTCAGCGAATACTCCGTACCGAACGTGAACAGGTCGTTGTTTGCAAAGCTGAGGCAGAGTTTTCCGTTGTCGGAGAACTCCAGGTTGGGACGATGGAGAATGTCGAATAGCTTCAGCAAGTGCAGCACTGTCGAAGGCTTGATGAATTTTGCACAGAGTATCTCGCTCTGGCCCGTCAACCGGAATGCTTTGTTGAAATCCAGAGAAGCCGTGTCCATGGGCCACGAATAGTCGTTCTCTGACTGATCATCAGATCTGACGGATATACCGGTCACCCATGGAAAGTCGATGACCAGGCTGTATCGGTCGTAGTGGTCGTACACCACGCGCGTCTCCGTTCTTTTGTTTCCATCTTTGTCGGTCACCGTGGTGTGCACCGTGCGTCTGTTGACGTAGTGCAACTGGCGGTACGTGTACGGGACTTTGCGCAGCGTGCCGGTGAATACACCCTGAATCGATTCAACCAACTTGCGGCTGTAGCTGCCCCGGCTGTAATCACCAAATTGCGCATCCAGCCTGTTGAGGGTTCGGTCCGAATCTTCTTCCAGGAAGATCAAACCGTTGTGAAAGAAGGACGACAGTTGAGCAATTCTGCTGCTGAGCGAAGGCAAGCGACCAGATTTGGATTTCATCCATGCCAGACTCCAAACGACAATCACCAGGCCGAGCAAACTAGGCACCATGGCGTAAAAGTCGGGATCAAGTTGCAGCCGGTAAAAAAAATAAACGACGCTGTAGGTGTTCTCAAACCAGTAGAGGGCCACAGTGCTTGCAATCAATAACAGGCCAGTGCCGAAAAACCACCATGCGCGTGTGCGATCGAATTCGAGCGGGCCATTGTACGAGGCGAACTCTTGGATCACGTTCAATAGGTCGGTCTTGGATTCGGCGCTTTCAACACTGGCCTCGCTCACAGCCAGCAACTTTTTTAATCTCGCGTTCTGCGACGTGTTGGGCATGTCAGGTATCCATTGATTCAGGGATGCCTGGCGCGGGAGCAGCCGCCCGGATTGAGGATTCGGTGCTATTCATAATCTGTCAGAAATTTGAAAAAGGAGGGGACGATAGCATTGTCAGGGCAATGATGGCTTCTGGCCTGTCTCAGTATTTGGAAATGTTTCTTCTGGGAGGGGGATAAAAGCTACCCTCACCCCAGCCCTCTCCCTCGGGAGAGAGCTAGGGTGAGGGGCTTCCCGGCCGTGACAACAGGGTCTCCAGTCTGGCCAACGGCGGCGCATCCTGGTTGCGGTCGAATACTTGGATGCCGATCTTGAGCAGTCGTCCGTTTTCTGCGCTGGCGATCAACTGTTCGCAGCGCAACAACAATCTTCCTTGATCACATTCAACAGCCTTCATCCCATTCGGCAATCGGGCTTCCAGACGTAGCTCAGCCATCCGACTCTGCGCCGCAATCAACGCAATCGAGCGATCCCGCAACACCCCATTACTCTGCGTCATCAACCCCGCCACGCGCACAGCCGCCGACATCGCCACGGCAATAATCGCCAGTGCGACCAGCACTTCAATCAGGGTGAATCCTGCTTCTCCATTACGCGGGCGCATCAAAGTCTCAAGACAAGAAACAACCCCTGACGCTAACCCCCGTCCTTGACGGCTTGACGACCAAAACACCCGAGGATTTTCAACATCCCTGACATATCTTCTTGCAACACTGCGCGTCGAAATCGAATCAAGTCAGGGAATGTCGAGATGGATATCGCACCGTGCACACCGCTTCATCAACCGCTGCGCAAGCCGCGCGGGCAGCAGGGTTTTACGCTGATCGAGATCATGGTGGTCGTGGTGATTCTGGGCATTTTGGCGGCGATGGTGGTGCCCAAGGTGCTCGACCGGCCGGATCAGGCGCGGGCGACGGCGGCGAAGCAGGATATTGGTGGGTTGATGCAGGCGTTGAAGTTGTATCGCCTCGACCACGGCACGTATCCGAGCATGAATCAGGGCTTGAAAGTGCTGGTTGAACGTCCGGCGGATGCGAAGAACAGCAACTGGCGTTCGTACCTTGAGCGTTTGCCGAATGACCCGTGGGGCCGTCCTTATCAGTACCTCAATCCTGGCGCCAACGGCGAGATCGACATCTTTTCCCTCGGTGCCGACGGTCAGCCTGACGGCGACGGTGTGAATGCCGATATCGGTTCCTGGCAGCTGTAAGGCTGGCGATGAACACGCGTTCGCTCAATGGGGCGAAGCAACAGGGCATGGCGATTATCAGCGCGTTGTTGATTGCGGCCGTGGTGGCGGTGATCGCGGCGGGCATGTTGACGCGCCAGAGTGTGGCGACCCGTGCGTTGGAGGCCGATCAGCAGCGGATTCAGGGGCGTTGGGTGGTGCAGGGTGGGCTGGAGATCAGCCGCCAATTGCTCTGGGACGCGCGTCTGCGCGATCCGCTGACTCGGCTCGATCAGCCTTGGGCGCAGCGTTTCAGCGCACAGGGTTTCGAGGGGCGGCTGGAGGATGAGCAGGGCAAGTTCAACTTGCGCAATCTGGTGGCCAACGAGCGGGTCGACGAGGTGCAGGTCGCGGCGTTTCAGCGTTTGTGCGAGTTGATCGGGGTCAGCGCCGGGCTAAGCCAGCGCATCAGCCAACGGGTGATTGCTTCCTACCCGCGATTGCTGAGTCCGCAGATTGCCGAGACATCAAAAGCCGGTTTTGACAGTGGCCGAATCACCTCGCCGGACGCTTCACGCAAACCGCAAAAACCGACGCTGCCGATGCTGCGCAGCATTGATGATCTGCGCAGTGTCGACGGGGTAAATGAAGCGGTGATGGGCAAACTGGCGCCATACCTGACCGTGATTCCTGCGACGACGTGGCTCAACGGCAACACCGCCACCGCGCCAGTCTTGGCCGCTTACGTGCCGGGGCTGTCGCTGGAGCGTGCGCAGGCCTTGATCAATGAGCGCGATGCCGGGCGCTGGTTTATCAACCGTGGCGATTTCGTCAACCGCTTGCGCATGCCGCAACTGGAGTTGACCAGCGTAAAAGTCGGCATCACCAGTGACTGGTTTCGCCTGCGTGGCGAGGCGCGGCGGGATCAGCGTCGGGTCAGGCTTGAGGCGTTGTTGCATCGTAGTCAGGACCGGTTGCCGCAAGTGATTTGGTCGCGGGTGGGGGTATGACCCAGTTGAAGGTTGCATTACCGCCGCTGGCGGAACTCGATTTGAACAGCGGGTTGAACTGCGCCTGGCTGGATCGTCAGGGCCAGGTCAGCCGCGAAGAACGGCTCAGTCTGGGTGAGTTGGGGCAACGGTCGAAATCGGCGCCGCTGCTGTGTTTTCTCCACCCGGCCGACAGCCTCTTGGCGAGTCTCGATGTGCCGCCGTTGCCAGCCAACAAAATGGTCGCGGCGGTGCAGTGTGCGGCGCAGGCCTTGATGCTCGGTGACAGTCGCGAGATGCACATCGCACACAGCCCTCGGGACGAGGCCGGGCAGGTGCAAATTGCCTGGGCACCTCGGCAGCAGTTGCTGCGGTTTGCTCAGTTACTCAAACAGGCCGGGCTGACGCTGCGCGGTCTCTACCCGGCCCCTTACAGTTTGCCGGTGCTGCCCGGCAGCGTGGCGTGCGTGCAGGACGGGCATTTGCTGCTGCGCGACAGCGTGCAAGTGGCGCGGGTGCAGCCGTTGTTCGATGACGGCCTCGACGGTGTGATGTGGGCGCCGGGCATCACGCTGCACTGGATCGGTGATCATCCGCCGATGGGCGCCGAACTGCCGATGAGCGATGCGCAGCGCTGGACCGGGCCGCTTCCCGGCTGGGGTCTGCATGGCGCGGTGCAAACACAAAACACCGAGCACCGCGGCTGGGGCCGGGCGCTCGGGTTGTCAGCGTTGGCCGTGGCGGTGTGGGTGATCGGTTTGAACCTGTACGCCGCCCGCGAAGCCAGTCAGGGTCAGCAATTGAAAGCCCGGATGAGCCTGCGGGTGAAGCAGGTGTTTCCGGAGTTGCCGGTGATTCTCAACCCGTTGCAGCAGGCCCGTCAGCAACTGGCCGTGCGGCAGAAGGGCGCGGCGGATGATCCGGCGCAGACCTTCAACCGTCTGGTGTTGCAGGCCGGCAGCGGCATACCGTCGATGGCCGGCAGTGTCGAGCGGTTGGCGTTTGTCGACGGTACGTTGCAACTCGGTTTGCTCAGCGATGCGCGCCGTGGCGGTAACGATCAGACGTGGCAAAGCACCTTGGCGCAGGCCGGCATCAGCGTCACCGCCGACGAAGCAGGCTGGACGTTGCGCCCGGTCAATGAAGCCACCCCAAGCGAAAACGACGACAGCAGCGGAGCAGAAGATGAATAGGGCGACGCTGGCGACATACCGCGCCAAGTGGCAACGGCTTAACGCTCAGTTGCAGGCCCGCTGGCAGCCGCTGGCGCCACGGGAAAAACGCATGGTCGGCGGCATGGCCGTAGCGCTGGTGGGCCTGTTGCTGTGGGTCGCGCTGATCCAGCCGCCGCTGAAGAAAATTGCTTATTGGCAAGCCGAAACCCCCAAGTTGCGCGCTCAGGCCGAAGCGCTGGAAGTGTTGCTGCGGGAAGTCAGCGTGCGCCCGGACGGGCAAAGCGTGGCGCAATCGCTGGAGCAGACTCTGCAGGCCAGCGGCCTCACCGAGCACTATCAATTACAGGCCGGGGAGGCCGGCGCGTGGCAGCTGACCTTCGATGCCGCACCGGCCGATGCCGTGCTCGACTGGCTGTTAAGCACGCCGTCGCAACTTTCTCTGCACGTGGTCGAGGCGCGCCTGCAACGCGCCGGCGAAGCCTCGACCGAAGTCACTGCCGGCACATTGTCAGGCACCGTTCGCATGGATCAGGCGCAGGGCGCTAAGGAAGCTTCATGAAGGAGTCACGCTGCAAACCGGCACGTCTGGCGCTGCCGTTGTTGCTGATGGCGTTGAGCGCGTGCAACAGCACCACGGCGCCGCAGAATCAGCCGCCGCTGCTGGTCGACAGTGAACTCGGTCGGCCGTTGGCCAACACCCAGCGCAGCGGTGATGCGGTGGCCGATCGCGAACGGGCGCAGGCCCAGGCGCGACCGGCGCCCAAGCAGTTGCACAACATCAGTCAGCGTGGGCGCGGTGGTGCTGCGGCGCCGAGCAACGCAGTCGCCCGCAATCCGTTGGGCGAGCAACCGGTGACGCTGAATTTTGTCGAGGCGGATATTCAGGCGGTGGTGCGTGCATTGTCGCGGGCCACCGGGCAGCAATTTCTCGTCGATCCACGGGTCAAGGGCACGCTGACGCTGGTGTCGGAAGGTCAGGTGCCAGCGCGGCAGGCCTACGACATGCTGCTCGCGGCGCTGCGCATGCAAGGTTTCAGCGTGGTTGATGTGGGCGGCGTGGCTCAGGTCGTTCCCGAGGCCGATGCCAAACTGCTTGGCGGGCCGATCTACAGCGCCGACAAACCCGCCGGCAACGGCATGCTCACGCGCACGTTTCGCCTGCAATACGAGAATGCGGTGAACCTGATTCCGGTGCTGCGTCCGATCGTTTCGCCGAACAATCCGATCAACGCTTACCCGGGCAACAACACCATCGTCATCACCGATTACGCCGAGAACCTGACCCGCGTCGCGCAGTTGATCGAAAGCATCGACACACCGAGCGCCATCGACACTGACGTGGTGCAGATCCAGAACGGCATTGCCGCCGACATCGCGCCGATGGTCGCCGACTTGCTCGACGCGCCGGGCAACGACCCGACGCAGAAAATCGCCGTGATCGGCGACCCGCGTTCCAATACCATCATCATTCGCGCCGGCAGCCCCGAGCGCACCGAGCTGGCGCGCAACCTGATCTACAAGCTCGACAACGCGCAGAGCAATCCGAGCAATCTGCACGTGGTCTATCTGCGCAATGCGCAGGCGGCGAAACTGGCGCAAGCCTTGCGCGGTTTGCTCACCGGGGAAAGTGACAGCGGCAGCAGCGACACGGCGCGGTCGGTGCTCAGCGCGATGGGCAGCAGCACCGGCGGCAATGCCGGGCAGAACGGCCAGAGCAGCACGCCGAGCACTGGCACGACAACCTCGACTGGCAGCGGCGGAACCGGCGGCAGCTATGCGCAGGGCAATGGCGGCACGGCCAGCAGTGGTGGCACGCAGAGCAGCGAACAGAACGTTGCCTTCAGCGCTGGCGGTGTGACGATTCAGGCCGACGCCACCACCAACACGTTGCTGATCTCTGCGCCGGAGCCGCTGTATCGCAACTTGCGTGAAGTCATCGACTTGCTCGACCAGCGCCGCGCGCAGGTGGTGATCGAGAGCTTGATCGTCGAAGTCGGCGAGGACGATGCCAGCGAATTCGGTGTGCAATGGCAGACCGGCAATCTTGGCGGCAAAGGCGTGATCGGCGGTGCCAATCTCGGCGGCTCGGGTCTTAATACCAATGGTAAAACCAGCATCGACGTACTGCCTCAAGGGTTGAACCTCGGTTACGTCAACGGCACCGTCGACATCCCCGGCATCGGCAAGATTCTGGATTTGAAAGTGTTGGCTCGGGCGCTGAAGAGCAAGGGCGGCACCAACGTGCTGTCGACGCCGAACCTGCTCACGCTGGACAACGAAGCGGCGAGCATTTTTGTCGGCCAGACCATTCCGTTTGTCAGCGGCAGCTACGTCACCGGCGGCGGGGGCACCAGCAACAACCCGTTCCAGACTGTGACGCGCGAGGAGGTGGGCCTGAAGCTCAATGTGCGTCCGCAGATTTCCGAGGGCGGCACGGTCAAGCTGGATATCTATCAGGAAGTCAGCAGCATTGATGAGCGCGCGTCCAACAGCGTGACCTCGGCGGGCATCGTCACCAACAAACGTGCGATCGACACCAGCATTCTGCTCGACGACGGCCAGATCATGGTGCTTGGCGGTTTGCTCCAGGACGGTTACAGCCAGAGCAACGACGCGGTGCCGTGGCTGTCGACGATTCCGGGAATCGGCGCGCTGTTTCGCAACGAACGCCGGGCGACCACCAAGACCAACCTGATGGTGTTTCTGCGCCCGTACATCATCCGCGACAGCGACGCGGGGCGCAGCATCACCCTCAACCGCTACGACTTCATGCGCCGCGCCCAAGGCCGGTTACAGCCAGAGCGCAGTTGGGCGATGCCGGACATGCAGGCGCCGCAATTGCCGACGTCGGCGCAGGGCGTGCCGCCTTCAGGCCCGCGCGCAACGATCAAGGCTGTGCCGATTGAAGCAGTGCCACGCCTATGAGTCGAATGATGATTGTGGCGAGGGAGCTTGCTCCCGCTCGGGGGCGCAGCCGCCGTAATTGCGCTGCACTCAGTGTATCTGAGAAACCCGGTGTGCAGGGGTTGGGTCTGCTGCGCAGCCCCAGCGGGAGCAAGCTCCCTCGCCACAGGGATCAGGTGCAGCCGCGGATCCGCAGGAGAGGTGTCTCGTGAGTAAGTTGCCGTATGCCTGGGCCAAAGCGCAGCGGATTCTGCTGCGCGACGATGTGCTGACGGTGTGCCCGTCGACGCCCGGCTGGTCGATCAGCGAGGTGCGCCGGCAGTTTGGTGCGGCGCAGATCGAGCGGGTGCGCGATGATGAACTCGACGGTTTGCTCGCCGCCGCGTACGCCGACACCGGCAGTGCGGCGGCGGTGGTGGGCGCCGCTGAGAACGAAGTCGACCTCGACCGCCTGATGCAGGACATGCCAGAAATCACCGACCTGCTCGACACCCAGGACGGTGCGCCGGTGATTCGCATGATCAACGCCTTGCTGACTCAGGCTGCGCGCGACGAGGCCAGCGACATTCACATCGAGCCGTTTGAAACCCATTCGGTGGTGCGCTACCGAGTCGATGGCACGCTGCGTGACGTGGTCTCGCCGCGCAAGGCCCTGCACGGTGCGCTGGTGTCGCGGATCAAGATCATGGCGCAGCTCGATATTGCCGAAAAACGCTTGCCGCAGGACGGTCGCATCGCTTTGCGCGTAGCGGGGCGACCGATCGATATTCGCGTCTCGACGGTGCCGACCGGGCATGGCGAACGCGTGGTGATGCGCCTGCTCGACAAGCAGGCCGGACGCCTGCAACTGGAGACCCTGGGCATGGACGCGCAGGTACTGGCCAAACTCGATCATCTGATCCGCCAGCCCCACGGCATCGTGCTGGTCACCGGCCCGACCGGCAGCGGCAAGACCACCAGCCTCTACGCCGCGCTGGCCCGACTTGACGCGAGCACCAGCAATATCCTCACCGTGGAAGACCCGGTGGAATACGATTTGCCGGGCATCAGCCAGATTCAGGTCAATGCCAAGATCGACATGACCTTTGCCTTGGCGCTGCGGGCGATTCTGCGCCAGGACCCGGACATCATCATGATCGGCGAGATCCGCGATCTGGAAACCGCACAAATCGCTGTGCAGGCTTCGCTCACCGGACATTTGGTACTGGCGACGCTGCACACCAACGATGCGGTATCGGCGGTCAACCGTCTGGTCGACATGGGCGTTGAGCCGTTTCTGCTGGCCTCATCGATGCTCGGTGTACTTGCGCAGCGCCTGGTGCGGCGCCTGTGCAATCAATGCAAACAGGAAGACCCGGCCACGCCCGGCACATGGCGTCCCGTCGGCTGCGCGGCGTGCAATCAAACGGGTTACAGCGGTCGCACCGGCATTCACGAATTGTTCTGCATCGACGAAGACATCCGCACGCTGATTCATCAAGGGGCAGGGGAGCAGGCTTTGCGCGCCGCTGCCGCCAAAGCAGGAATGTTCAGCCTGCGTGAGGACGGTGAGCGCTGGATTCGCAGCGGTGCCACCGCGCCGGAAGAAATCCTTCGCGTGACACGGGACGCCTGATGAATCGCTATCGTTTTGAAGCCGCCGACGCGAGCGGAAAAATTGAGTCCGGGCACCTTGAGGCCGACAGCCAGAGCGCGGCGTTCAGTGCCTTGCGCGGACGTGGCCTGACGGCGCTGTCGGTGCACGAAGAAAGCAATGTCGCTCGGCAGGGCGGCGGCGGTTTGTTCAGCGCGCGGCTGTCGGACAACGATCTGGCCTGGGCCACGCGCCAATTGGCGAGCCTGCTCGGCGCCAGTCTGCCGCTTGAAGCCGCGTTGAGTGCAACGGTCGAGCAAGCCGAGAAAAAGCACATCGCCCACACCCTCAGCGCGGTGCGTGCCGATGTGCGCAGCGGCATGCGTCTGGCTGAATCGCTGGCGTCGCGGCCACGGGATTTTCCCGAGATTTACCGCGCGCTGATTGCGGCGGGGGAAGAGTCCGGCGACTTGGCCCAGGTGATGGAGCGGCTGGCCGATTACATCGAGGAGCGCAACAACCTGCGCGGCAAGATTCTCACGGCGTTCATCTATCCGGGAGTCGTAGGATTGGTGTCGATCGGCATTGTGATTTTCCTGCTCAGCTATGTGGTGCCGCAGGTGGTCAGTGCGTTTTCCCAGGCGCGGCAGGATTTGCCCGGTCTGACGTTGGCGATGCTCACCGCCAGTGATTTCATCCGTGCGTGGGGTTGGTTGTGCGCGGCGCTCATGGCCGGGGCGTTCTGGAGCTGGCGGTTGTATTTGCGCAACCCGGCGGCGCGTTTGAGCTGGCATCACCGGGTGCTGAAGTTGCCGCTGTTCGGGCGTTTCATTCTCGGCTTGAACACCGCGCGCTTCGCCTCGACCCTGGCGATTCTCGGCGGCGCCGGGGTGCCGCTGTTGCGCGCTCTGGAGGCAGCGCGGCAGACGCTGTCCAATGACCGCTTGAGCCTGAGCGTCAGCGAAGCCACGGCCAAGGTGCGCGAGGGGGTGAATCTGGCGGCGGCGTTGCGCGTGGAAAATGTGTTCCCGCCAGTGCTGATCCACCTGATCGCCAGCGGCGAAAAAACCGGCTCGTTGCCGCCGATGCTCGAACGGGCGGCGCAGACCTTGTCGCGGGATATCGAGCGGCGGGCGATGGGCATGACCGCGCTGCTCGAGCCGCTGATGATTGTGGTGATGGGTGGGGTGGTGCTGGTGATTGTGATGGCGGTGTTGTTGCCGATTATTGAGATCAACCAACTCGTGCAATAGGCCGAATGGGTGGTGGCTGGGCTGGCGCTATCGCGAGCAGGCTCACTCCTACAGGGGAATGCATTTCAAATTGTAGGAGTGAGCC
>NZ_JABWQR010000037.1:0-64426 GCF_014270125.1 Pseudomonas sp. SWRI99 | reverse complement strand
CTTTACTTGAGCTAACGCTCATCGTGATGAGTGGTTAGAAGCCAACGCGGTTTGCTTTTGCTTTTGCTTTTGCTTTTCTGTGGGAGCTGGCTTGCCAGCGAAGGCGGCCTGCAAGCCGACCCATATCCATCAGGCTCCACGCGATTCAATTGTAGGAGCGAGCCTGCTCGCGAATGCAATCTGTCCGTAACTCAGTCCCTCGATACCTGCACACTCTGCAACCACCTCCTACACTGTCCCTCACGGTTTGCATTCAAGCCTCAGACAACCACTACTCAAGGAGTCTGTTCCATGCCTGATAAAAAATGCGACTGCCCCAACTGTAATTGCATGATCAAGGAGGGCGAGCATTCGTACGCTGTGCACGGCAAACACTATTGCTGCGAAGCCTGCGCGCATCACCATAAACACGGTGAAGAATGTGCAACGAAGGGTTGCGGTTGCGCCCATCCGAAATAACGACGGCCATAAAAAAAGTGGAGCCTAATCAGGCTCCACTTCCAGTTTCAGACTGTCGTCATCGCGCCGTTCCACATGCCGCACAGTGCCTTGCAGTGTTCGCCCTTCGACCTTGATCACGATGATTTTCGCCTGATCCAGGTCATCCGGCACCGGTGCCTTGACGCACAAGGTGAAGCGGTAAGGGTCGTCCGCGACTGTTTCCAGCCCGACTTCGCAGTTTACCGTTTTGGTTATTTGGCCAAAGAACGTGGTCAGGCCGTAGTCCAGCCGGGCCGGGTGGCAGGTGTCGTTCATCGGGCAATTCCCCCTTGTCCGGTCAGGCCGATATGTTCATTTGGTCTGGCGCCAGGTGACGTTTTCCAGGCCGAATTTTTCTGCCATCGGTTTGCTGGTCTTCTGCACCTGTTCACGGCCAAAGCGCGGGATTCGACCGACGCCCGCGTCGCAGCTTGCCCAATGCCAGGCTTCGGCGTTGTCCATTTTGTCCGAGCGGATAATGAACGACTTGGCTGTGCCATGAAGGGTGTAGTCGATGACGTAGAGTTTTGCGTTGTTCATAAAGCCCGTATTCCTCCCTGTGGTATTAAAAGGAACGCAGTGGGCCGGGAAAATTCCTTTGGATTGTCCGACGGTCTCTATCGTTGGCGACGGGTGGGCTCGCTGGTTACCATGGCGGCTTCGTCAACCCTGCGTGAATGCCCGCCATGGCCCTTGCCGCGCCGCCTGATCTGAGTGATACCGATGTGCCCGTGCAACCGCTGGCGCGAACCTATCCGCGTGGCTTGTTTATCGAGCCGCACGAGCATGCATGGGGCCAGTTGCTGTATGCGATGAGCGGGGTGATGTGGGTCGAGACGCCCCACGAAGCGCTGGTGGTGCCACCGCAGCGCGCGGTATGGCTGCCGCCTGGGGTGCCGCACGGGATTCGTGTGGTGTCGGACTTGCAGATGCGCAACATCTATTTGCGTCCGGCCCTGGCGGCGACGCTGGATGCGACGGTGCAGGTGATCGAGGTCGGCGGTTTGCTGCGGGAGTTGATCATCGGGCTGGTGGAGCAGGGCGACAACGGTCAGCCCGCGTATTACGAAGCGTTGGTCGGGCTGGCGCTGCTGGAGTTGCAACGTGCCAGGCGTTCGCAGTTGAAGATTCCGATGCCGGACCAGTCCGACCGGCGTTTGATGAGCTTGTGTCAGGCGGTCATGGCAGCGCCGTCGCTGGAAATTCCGTTCGAGCAACACGCGCAGAACGCCGGGGCCAGCGTGCGCACGCTGGCGCGGTTGTTCAAGGACAGTCTGGGCATGGGCTTCGCCGAATGGCGGCGTCAGGTGCAACTGGCGACGGCCGTGGCCGCGTTGATCCAGGGCGTGGCGGTGGGTGCCATCGCCCGCGAGCTGGGCTATTCGCCAAGCAGCTTCAGCGACATGTTTCGCCGGGAGCTGGGGGTGGCGCCTTCACAATTTATCACTGGCTGAACGCAACCTCTGTAGGAGTGAGCCTGCTCGCGATAGCGGTGTGTCAGTCAATCAATGTTTACCTGATACACCGCTATCGCGAGCAGGCTCACTCCTACAAAGGGGTTCGGTGAACTCAGGTTTGTCCGAAATTCAGAAGTCCTTGGCCGATGCCGTTGCGCCCCTTTCCCTAGACTCTGCCTATTCCTTCAAGCGGCGGAGTTCCCCCATGAACTACCTCATTTCTCTGGCCATCGGCCTGGGCGTCGGCCTGCTCTACGGCGCGCTCGATTTCCGTTCTCCCGCGCCGCCAGCCATCGCGCTGGTCGGTCTGCTCGGCATGTTGGCCGGCGAGCAGTTGTGGCCGATGGGCCGGCAATTGGTCGCTGGTTGGTTGTCCTGAATTTGCCTTTTCCTATTCGGTGGATGTGCCCATGAAAGCGTTGCAATTCGATCAAACCGGCGACCTGTCTTCCCTGCGTTTCGTTGACGTCCCGACCCCGGCCCCCGGCGTCGATGAGGTGCTGGTGCAGATCAAGGCTGCCGGCCTCAATCCCAGCGATGTAAAAAACGTGCTCGGTCGTTTTCCCTACACCACGTTGCCTCGCATTCCGGGTCGAGATTTTGCCGGTGTGGTGGTGGAGGGGCCGCAAGCGTTGATCGGTCAGGAAGTCTGGGGCACCGGCCGTGAGCTGGGCTTTTTCGCCGACGGCGCCCATGCGCAATTCGTCAAGCTGCCGGCCAGCGGCGTGGCGCACAAACCGGCGCATCTGAGTTTCGCCCAGGCAGCCAGCCTAGGCGTGCCGTACACCACGGCGTGGGATGCGCTGGAACGCAGCCTGGTCAGCGCCGACACGCGCTTGCTGGTGATCGGCGGCGGGGCTGTGGCGACGGCGGCCTTGGCTTTGGCGAAAGTGCGTGGCGCGCAGGTGCTAGCGGCGGCGCGCAGGCCTGAGCAGGTAGCGGATCTGCAGGCGCAGGGCTACCAAACGATTCAACTCGACCGTCCTGAAGAACTCGGCGCACAGGTCAACGCGGTGTATCGCGGCGGCGCCGACGTGATCTTCGACACCACCGGTTTCTGGCTACCGGCCTCGGTGGCGGCACTGGCCACCTTCGGGCGCATCGCAATCATCGCCGCACCGGTGGACGGCCACGTGCAATTGCCGGCGCTGGCGCTGTATCGCAAGGGCGGCTCGGTGGTCGGGATCAATTCGTTGTTGTACGGCGTGGAAGCGTGCGCGGCGATGCTTGAGCAATTTGGCCGGCTCTTCGATGAGGATCGGTTGCCATTGCCGCAAGGGTTGATAGAAGTACCGCTGGCAGAGGGGCCGGCGCGCTACGCCGAGGTCAATCAGGGCGGCGGGGAAAAAATCATTTTGATTCCCTGACGTACATTCCCCACACACATCGAACCCTTGTAGGAGTGAGCCTGCTCGCGATGGCGGTGTGTCAGCTAAACATCCGGCGACTGACACACCGCTTTCGCGAGCAGGCTAACTACCACAGGGAATTGCGTTCAAATGTGGGAGCGAGCCTGCTTGCGAAGGGGCCGCTCAGTCAGCATAAAAATCTGCTGTCTCGCGCTCTGCTAGAATCCGCCCCATTCATAGCCAGAGACTCCCCCATGAGCGAGCCGATTCGTCTGACCCAATACAGCCATGGCGCCGGTTGTGGCTGCAAGATTTCCCCGCAGGTGCTGGAAGTGATCCTTGCCGGTAGCGGCGCACAAAACCTCGATCCAAAGCTCTGGGTCGGCAATGCGTCGCGCGATGACGCGGCGGTGTATGAGATCGATGCCGAGCGTGGCGTGGTGTCGACCACCGATTTTTTCATGCCGATTGTCGATGACCCGTTCGACTTCGGCCGCATCGCCGCGACCAATGCGATCAGCGACATCTACGCGATGGGCGGTGATCCGTTGATGGCGATTGCGATCCTCGGCTGGCCGGTGAATGTACTGGCGCCGGAAGTGGCGCGCGAAGTGATTCGGGGTGGCCGTGCGGTGTGCGATGCGGCGGGGATTACCTTGGCCGGCGGGCACTCGATCGATGCGCCGGAGCCGATCTTCGGTCTGGCGGTGACCGGTCTGGTGGAAAAGCGCCACATGAAACGCAACGACACCGCCACTGCCGGTTGCCTGTTGTACCTGACCAAGCCGCTGGGCATCGGCATCCTCACCACCGCCGAGAAAAAGGGCAAATTGCGCGCCGCCGATGTCGGCGTGGCCCGTGACTGGATGTGCACCCTGAACAAGCCCGGCAGCCGTTTCGGCAAGCTTGCCGGCGTCACCGCGATGACTGACGTCACCGGTTTTGGCCTGCTCGGGCATCTGGTGGAAATGGCTGATGGCAGTCAATTGACCGCGCGCATCGCCTACGACCGCGTGCCGCGTCTGGACAGCGTCGAGTACTACCTCGATCAGGGCTGCGTGCCGGGCGGTACGCTGCGCAACTTCGACAGCTATTCGAGCAAGGTCGGCCGCGTGCAGGAGCTGCACAAACGCGTGCTGTGCGATCCGCAAACCAGCGGCGGTCTGCTGATTGCGGTCACCCCTGAAGGCAACGACGAGTTCCTTTGCGTGGCTGCCGAACTGGGCCTGGACCTGGCGCCGATCGGCGAGCTGGTTGAGCGACAGACGAACGCGGTCGAGGTGATTTGATGCTCCGCGCCAGCACCGACTACCGCGACATTTTTCTCAACGACAGACCGATGATGGACGCCCGTGCCCCGGTCGAGTTTCACAAAGGCGCGTTTCCCGGCGTGGTCAATCTGCCGCTGATGAACGATCTGGAACGGCAGAAGATCGGCACCTGCTACAAGCAGCAAGGGCAGCAAGCCGCCATCGAACTCGGCCATCAACTGGTGTCCGGCGCGGTCAAGGCCGAGCGCATTCAGGCCTGGGCCGAGTTCGCCCGGGCCCATCCCGACGGTTTTTTATATTGTTTTCGCGGTGGCTTGCGCTCGCAGATCACCCAGCAGTGGCTGCGTGACGAGGCCGGCATCGACTATCCGCGTGTTGGTGGCGGTTACAAGGCGATGCGCAATTTCCTCATCGATACCCTTGATCAGGCTATCGCGCAGTGTGATTTTGTTTTGCTGGGCGGCATGACCGGCACCGGCAAGACCGAGGTGCTGGTGCAGTTGCGCAATGGCCTGGACCTGGAAGGTCACGCCAACCATCGCGGCTCCAGCTTCGGCAAGCGCGCCACCGGGCAGCCGTCGAACATCGATTTCGAGAATCGCCTGGCCATCGACATTCTCAAGAAACGTGACGCCGGTATCGATCAGTTTGTGCTGGAGGATGAGAGCCGGGTGGTTGGCAGTTGCGCCTTGCCGCTGCCGCTATACCAAGGCATGCAGGCGTACCCGATGGTCTGGCTGGAAGACCGTTTCGAGGATCGTGTCGAGCGGATCCTGCGCGATTACGTGGTTGACCTTTCGGCGGAGTTTGCCCAAGTCCATGGCGACAACGGCTTTGCGTTGTTCGCCGAGCGTTTGCTGGAAAGTCTCAACAACGTGCAGAAGCGTCTTGGTGGCGAGCGCCATTCGCGGATGCTGCTGTTAATGGAGCAGGCGCTGGCGGAGCAGGGGCGTAGCGGTGCGGTGGATTTGCATCGCGGCTGGATCGAGGGTTTGCTGCGCGAGTATTACGACCCGATGTATGTGTTCCAGCGCGAGAAGAAGGGCGGGCGGATCGAGTTCGCCGGGGAGCGTGGGGCGGTGATCGAGTATTTGCGAGGGCGGGTGAGTCAGAAGGCTTAGCGGTGGATTTGTCGGCCTCATCGCGAGCAGGCTCACTCCTACAGGTGGAACGCATTTCAAATGTAGGAGTGAGCCTGCTCGCGAAGGGGCCCGATCAAGCGATACAAAACTCAGGTCGGACACGTGTCCTTGCCATTATCCAGCCCCTGTTTGTAACTGTGACTCTGCAAGCTGGCCTTGCCGTTGTGCCACTTCAGCGTCAGCACGTACAGCGAGTCGAAGTCGCTGCCTGCCCAGTCTTCGGTGATGCTCTGTTTTTTGCCGACCGCGTTGCCCGCCACCTTGTTGATCAGCTCCGGCAGATAGCCATGGGACCACGCGGTGTAGATCGTCGAGTTGTGGTATTTCTCATCCAGCAGTTCGCGGGCCAGATCGCTGGTGTCGTTGGCGGAAAACTCGATGTTCACCGGCAGGCCGAGCTTGATCGCGGCCGGGCTGATGGTCATCAGCGGGCGGATGTAGCTGTAGGAATTGTCCAGCTCACCTTCCTCGACATTGCGCGTCGGGTTGGCGGCGAACACGTAATCGGCCTTGCCGAATTTTTCCGGCAGCAGCGTCGACAAGTCGATCGCACGGTTCAGGCCCTGACAGTTGAGCTGGCCGAGGCCGCCTTCTGGTTTTTCCGCATGGCGCAGGAACACCAGCGTCTGCGTGCCGTCCGCCGGTTGCGCGCGGCTTTCGCTTGATTCGAGTGACAAAAACAGCGCACTGACTGCCAGCAGGGAGGGCAGGGCCACGTACGCGCGATGTTTGAAGCGATTGGCGAAACGCATAAGGTTCGTCATGAAATAAAGGGTTCTTCAGCAAATCGGTTAAGGCTGACAAACCTTTGCACCGCGGGCTCCCAGCACCGGGCGTTTCCTTGTCGTGAACAGCTTCCTCTGCGAAAAGGCATAGCTCAGAGTCTCCTGAGGGCCATTTGGTTCGATCGTGCAAGTGCGCAGCACTCTAACGGCAACCTTCAACGGCTTGGGGGTAAGTTAGCGACTGGATGTTACGGTTCGTGTAGGCGCTGCAGCAGGCCTACATTATGATCGGCTTTCAATTTGTGACTGGATGCTTCCAATGACCGATCTGTCTGCATTCCCGATTACCCAGAAATGGCCGGCGCAGTACCCGGACTGGATTCAGCTCTACTCCCTGCCGACGCCCAACGGCGTCAAAGTGTCGATCATGCTCGAAGAAATCGGCTTGCCGTACGAGCCGCACCGCGTCGGCTTTGACACCCACGACCAGACGTCGCCGGAGTTTCTTTCGCTGAACCCGAACAACAAGATCCCGGCAATCCTCGACCCGCACGGCCCGGAAGACAAGCCGCTGCCGTTGTTCGAATCCGGCGCGATCCTGATTTATCTGGCGGACAAGAGCGGCCAGTTGCTCGCTCAGGAAGGCGCGTTGCGCTACGAAACCATTCAGTGGCTGATGTTCCAGATGGGCGGCGTCGGACCGATGTTTGGCCAGCTCGGGTTTTTCAATAAATTCGCTGGCAAGGACTTCGAGGACAAGCGTCCGCGCGACCGCTATGTCGAGGAGAGCAAGCGCCTGCTCAACGTGCTCAACACGCGCCTCGATGGCCGCGACTGGATCATGGGCGAGCGTTACACCATCGCCGATATCGCCACGTTCCCGTGGGTGCGCAACCTGATCGGGTTCTATGAGGCCGGCGATCTGGTCGGCATCCAGAACTTCCCCAATGTCACGCGGGTGCTGGAGCGCTTTCTCGCCCGGCCGGCGGTCATTCGCGGCCTGACCATCCCGTCCTGACTCAACACATTCCCCTTGTAGGAGATTTATGATGGTCCGCAGATTATTGCAGACTCAGTAACGCTCTGTTGATTGATCCAGGTTTGTCCCTCGCCTGCCGCAAGGCATAAGCTTCACCCCCTACGACTTTCGTCTCATCCGCTGTTTTCAGGAAAGGCCCCATGTCCAGTCAGTTCCCCGAAGCACGTCCCCGCCGTCTGCGCCGCAATGCGAGCCTGCGCACTTTGTTCCAGGAAACCGAATTCAGTCTGAACGATCTGGTACTGCCGATCTTCGTTGAGGAAGACATCGACGATTTTGTGCCGATCACCAGCATGCCCGGCGTGCAGCGCATTCCCGAGCGCAAACTGGCCAGCGAGATCGAGCGCTATGCCCGCGCCGGTATCAAATCGGTGATGACCTTCGGCGTGTCCCATCACCTGGATAGCAATGGCAGCGATACCTGGCGCGAAGACGGCCTGGTCTCGCGCATGTCGCGCATCGCCAAGGACGCCGTGCCGGAGATGATCGTGATGTCCGACACCTGCTTCTGCGAGTACACCGATCACGGCCATTGTGGCGTGATGCACAACCACGAAGTCGACAACGACCAGACCCTGATCAACCTCGGCAAACAAGCCGTCGCTGCGGCCCGCGCCGGCGCTGATGTGATTGCACCGTCGGCGGCGATGGACGGTCAGGTGCGGGCGATCCGCCAGGCGCTGGACGCCGCCGGGTTCACGCAGATTCCGATCATGGCCTACTCGACCAAATTCGCCTCGGCACTGTATGGGCCGTTCCGCGAGGCCGGTGGCAGTGCGTTGAAGGGCGACCGCAAAAGCTACCAGATGAACCCGATGAACCGCCGCGAAGCCCTGCGCGAATCGCTGCTGGATGAGCAGGAAGGCGCCGATGCGCTGATGGTCAAGCCGGCCGGTGCGTACCTGGACATCATCCGTGACATCCGTGAAGCGTCGAACCTGCCGCTGGCGGCGTATCAGGTCAGCGGCGAATACGCGATGATCAAGTTCGCTGCCCAGGCCGGGGCGATCGATGAGGATCGCGTGGTGCGCGAGAGCCTCGGCGCGATCAAGCGGGCGGGCGCGGATTTGATTTTTACCTACTTTGCGATGGACCTGGCGCTGGCGGGGATCTAAACCTCAACACAAATCCAAACTGTAGGAGTGAGCCTGCTCGCGATAGCGGTGTGTCAGTCGACAAATTCATGTCGGGTAAACCGCCATCGCGAGCAGGCTCACTCCTACATTTGGGGTTGTGGAGTGTCAGTTGAAGTAAGGCCGAATCCCGTGATCGCGCAAGTAGCGCTCTATCACTTTCGGGTCGGCGCTGTTCTCGGCAATCGCCACATAAGTGTCCGGGCGCAGCAAGTAAAAGCCGTTACGCCCCAGACCCGCCGTTTCAAACGCCGGGCGCCAGTCGAACACATGCAGCGGCAGATGGTGTTCATGGCACCAGGCAATCATCTCGTCACTGGTATCGCCGTACACATGCACTTGCCAGCACGGCTGTCTTAGCGGTTCATAGTTATCGCCTTCACCATCATGTGCCCACGGCAAGCGGTCGCCGCCGTGCACATGCCCGGCCACGCCCTGGCTGAGTGGCATGCCGCGGTAGTTGAGGGTGACTTGCGAAACCGTACGGAAAAGGAACTCGCGGCTGGCCTCGAACGCGGCCATTTTCGGGATCAGAAACGGCGCCAAGCGCATGCGCAACATATCTGCCATGCGGCCCTCGGCGGTGACAAAACTGAAGACTTTGTCCGTGGTCGACACCAGTCGGCGGGCGAAGGCGATGCGTTCGGTTTCGTAGCTGTCGAGTAGCTTGGGCTCAGCGCCACCGCCGAGCACGGCGGCGAGTTTCCAGGCCAGATTGATCGCATCGCCGATGCCGGTGTTCATGCCCTGGCCGCCGGCAGGGCTGTGCACATGGGCGGCATCACCGAGCAGAAAGGCGCGGCCGCTGCGAAAATGCTCGGCCACGCGGTGATGCACGCGGTAGGTGGAGAACCAATGAACGTCTTCGATGTGCACTTTCAAGTGGTCGATGGCGCGGCTGCTGACGTCCGGGAATTGCAGGCTGTCGGCACGCTCGGCGCGTTCGTCACGCACGGTACCGATCAGCCGCGCACGACCTTCACTGGCCAAAGGAAACACTGCAAGAAAATCAGCTTCGTCGAGATCCAGATGCAGTTCGCCATTCATCGCCGGGCCGCTCGCGCTCACATCAGCAACATAGAAAATCTGCTGATAGGTGCCGCCGGGGAAGTCGGTGTCCAGCGTCTTGCGCACTACCGAACGGGCGCCGTCGCAACCGGCAAGATAACAGGCCTGACAGACTTCCTGCTCGCCATCGGGCAGACGCAGATGTGCGGTGAGACCGTCGGCGTTCTCTACGAAGCTTTCCAGCGAAGTATTGCGTTCGACGTTGACGCCATAGTCTTCCAGACGCTCAAGCAACAGCCGTTCGTGCTCGTCCTGCGGGAAGATTTCGACGAAGGCGTAGGGCGTCAGGCCTTCGCCGATGCGCTTGAGCGGCAATTGCGCGACGGGTTTGCCGTTGACCCAGAAATTCGCCGCCGCGATTTGATGGCCGCGACGCACGATGGTGTCGGCCAGGTCCAGTTGGCGATACAGCTCCAGTGTGCGCGCCTGCACGGCCAGGGCGCGGGAGGTGGTGCCAGGCGCCGAGGTCTTGTCGATGATGCGCACGCGCACGCCGAGTTTGCTCAGCCACAGGCCCAGCACCAGCCCGGTCGGGCCGGCGCCGATGATCAGGACGTCGCTGCGGTTCATGGGGCTGCCCTCCTGTTGCTGTGCAACAAGTATGGATCAGATGTAGAAGGTAGTCAGTTCCGGCCCCTTCGCGAGCAGGCCCGATCCAGCACCGCAAAAACAAAAAGGCTCCGCAGCCATCACGCTGCGGAGCCTTTTTCACAGGATACGGTCGCTTAAAAGTCGATAGTCCCCGACAACTTCGCCACCCGCGGTTCACCCTGGGTCAAATACCCACCCTGAGCCGACTCCCAGTAGCGCTTGTTCGCCAGGTTTTCCACGCCCAGACGAACAGTGACGTCCTTCTGCGACACCTTGAACGCGTACCGCGCGCCCGCATCGAAACGGTTCCAGGTCGGCAAGCTGAGGTTGTTCGCCGCGTCGGCATATTGCCCGCCGGTGCGCAGCATCCGCGCGTTCAGCGCTACGCCTTGCAGGCCGGGCACGTCCCAATCGGCACCGGCATTGAACTGGAAGGTCGGCACGCCAATGGCGCGGTTGCCGTCGTTGGCGCCGTTGAGGGTATTTTTCAGTTCGGTGTCCATCAGGGTCAGGCCGCTGATCAGGCGCAGGCCTTCGAGCGGCTCGCCGAACACGTTCATTTCCACGCCTTTGTTGATCTGTTCGCCTTCACGCACATAGGTGCAAGTGGTCGGACCGTTGATTTCGCAGTAGCCATCGCTTGGCTGCTCGATGCGGTACACGCCCAGGCTGGCCCCGTAGGTGCCCATGTCGACTTTCACGCCCAGTTCGGTCTGCTTGGAGCGCGCCGGTGCGTAGACTTCGTTGCCATTGGTGACGCGAAAGCCGCCGGAGCTGGTCGGCGAGGTCGGACCCTGCGCCAGGCCTTCGATGTGGTTGGCATAGAGCGACACATGCTCCCACGGCTTGAACACGATGCCGTACACCGGCGTGGTGATCGCTTCGTCGTAGCTCGATTTGCGCCCGCCGCTGCCCCAACTGGCGTAGTTGTAGCCTTGCACGACCATCTGCTGACGACGCAGGCCGGCGGTGACCAGCAGGCGATCATCGAAGAAGCCGAGGGTGTCGGAGATCGCCACGCTGCGGTTGAAGGTTTTGCCGACGATGCCCGGGTCATTGAGATCGCCGCCGGCAAAGTTGCCGACCGGCGCCGGGGTTTGTACCGGGTGATCGATGTTGTTGGGGTAGCGGGTCAAGTCGAAATCATAGGCGCTGCGCTGCTCGGCCCAGATCCCGGTGAGGCCGACATTGAGCTTGTGGCTGACAGGCCCTGTGTTGAATTTGCCGTTGAGCCCGGCCATGACGCTGGTGTTGTCCTCGTCATGGGGCACAAACGAGCCGGTGGTGAACGACGCACCGTTGTTGCCGACCAGCGTGGTCGAGTTGTAGCGGCCGACTTCGCGGGTGTGCTTGGCGCCACCGGCTGCGTAGGCCGTCCAGTTGTCGTTCAGATCGTATTCGGCGCGAAGCATGCCGAAGGTGTCTTCGATATCGGTGTAGCCCCACTCCGGCGCGTAGTTGGTGTCGGCCGACGGCGCGTCCGGCAGGTGCGTGGCGGTGCCGAGGTTGACCGAACTGCGGCCGCCGTTGACGCGTTCTTTCTGGTAAGCGAAGTCGCCGGAAAGGCGCAGCGCATCGCCGCGGTAATCGAGGCCGATGGCAAAGAGCTTCGAGCGCTGGTTTTCGTGGTCGATGGCGGTATCGCCTTCGCGTTGGGACAAGTTGATGCGCGCGCCAAACCGGTTGTCTTCACCGAAACGCTGGCCGATGTCCAGGTGCTGGCCGACGCGGCCTTCACTGCTGATGTCGGTGGTGAAGCGGCGCAGCGGTTCGTCGCCGGCACGTTTGGGTTGCAGGTTGACGCCGCCACCGATGCCCGAACCGGTCGGGGTCACGCCGTTGATAAAGGCGTTGGGGCCTTTGAACACTTCCACGCGCTCCAGGGCGTCGGTGGAAATGATCTGCCGTGGCAGCACGCCGTACAGGCCGTTATAGGAAATATCATCGCCATTGAGCGGCAGGCCGCGAATCATGAAGACCTGCGCCTGGTTGGAGAACCCCGAGGCCTGCCGCACCGATGCATCGTTGAGCAGCACGTCGGCGACGTCTTCGGCCTGTTGATCCTGGATCAATTGCTCGGTATACGACGCAGCGCTGAAGGGCACATCCATCATGTCCTGATTGCCCAGCACGCCCAACTGGCCGCCGCGGGCGACCTGACCGCCAGCGTAGACCGGGGGCAGGGCGTTGGGTGTCGGGGCCTGGGCGTTGATGTTGACGTCGTCCAGCACCAGCTCTTTGCGGTTTTCTTCAGCGGCGTGAGCGGTGAAGGGCAGGGAGCACAGAAGGGCAAGCAATGTCGGGCGCAAGGGGGCGCCGAGTCGAGCTGAAGCGGGCATGTCGATTACCTGGAGGCGCGCGGCCGGTTGGAAAAATAAGGACAGCGCGCAACTCCTTGCGCAAATACGACTCCAGGCGCGAATGATAGGTTTTCGCAGTAACGTTTTGCAATCAGATTGTGACCAGCCTGGAAGGCTCTATGGCGGGTTCTGTGGCAAGGGAGCTTGCTCCCCCTCGGGCGGGTTCTGTGGCGAGGGAGCTTGCTCCCGCTCGGGCTGCGAAGCGGCGCGAATCCTGTCATCGCGGTGCAGCAGATAACCGGGGGGCCGGGTTTGCGACGGCTGCGCCGCCGAGCGGGAGCAAGCTCCCTCGCCACAGGGGGCGGAGCGGGAGCAAGCTCCCTCGCCACAGGGATTGGAGCGGGAGCAAGCCCTCGCCACAGGGGGCGCGCAAGCCGAGGGAACAGGCGTTCGACATCGCAGTCCTAGCCTGCGCCATCCGCTGAACGTATGGTGAGCGCGGCACAACGGACTGGAAGGAACAACATGCACACCCCAAGATTGATCATTGCCCTCGGCGCTTTGCTGCTGCTCGCCGGTTGCGCCAGCCAGCGCAGCCACGAACCGGCGCCGCGCCCACCGGCTGAAGTGAAGGCTGAGATCGTTCGTCTGCTGCCGGCGAAAACCGCCGACCGCCAGGGCTGGGCCACGGATATTTACGCCGCGTTTGCCGCGCAGGGCTTCAGCACAACCACGCAGAATATTTGCTCGGTACTGGCCGTGGCAGAACAGGAATCCACCTTCCAGGCCGATCCGGCGGTGCCCGGTCTGGGCAAGATCGCCCGCGACGAAATCAACCGTCGCGCGGCCAAGGTGCACATCCCCAGCCTGTTGGTCAGCGGCGCTCTGCAAGTGCGCTCGCCCAATGGCAAGACTTACAGCGAACGCCTGAATGCAGCGCGCAGCGAAAAGGAGTTGAGCGCCATTTTCGACGATTTCATCGGCATGGTGCCGATGGGCCGTACGTTGTTCGGTGGCTTCAACCCGGTGCACACCGGCGGACCGATGCAGGTCAGCATTGAATTTGCCGAGGCACACGCCAAGGACTACCCGTACCCGGTGGACGGCACGATTCGCCGCGAAGTGTTCAGCCGTCGCGGTGGCATGTACTTCGGCATCGCCCATTTGCTCGGTTACCCGGTGAATTACCGCGAGCCGCTGTATCGCTTCGCCGATTTCAACGCCGGCTGGTACGCCAGCCGCAACGCCGCGTTTCAGAACGCGGTCAGCCGCGCTTCCGGCATTGCGTTGACCCTGGACGGTGATTTGATTCGCTACGATTCAATCATGCCCGGCAGCACCGAACTGGCAGTGCGCACCCTCGGCAAGTCGCTGGGCATGCGCAACCCGACGATTCGCGATCAACTGGAGAAGGGCAAAACGCTGGAGTTCGAAGAGACCAAGCTCTATCAGCGCGTGTTCGAACTGGCGGAGCGAGCCGAAGGCAAGCCGTTACCGCGCGCGGTATTGCCGGGAATCGTGCTGCAGAGCCCGAAAATCACCCGAAAACTCACGACAGCGTGGTTCGCCAAACGCGTGGACGAGCGCTACAAGCGGTGCATGGCCAAGGCCGGCTGATCCTGCGGACATAAAAAACCCGGCTGCGGGAGCCGGGTTTCTCTGGGGTGTTGCGCTTGCAGTCGTGCATCAGGCCACGCGACGTTCAATCAGACGATCCGAACCGCCTTCAGCCACGCGGCGTTCGATCAGACGATCCGAGCCACCCTCGGCCACGCGGCGTTCGATCAGACGATCCGAGCCACCTTCGGCTACGCGGCGTTCAATCAGACGATCCGAGCCACCTTCGGCTACGCGGCGTTCAATCAGACGATCCGAGCCACCTTCGGCCACGCGGCGTTCGATCAGACGATCCGAACCACCTTCGGCCACGCGGCGTTCGATCAGACGATCCGAGCCACCTTCAGCCAGACGGCTTTCGATCAGCTTGTCCGAGCCGCCTTCGGCGACCAGCGTGTGCGCCGGGGTGGCGGCGAAAGCGTTTACTGCGAAAACCGAGAAGGCGATGCTGAGAAGAGTCTGGCGTTTCATGAGGGTGTGCTCCGGGGTGTTGTTGGTTGGTATGGAGCCGATGTTACGCCCGGATTTTTTTATGAGAACTTCATTGCCATGATGGTGAACATCGACGGCGATGATGGTTGCTGGCAACCGTGTATTAGAGCCTTAGAGGACTTTCACCGCACGCCCGATCGCCTGAATCGGTCCGGTCGGTTTGCCGATTGGCGAGCCATTGGCGCCTTCCAGCGTCAGCTCAAACAATTGATTCGGTTGCAGCGGCGGTAACTTGTCCAGCGGCACCGACAAGGCCTGCCCCGGTTTGACCAGCCCCAATGACACCGGTCCCGACCAGCCGTCAGCCTTGGTCCAGAATTCCAGCGCCTTGTCAGCCGGCACCTCGACCACCCCCAGCGGAATCAACTGGATCTCGCGCGTATTGCTCGCCTGAATCACCCAGCCCGGCGCCTTGTCCTGCGGCGCGACCAACACCACCAGATAACTCGGTTTCGGCGTGGTCTGGGTCAGCAGAATCGTGCCGAGAATCAAAGTTGCGGCCAGACCGGCAGCACTCAAACCGCGCCACAGCGGCAGCAGGTTCCACCACGAAGTCAGCGGTTCTTTAACCGTCAGCCGTTCGAGACTGCGCTCGATGCGCGGCCACAGCTGCGCCGACGGTTGCTGAGGTTCGGCCAGATCGGTCAACTCCAGCAAACGCCGCTCCCACGCGTCGACCGCCGCACGCAGTTCGGGCTCATTGGGCAAGCGGCGTTGCACCTCGACCCGCTGCTCGAACGACAACGTGCCGAGCACATATTCGCCGGCCAGTTCATCCCGTTCCTGCGCTGATTCGCTGGTCATCCCATGCACTCCCGCAAGGCGTTGAGGCTGCGCTTGATCCACGCTTTGACGGTGCCCAGCGGCGTGTCGAGGCGCGCGGAAATCTGCGCGTGGCTGTAACCGTCGACGTAAGCGTGAAGGATGCAAGTGCGTCGTTGCGGTTCCAGTTGCTCCAGACAGCGATGAATGCGCGCCGAATGGGCGTCGAAGGCCTCGTCAGGCGCCGCTGCTTGATGTTCTTCGCGCAGCGGCATTTCCCGAGCCTGATTGCGCAGCTGGTTCAAGGCCAGGTGCCGGGTCACGCTGAACATCCAGCCCCGCGCCGAACCGCGCGCGGGGTCGAACCCGGCGGCGCCGTTCCAGATCTTGATGAAGGCTTCCTGCACGATGTCCTCCGCCAGCGCCGTATCGCGCACCAGCCGCCTGGCGACACCGAGCAGCCGCGCACCTTCCTGCACATACAAATCGCGCAGGGCCGCACGCTCGCCCCGGGCACAGGCTTTGAGGCGGGCTTCGTAATCGAACATGGAATCGGGTAAGGGCATGGCGTGCAATCTAGCTCACATTCTTCAAAACCACACAGTTCCCCTTGTAGGAGTGAGCCTGCTCGCGATGGCGGTGTGTCAGTGAACAATATGTCGGCTGACACACCGCTATCGCGAGCAGGCTCACTCCTACAGGGGATTTGCTGTGTGCCCGACGATCAGCTAGCCGCCCAGAAAATATAATCGGCCTGATATTTCACCACTTCCTGCTTGCCCTTGTTCGCCACCGTGCATTCGCTGGCCGGGGCCACACCGCCCTTGAGCGCGACACGCTGGATGTAACTCACTCCGGTCATCGCGCCTTTGCCCTCGGCGGGATTGGCCTTGACCAACTGGTAGGGCAGGTTGCCGGGCGTCGACGGTGCCACGGCCAATTGCGTGCCGGTGACCTTCGAACCGTCTTTGGCCTGCCAGGTGGCGGGAGGGCCGAAGTAGGTGCCGACCTGCTTGCCGCTGCGATCATTGAGCACCGCTTTGGGGCCGACAAACGTCCACTCGGTCTGGCCGGCGGCATTGGGCTTGTCGCGGCATTCATACGTGATCTCGCCGACCCCGGTGGTTTCCAGCGCAACCTTGTGCCCGTCCGGCACCTTGATCGCGTCGGGATAACTGCTTTGCGCAAAAGTCGTCGAGGTCATGGCGAGCAAACCGGTGAGGCCAATCAACTGGGTGATGTTCATCCGATGTTTCTCCGAAAAAGGCTAGGTCACTGACAACCCGGGAGTGGGCTGTTACAGGGACTACCCGTGGCGGAGGCGATTGGATGCAGGGCCGGGAAAATAAATTCCAGACACCACCGATCCCCCTGTAGGAGTGAGCCTGCTCGCGATAGCGTCGTGTCAGCCAGCATTTATGTCACAGGCATACCGCTATCGCGAGCAGGCTCACTCCTACAAGGGGTTGTGTGTGGCTTGAGGCCCGAGGCGTTGAGCAGTTCCTGGGTGTAGGGGTGTTGTGGCGCAGCGAAAATCTCCCGCGACGAACCCTGCTCAACCACCTTGCCATCCTTGATCACCAGCAAGTCATGCGCCAGCGCATGCACCACCGCCAAGTCATGGCTGATGAACAAATAGGTCAGCCCATGCTTGATCTGCAATTGCCGCAGCAACTCCACCACCTGTTTCTGCACCGTGCGATCCAGCGCCGAAGTCGGTTCGTCGAGCAGGATCAGCGAAGGTTCCAGCACCAGCGCGCGGGCGATGGAAATGCGCTGGCGCTGGCCGCCGGAAAACTCGTGGGGATAACGATGGCGGCTCTGCGGATCGAGACCGACTTCACCGAGCACGCGAATCACCGCCGCCTCACGCTCGGCCTCGCTGCCGATGCCATGGGTCAGCAGGCCTTCGGCGATGATCTGCTGCACCGACATGCGCGGGCTGAGGCTGCCGAACGGGTCCTGAAACACCACTTGAATCTGCCGCCGCAACGGGCGCATCAGACGCTGATTAAACAGGCTCAACTGCTTGTTGCCGAAGCGGATATTGCCCTGCGATTCGACCAGCCGCAGGATCGCCTGACCCAGCGTCGACTTGCCCGAACCGGACTCGCCAACAATGCCCAGCGTCTTGCCGCGTTGCAGGGTGAAACTGACACCGTCCACGGCTTTGATGTAATCCTGTTTGCGGCTGAACAGGTTTTTCGGCAATGGAAACCACACCTTCAAATCATCGACTTCCAGCAGGTTGTGATCGTACTCACTGGGTACCGGCGCGCCGCTCGGTTCAGCCTCGATCAACAAGCGGCTGTAGGGGTGTTGCGGCGCTCGGAACAGCGTCTCGCAATCGGCCTGCTCGACAATCTCGCCCTGACGCATCACGCACACGCGCTGAGCGATTCGCCGCACCAGATTGAGGTCGTGGCTGATCAGCAACAGCGACATCCCAAGGCGTTGCTGCAGCTCGATCAGCAGTTCGAGAATTTTCTGCTGCACCGTCACGTCCAGCGCCGTGGTCGGCTCATCGGCGATCAGCAACTCCGGTTCGTTGGCCAGCGCCATGGCGATCATCACCCGTTGTCGCTGGCCGCCGGAGAGTTGATGGGGATAGGCTTTGAGTCGCTGCAACGGCTGGCGAATACCAACCAGTTCCAGCAGCTCCAAGGTGCGCGCGCGGGCAGCGCGGCCCTTCAGACCCTTGTGGACTTCCAGCACTTCGCTGACTTGTTTTTCCACCGTGTGCAGCGGATTCAGCGAGGTCATCGGCTCCTGGAAAATCATCGCAATGCGGTTGCCACGCAAGCCGCGCATGTGCTGTTCGCTGGCGTGCAGCAAGTCGACCCCGTTGTAGCGGATTGCGCCGCTGCTGCTAACGCTGTTGCCTGGCAGCAGACGCAGGATCGAATGCGCCGTCACCGACTTGCCCGAGCCGGACTCGCCGACCAGCGCCAGGCACTCGCCACGGCGAATGTCGAGGTTCAAACCGTGGACCACTGCCTGCCCGGCGAAGGCCACACGCAGGTCGCGAATTTCGATCAGATTGTCGTTCATCTCAGCTCCGGGGATCAGGATCGGGGATCGAATGCATCGCGGCAGGCCTCACCCATGAAAACCAGCAAGGACAGAATCAGCGCCAGGGAAAAAAACGCTGTCAGTCCCAGCCACGGCGCTTGCAGGTTACGCTTGGCCTGGCCGATCAGCTCGCCCAGCGACGCGGTGCCGGCGGGCATGCCGAAGCCGAGAAAATCCAGCGCGGTCAGCGTGGCGATGGCGCCGGTGAGAATGAACGGCAGGTAGGTGAGGGTAGAGGTCATCGCGTTGGGCAGAATGTGCCGACGCATCAGTTCGCTGTCGCTCAGGCCCAGCGCCCGCGCGGCTTTTACGTACTCCAGATTGCGCCCACGGAGAAACTCGGCGCGCACCACATCGACCAGCGCCAGCCACGAGAACAGCGCCATGATCCCCAACAACCACCAAAAACTCGGCGAGACGAACCCGGACAAAATGATCAGCAGGTACAGCACCGGCAGCCCCGACCAGATTTCCAGTACGCGTTGCCCTATCAAGTCGACCCAGCCACCGTAGTAACCCTGCAACGCCCCGGCAACGACGCCAATCAATGCGCTGATGGCGGTGAGGATCAGCGCAAACAGAATCGAAATCCGTGTGCCGAAAATCACCCGCGCCAACACATCCCGCGCCTGATCATCGGTGCCCAGCCAATTGCTCGATGACGGCGGACTCGGCGCCGGTTCAGTGAGGTCATAGTTGACCGTGTCGTAGCTGAACGGGATCGGCGGAAACAGCATCCAGCCGCCCTGATCCTCGATCAGCTTGTGCACGTAACTGCTGGCGTAGTCAGGCTGAAACGGCAGCTCGCCGCCGAAATCGGTTTCCAGGTAATCGCTGAGGATCGGAAAGTAAAAGGCATCGTGGTAGCGGATCACCAGCGGCTTGTCGTTGGCGATCAGCTCACCGCCCAGGCAGATCAGGCACAGACCGATAAACAGCCGCAACGACCAGCGCCCACGGCGGTTGGCCTTGAATTGCGCCACGCGGCGCTGACCCAGTGGAGACAGTGTGAACATCAGGCAGTCCTCGCCGAGAAATCGATGCGCGGGTCGAGCAGGGTGTAGCAGAGGTCGCCGATCAGCTTGATCAGCAGGCCGAACAGGGTGAACAGAAACAGCGCGCCGAACACCACCGGGTAATCGCGTGACACCGCTGCTTCGTAGCTCATGCGCCCGAGGCCATCGAGATTGAAGACGGTTTCAATCAGCAGGGAGCCGGCGAAAAACACTTCGATCAGCGCTGACGGCACCCCGGCCACTACCAACAGCATCGCGTTGCGGAACACATGGCCGTAAAGCACGCGGCGTTCGGTCAGGCCCTTGGCCCGCGCCGTGATTACGTACTGGCGGCTGATCTCGTTGAGAAAGCTGTTCTTGGTCAGGATCGTCAGCGTGGCAAAACCGCCGATCACCAGCGCTGTGACCGGCAACACCAGGTGCCAGAGGTAGTCGCCGACCTTGCCCAATGTGCTCAATGTGGCGAAATCGTCCGAGACCAGCCCCTGCACCGGAAACCAGTTGACGTAGCTGCCGCCGGCGAACACCACGATCAACAGGATCGCGAAGAGAAACGCTGGCAGGGCGTAGCCGATGATGATCGCCGTGCTGCTCCAGACGTCGAAGGCGCTGCCGTTCCTGATCGCTTTGCGAATGCCCAGCGGGATCGAAATCAGGTAGGTGATCAACGTCGCCCACAAGCCCAGTGACAGCGACACCGGCAGCTTCTGCACGATCAGGTCAGTGACCTTGGCGCCGCGAAAGAAGCTGCTGCCCAGATCCAGCTGCGCGTAGTTTTTCAGCATCAGCCACAGGCGTTCGTGCAGCGGTTTGTCGAAGCCGTAATGGTGTTTTATTTCCTCGATCAGCGCCGGGTCCAGACCACGGCTGCTGCGCCCGGCGCCGCCAGTCGCGGCGACCTCGCCACCGCCGCCCATGCTGTGCCCGCCGAAGCCTTGCAGGCGCGCGATGGCTTGTTCCACCGGCCCGCCGGGCGCGGCTTGTACGATCAGAAAATTCACCACCAGAATGCACAACAGCGTCGGGATGATCAGCAGCAAACGGCGGCTCAGATAACGCAGCATGTCATTGGCCCCCCGCGAGTTGAGTGCTCATCTGCTGAGTCGTCAGCGGCTTGGCCGAGACTTCCCACCACGTGTTGAGGCCTTCGTCATAGGCCGGCTGCACGGCGGGCATGCCGAAGCGGTTCTGATACACCGTCGGCGTGCCTTTGGAGTAGTAGTTGGGAATCATGTAGTAACCCCATTGCAGCACCCGATCGAGCGCACGGGCGTAATGCACCATGGCCTCGCGGCTGTTGGCCTGGACCAGCCCGTCGATCAGTTGATCGACCGCCGGATCGGCCAGCACCATCGCGTTCGAACTGCCGACTTGCGTGGCACTTTGCGAGGCGTACAGGCTGTACAACTCGCGGCCCGGGGAAACGATCGGATCGCCACTGCGCGGGAAAGCGCAGACGATCATGTCGTAGTCGCGAGCGTTGAGGCGGTTGATGTACTGCGCCGAGTCAATGCGACGCAAATTGAGCGTGATGCCGATCTGCGCGAGGGTGCGTTTGAACGGCAGCAGCATGCGATCGAAGCCACCCTGGCCGTCGAGAAAAGTGAACTCCAGCGGCTCGCCGGCGGCGTTGACCAAGTGATTGTTTTTCGCCGTCCAGCCAGCCTCGGCGAGCAGCTTCAGCGCTTGCAGTTGCTTGTCGCGGATGTAGCCGCTGCCATCGGTTTTCGGCGCCTCATACACCGTGGTGAACACTTCGTCGGGCACCTTGCCGCGCAGCGGTTCGAGGATCTTCAGTTCTTCGGCGTCGGGCAGGGCGCTGGCGGCCATTTCGCTCTTGGGCCAAAAGCTGTTCTGGCGCACGTAAAAGCCGCGCATCATCTGCTTGTTGGTCCACTCGAAATCCCACAGCAGGCTGATCGCCTGGCGCACCCGGCGATCCTGGAAGATCGGGTTCTGCAGGTTGAATACAAAGCCTTGGGCAGCGGTAGGTTTTTCCGGTGCCAGAATGGCTTTTTGCAGGCGCCCGTCGCGCAGGGCCGGGCTGTCGTAGCCAACGACGTAACCCGAGGACGAAAACTCACGGTTGTAATCGAACGCACCAGCCTGCAACAACTGACGGGCGACGTCGGTGTCGCCGTAGAAATTCACCGTCAGGCTGTCGAAGTTGTACAGGCCGCGACTGACCGGCAAGTCCTTGCCCCACCAGTCCGGGTCACGCTGAAAACTGATGCTGCGCCCGGCGTCGACCTTGCTCACCCGATACGGGCCGCTGCCCAGCGGTGGCTCGAAACCGCCGCCATCGGCGAAGTCGCGGGTTTTCCACCAGTGCTCGGGCAACACACGCATCGTCGCCAGATCCAGCGCCAGGGTGCGATTGAGGTTGTTCTTGAAGGTGAAGCGCACCTGGCGCGGACCTTCGATCAAGACGTCTTGCACGTCGGCGTATTGCTGGCGATAACTCAAGCTGCCCTTGGTCATCAGCAGGTTGAAGGTGTAACGCACGTCTTCGGCGGTGATCGGCGTGCCGTCGGCGAAGCGTGCCTTGGGGTTAAGGGTGAAACGCACCCACAAACCTTCGGGGTCGCGCTCGATCTGCTGCGCGACCAGCGCGTAAACCGTATAGGGCTCATCGAGCGAACGGAACGCCAGTGGCGCGTACACCCAGTCATTGACCTGCACCACGGAAATGCCTTGATCGGCATACGGGGTGATGTAGTTGTACTGGCCGATTTCCATCGAAGCACGGCTGAGCGAACCGCCTTTGGGGGCGTCGGGATTGACGAAATCGAAATGCTTGAAGCCGGCCGGATACTTCGGCGCCTCGCCGTAGACCGTCAGCGCATGACTGCCGGCGGCCAGCGCTGGGGTGCCGGCGCAGAGCAGCGCACTGCCGAGTAGCAAGCCAGCCATGTTGCGCATGAATCTCATGAAGTTTTTCCTCTAAGCCCGAAAACTCACTAGCAACGCTGAAAACTGTGGCGAGGGAGCTTGCTCCCGCTGGGCTGCGAAGCGGCCCCCAAAATCAGCTTGACCATGCAGATTCCTTGTGAGTGCTGCGCACTCAAGCGGGAGCTAGCTCCCTCGCCACAAAGGTTTGCATTCATCCGGTGTTGCGGTGTTTTGTGCCGTTAGAAGTGATACGTCATGCGCGCAAACAAGGTCCGGCCCAGCGGGTCGGTGTAGCGCGGGTCATAACCGCTCTGGAAGTTGTAGGCCTGGTTGGAAAACGGCGGGTTGCGGTCGAACACGTTTTTCATCCCGGCATCGACATCCAGCACCTTGTTGAAGGTGTAGCCGGCCGACAGGTCCCACACCGAATACGACGCCACGCGCGCATGAGTTTCGCGGTCGTAGTCGTTGTAACCGGTGGTGAAACGGTTGGTCAGCGCTGCCCGCGCCGCGCCAAAGCTCCAGCTGCCGGTGAGGTTGTGCTTCCAGCGCGCGATCACGCCGTCACCCTGGAAATCGCCAACCTTGTCAGTGAACGGTCCCTTGATGGTGCTCTGGAAGTCGTACTCGTCAACATAGGTGCCTTGCAGGCCCAGGCCGAACTGACCGTACGGCGTGTTCGGGAAGCGATAGTCGAGCGACACGTCGACACCGTTGGTTTCGACGATGCCGAGGTTGGCGTTGCCGGTGACGATGTAGTTGAGCGTGCCGTCGGCGTTGCGCACGAAGCGATCCTGATAAGAGCCGGCCTGATCGAACACGGTGGATTCCGGGAACGGCTGAATCTGGTTGGAGATGTGAATCCACCAGAAGTCCAGACCTACCGAGAGGTTGCTGATCGGTTGATAGACGAAGCCCAGGGTCACGTTGCGCGCTTTCTCCGGGGCCAGATCCTCGTTGCCGCCAATCTGGTTGAGGAACTGCTGACCGCAATCGCGACCACCGTTGCCGCCCGGTTGCACCACGCCGCCGGTACACAGCACCGGATCGTTGTAGTAGCCCTGGGTGTAAGTGATGCTGCGCGGCGAATACAGCTCGTACAGCGATGGCGCACGGAAGCCTTCGCTGTAGGCGCCGCGCACCACCAGCTCTTTGAGCGGCTGATAACGGAACGAGTATTTCGGGTTGGTGGTGCTGCCGAAGTCGCTGTATTTGTCGTGGCGCACGGCGGCGGACAACTCGAGGCTGTCGAGCACCGGCACGTTGATTTCGGCATAGGCGGCTTTGACGCTACGGTCGCCTTCGACGCTGCCCGCCGGGTCGATGCCCAGGCTCTGGATGTCGCCGGCAAACGCCTCGAAGTCCTGATGGAATTTCTCTTTGCGGTACTCGCCGCCCAAGGCCAGACCGGCCGGGCCTGCGCCGAACCAGTCACCGATTTCACGGCTGACCCGGCCATCGAAACCGGCGACGCGGCCCACGGCGGTGGTATAGGCGCCGTGGTACGCAGCGGCGTCGATGTACTGCTGACCCGCGGCAGTTTGTGGGCCGAACGGGTTGAGCAAACCACTGGCCAGACCGTCGATCATCGCTTGATCGCTGACATAACCGCTGGTGACGCTGGAGACGATTTTATTCTGGTTATACGAGGCGCCGAGGTTGTAATCCCAGCCGCCGACCAGACCGTCGAAGCTCAACAGAAAACGCTGGCTGGTGTTCTGGTCTTTGGATTCGCGCGGACCTGCGGCAGTCTCGCGCCAGTTGACGTCGACTGGTTGCGTTGGGTCGAGGGCGAAATCGGTTGGCGCCGGGGTGATGCCGTTGCCGGGGTAGTAGGGCGATGAGGAATCCAGGCTCAGACCGGTCAGTGGCGCCGGGCCGACGGCGGTGGCGTTGTTGTTGCGCGACCAGAAATATTCGAGGTTGACGTTGTGGTCGTCGCCCAGCTTGCCGGTGGTCTTGCCGAAGAACGAGGTCTTCTCGGTCTGCGGCACCAGGTCGATGTATTCACGGGTGCTGAAGCGGCACAAACCGTCGCGGCCGATCAGGTTGGGACCGTTGCAATTGCTGTTGGCCAACGGGTTGGTGGCGTTGCCGTTCTGGCTGTAGTTGCCGGGGAACGCGGTGCCGGAGGTCTGATCGAGACCACGACCGGGCGAGTAGTCATTGGCGAACGAGCGGTCGTTGGCGTCGAGGTTCTGCTGCTTGTTGTAGTTGAACACGCCGAGGACGTTGAAGCGGTCTTCTTCCAGATCGCCGTAGCCCCAACTCGCGCTCATGTCCTTGGTCGCACCGCCGCCGCTGTGGGTCGGGGTTTCGCCGCCGAGGGTCAACGCGCCATCGGTCAGGGATTTTTTGGTGATGAAGTTGATCACGCCGCCGATGGCGTCGGTGCCGTACAGGGCCGAGGCGCCGTCGCGCAGCACTTCGACACGCTCGATGGCGGCAAACGGGATCATGTTCAGATCCACCGCGCCGCCCGCCGAGTTGGTGCCCGACAAAGCGTTGTTGGCCAGGCGCCGACCGTTGAGCAGCACCAGCGTCTTGTTCGCGCCGATGCCGCGCATGTCGGCAAACGACGCACCGCCCGTGGCCGCACCGACCGAGCCGGCGCTGTTATTGATCGACTGGCTGCCGGTGATGCGCTGGACCAGCTCGGCGGTGGTGGTCACGCCCTGTTTGCGTAGCTCGTCGGCCTTGAGAATGGTGATCGGCACCGCCGTTTCCGCATCGACCCGGCGAATCGCCGAACCGGTCACTTCGACCCGTTGCAGTTGCGTGGTCGGCGCCGCCACGACAGCGGCTGCCGGCACGCTGCTGTTGTCGTCCTCGGCCGCTTGCACGGTCCCGGCGCCCATCCCCATGGCCACCAGATACAGCGGAACAAAACGGTGGCGAGACATCGTTGCCACCAAAGGTTTGAGCGTGAAGCGTGGAGTGTTCATCAGCATGGTTATTTCCGATTATCAGACGTTATCGAATTGGCCTTGTGAGCCGCTCATTGCTCCGCTTCCGGTGATACCGCGTGCGGAAAACCACTTTCTTCAAGCAAGCCGATCCCCTCCGAAGACGCGTGGCGTTTTTTCGGTCGGCCGGGTGCGACGGGATTCTTTTCAGCGGTGCCGGGTGGCTGCTTTCAACAGCCGCCCGGCACCGCACTCAGTGGGTGGTCATCACCGAAATCTTGCTGATGCCCGAGCGTTCGATGGACGCCATGGCCTTGGCCACCTGGCCGTAATTGACGGCGGCGTCGGCCTGCAACTGCACGCGCACCTCGGCGTCTTTGGCCTTGACCTCCCTGAGGCTGGCCTCGAGGGATTCCGGTGCCAGTTCGGTCTTGGCCAGATAGAACTTGCCGTCCTGATCAACGCTGACCACCACCGGGTCTTTCTTCTCGGCGGGTGCGACGGCATCAGTTTTTGGCAGATTGACCTTGATCGCGTTGGTCATCAGCGGCGCGGTGACGATGAACACCACCAGCAGCACGAGCATCACATCGACCAGCGGCGTGACGTTCATTTCGCTGAGCACTTCATCGCTGTCTTGAGTGGAGAACGACATCAGCTGGCCTCCCGCACGGCGTTGGTGCTTTTGCTGGCGATGGCCTGGCGGCTGATGGAAAACGCACTGCGCGAGGCGAGGGCGTCGAAGTCGTGGGCGAAGTCATCCATGTCGGCCGAGGCGAGTTTCAGCCGGCGCAGGAAGAAGTTGTAAATCAGCACCGCCGGCACCGCGACGGCAATGCCCACGCCTGTAGCGATCAGCGCGTGGCCGATGGGGCCGGCGACTGCTTCAAGGCTGGCCGAGCCGGTTTCGCCGATGCTTTGCAGGGCTTCCATGATTCCCCACACGGTGCCGAACAGACCAATGAACGGCGCGGTGCTGCCGATACTGGCGAGGATCGCCTGGCCGTTTTCCAGCGAACGGCGCTCCTTCTGGATCTGCTGGCGCAGGTTGCGTTCCAGCCTGTCGGAGCGGTTGATGGTGTGTGCCAGTTGCTGGGTGGTGCGCGGCGAATCTTCGACCAGCAAGGCTTCGAACCCGCTGCTGGCGATGCGCGCCAGCGAGCCGGGATACTGGCTGGCGTGTTCGGCGGCGGTGAGCAGGTCGGGGGCACTCCAGAAGGCTTTGGTGAACTGCTTGTTCTGCGCTTTCTGGCGCAGGTACTGGGCCGACTTGACCAGCAGAATCGCCCAACTGACCACAGAAAACAGCACCAGGCCCCAGAGCACACCGGGGACAATCATCGAAGACAGTGAATCGTTCATGGCTACACCTCGCTTGCTTTAATCAGTAATGAGTCGGTTGCGCCGTCATTGCGGCAATTTGAAATCGATGGTCTGGGTGGCGAAGCCGTCGATCGGCGTGTCGCCGCGCTTGGCCGGAATGAACTTCCAGTTCTTCACCGCCGCGACGGCCGCCTCATCCAGTTGCGGCTTGCCGCTGGACTTGGTCACCGTCACCGCACCGGCACGCCCGTTGGCCAGCACTTGAATGCGCAGCACCACGCTGCCTTCCCAGTTACGTCGCAGCGCCAGCGACGGGTATTCCGGCGGCGGGTTGCCGAGGCTGGCGAGGCCGGAAATCGCTGCCGATTCCTTGACCGGACCGGGCGCAGCAGCCGGCGCCGGCGGTGCACTCGGTGTGCTCGGCGCAGCAGGGGCGGCCGGTTGTGCCGGGGCGGGTGGCGCTTTCGGCGGCTCGACTTTTTTCACTGGTTTTGGCTTCTCGACCGGTTTCGGTTTCTCGATCGGCTTGGGTTTTTCCACCGGTTTAGGTGGCGGCTTGACCGCGTCCTCGTCCTCCACCGGCTGCTCGGGTTCCGGCGGCGGTGGAGGCGGGGGCGGCGGTGGTGGTTCCGGTGTCGGCGGTGCCGGAGGCGTCGGGCTGGTCAGCTCGACGGTCATTTCCGGAATCTCGGGCGGCGTAGGCAGCGGCTCCGGCCGCGCCTGATGAAAGAACCACCACGCGCCGCCGTGTATCAGCGCCGACACGGCAATCAGCAGCACCATCTGTGGTTTGTTCAACCCGCCGGGTCGTGAAGTGTTGGCTGTAAACGCCGGCCTGCCCGTTGGCGGCGGGATCGGCGCTTCCCGCAACGGTCCCGGCAGGGTTTTGTGCTTTACCGCATCGTTCATTAAAGCTCCCTCGGGTCAGATGAAGGGCAATAAAGTGCCGTCCGAACATATGGCGAATGTTCGAGTGTTTGGGTGCAACTTTCTTCAAGGTGTGCGCGAGCCGATAGTTTGACTATCTGTTTATGCAGGCTCGGACAAACTTACTGGCTCAGCGCCAGCTATTCTGATTGTTCATTACCCTTTCCCTGGCTGTTGTTAGAGACGTTCTGTATGTCTCTCGCCTGTTACACTTTGCAACGGATGTGCCAAAACTTGCAGAGCTGCGTAAGGCTAATTATCTTCGGGTTACCGATGTCGCATTTATATAAGTTCCCCGCTGAGTATGGCTTGCCTGTAGCGCACACGGGGCCTTCAGTCCTCGCAAGAGGGCTTTTTCGAGTGCGAGACAGGGTGAGCGCTGTATCGCGCAAATCAGCGGGATAGAGCGCCTGCTCTGCGATCAGGCTTAGCGCGCGATGGTGCGCGGCGGATCGATTTGGTGCGGGTCAATGTATTAGTGGCTCACAGGGCATGTTCCTTGTTTTTGTTTGAGTGAGTTGAATGCCAACAGCGAACTGCGTCACAGTGGCGGGTTCATTTTTGGTGCAACTTTTAAACTTCGAAACTTATTGTTCGACAATCCGCTTTCAGGTTGTTAATGCAAAGTCATATTTAAAAACTAAATAGCACGCTGCGCTCGGCGAATATTGATCGCCAAGCACATTCGGTGTGCGTATGGGTTCAGGTAATAAAGGAGAAGTGCGCCAGTCCGATGATGTTCAGATGAACTCGAGCCTGGTGATGAATATGAGTGGTGTCGATTGGGCGGCGCAGCGTTTGAAGATTCACGCGGTGAACTCCTTGTTGCCAGCTCGGATACACGAACTTTTGGCTCGGTATCGCACCTTACAAGAACGCGGATAGCGTTCGATGAATGCTCTTGGTGCGGGATGGGCACCGCCAGCGCTGTTTTGCGAGGATTGAATTCGCAAGTCGGCAGTGCATGGGAAAAACGTGCCAAACGCGATACATCGGCAGAATTTTCTACATCAGGCCGGCCAGCCATCTACCCTGTTGCCATGGCCTTTTAGGGGGAACGGACATGTACCAGCTCTACGGGCATAAAAATTCCGGCGCAGCTGCCATCGAGGCAGCCTTGGAGTTGTGCCAGATTGCCTATCGTTTCATCGACACCGAAGCCAGCGCGGAGGCCGCCGAGGCGCTGGGCAAACTCAATCCGCTGAAACAGATCCCGACTTTGCAACTGCCCGACGGCAGTGCCCTGACCGAGAGCGCGGCGATCCTGATTCATCTGGGCCTGACGTTTCCCAAGTCCGGTCTGCTGCCGGCCAAGGCGCCTGATCGCGATCAGGCGATTCGCGGCCTCGCGTATATCGTCAGCAATTGCTACGCGGCCATCGGCATCATCGACTACCCCGAGCGTTGGCTGATGACGGCGGACGAGAGCGCACGGCAGAACTTGATCGCCGGCACGCGTCAGCGTCTGCACTTCAGTTGGGAGGTGTTTGCCGACCAGTTTTCCGGCGAGCTGTACCTGGACGATGAAACGCCGGGCGCGCTGGATGTGCTGGCGGCAGTGGTGAGCCGTTGGGCTGGCAGTCGTGAACACTTGCGCCAGACCCGGCCGGGGTTTTATGCGTGGTTGCAGAGGATTGACCGCCACCCGGTGCTGGCGCCGGTGTTTGAGCGGCATTGGCCGTCTCAAGGCTGACAAAGCACCCCCTGTAGGAGTGAGCCTGCTCGCGATAGCGGTCTGTCAGCCAACTGTATTTCTAGCTGACAGACCGCTATCGCGAGCAGGCTCACTCCTACAAGGGGGCTGTGGTGTCTGGTCGATTATTCCCCGCGAATGTACTGCTCCAGCTGTTTGATCAGCTCGGCCTGTTCGGCAATGGCTTCCTTGACCAGGTCGCCGATCGACAGCAAGCCGATCAGTTTGCCGTCCTCAACCACCGGCAAGTGGCGCAGGCGGCGGTCGGACATGATGCCCAGGCAGGTGTCGACGGTTTGTTTGGTGTCCACCGTGATCACATCCTTGACCATGATGTCGCGCACGGGTGTACCGACCGAAGAGCGCCCGTGCAGCACCAGTTTGCGTGCGTAATCGCGCTCGCTGATGATGCCGACCACATTGTCGTCTTCCACCACCAGCAGGGCGCCGACGTTTTTCTCGGCCATTTTCATCAGCGCTTCGAGCACCATGTGATCGGGTTTGATCTGGTGCACTTCCTGATTTTTCTGGTCTTTGAGCTTGAGCAGTTGGGCGACGGTCTTCATGGCGGTTACTCAGGTGTTGTCGTTGTTAATCAAGCATCGTAGACCCTGCGCGGCAGGGCAAGGCCGCAAAGCGGCAGATAACACGCAAAAAACGCCATTTTCGCTAAATATCCCTGTGGCGAGGGAGCTTGCTCCCGCTGATTTCGGGCTCGTCAGTCTGGCGCGCTGCGTGGGCCGTTTTTTACGACTGCTTCGCAGCCGGGCGGGAGCAAGCTCCCTCGCCACAGTGGATGAGGGCATAACCGGTAATGCCGCGTAGAATGCCGGTCTGATTCAGTTCCCGAGGTTGCAGTGGTGGATTTACCGCAGGGCTTCGTCCTGACCCGGCACTGGCGTGATACGCCGGCCGGCACCGAAGTCGAATTCTGGCTGGCGACCGACGCCGGGCCGCGCCGTGTGCGCTTGCCGCACCAGCCTTCGGTGGCGTTCATCCCCGCCGAACAGCGTGAAGCGGTCGAACGTCTGCTGCACGACGAAAAGAACGTCGAACTGCGGCCGTTGGCTTTGCTGGATTTCGAGCATCGTCCGGTGCTCGGTCTGTATTGCCAGCAGCACGGTCAGTTGATGCGCCTGGAAACCGCGCTGAACCGCGTCGGGGTCGATGTCTTCGAGGCCGATGTGCGCCCGCCGGAGCGCTATCTGATGGAGCGCTTCATTACCGCACCCGTGCGGTTCAGCGGTACGCCGGACGCCGACGGCGTGCTGATCAACGCCCACCTCAAGCCCGACCCCGATTATCGACCGAAACTGCGCCTGGTCTCGCTCGATATCGAAACCACCGAGACCGGCGAGCTGTATTCCATCGCACTGGAAGGTTGTGGCGAACGTCAGGTATACATGCTCGGCGCGCCGAACGGCGATGACAGCATTGTTGATTTCGATCTCGAATATTGCGATTCGCGCACTCTTATCCTGAAGAAACTCAACGAGTGGTTTGCCCGCCACGACCCCGACGCGATCATCGGCTGGAACGTTGTGCAGTTTGACTTGCGCATTCTCCACGAACACGCGCGGCGCCTCGGCGTGCCGCTGAAAATCGGTCGCGGCGGTGAAGAAATGCAGTGGCGCGAGCACGGCAGCCGCAATCACTATTTCGCTTCCGCCGCGGGGCGGCTGATCATCGACGGTATCGAGTCGCTGCGTTCGGCGACCTGGAGCTTCCCCTCGTTCAGCCTGGAAAACGTCGCGCAGACGTTGCTTGGCGAGGGCAAGGCCATCGACAACCCGTATCAGCGCATGGACGAGATCAATCGCATGTTCGCCGAGGACAAACCGGCGCTGGCCAAATACAACCTCAAGGACTGCGAACTGGTCACGCGGATCTTCGCCAAGACCGAGCTGCTGACGTTTCTCCTCGAACGTGCCAGTGTCACCGGTCTGCCGGCGGATCGCAGCGGTGGCTCGGTGGCCGCGTTCACGCATTTGTACATGCCGCTGATGCACCGTCAGGGCTTCGTCGCGCCGAACCTCGGCACCCATCCGCCTCAGGCCAGCCCCGGCGGGTTCGTCATGGATTCGCAACCGGGCCTGTATGAATCGGTGCTGGTGCTCGACTACAAGAGCCTTTATCCGTCGATCATCCGTACGTTCCTGATTGATCCGGTGGGGCTGATCGAAGGCTTGCAGCACCCGGACGATGCCGATTCGGTACCGGGCTTTCGTGGTGCACGCTTTTCGCGCACCCGCCATTGCCTGCCGTCGATTGTGTCGCGAGTGGCTGAGGGGCGCGAGACTGCCAAACGTGAGCACAACGCGCCGTTGTCGCAAGCGCTGAAGATCATCATGAACGCCTTCTACGGCGTGCTTGGCTCCAGCGGTTGCCGGTTTTTCGATACGCGCCTGGCCTCATCGATCACTCTTCGCGGCCACGAAATCATGCTGCGCACCCGCCACTTGATCGAAGCGCAGGGCCATGCGGTGATCTATGGCGATACCGACTCCACATTCGTCTGGCTACGTCGCGCCCATGGTCAGGAGGAGGCGGCGCAGATCGGTCATGCGCTGGTCAACCAGGTCAACGAGTGGTGGCGCGAGCATGTGCGCGAAACCTACGGCCTGGAAAGCGCGCTGGAACTGCAGTTCGAGATCCACTACAAACGCTTTTTGATGCCGACCATTCGCGGCGCGGAGGAGGGCAGCAAGAAGCGTTACGCCGGCCTTGTCACCCGCGCCGATGGCCGCGAGGAAATGATCTACAAAGGTCTGGAAACCGTGCGCACCGACTGGTCGCTGCTGGCCCGGCAATTTCAGCAGGAGTTGTACGAGCGGATTTTCCAGCGCAAGCCGTATCAGGATTACGTGCGCGACTATGTGCGCAAGACCCTGGCCGGGGAGTTCGATGATCGATTGATCTACCGCAAGCGCCTGCGCCGCACCCTCGACGATTACGAGCGCAACGTCCCGCCGCACGTGCGCGCAGCGCGGCTGGCCGACGACTACAACGCGCAGCACGGCCGGCCCCGGCAGTACCAGAACGGCGGCTGGATCAGCTACGTCATCACGTTGGCCGGCCCGGAGCCGCTGGAAGCACGCCGCGCCGCCATCGATTACGACCACTACATCACCCGGCAACTGCAACCGGTGGCGGATGCGATTCTGCCGTTTGTCGATGACGACTTTTCAACCCTGATCGGCGGGCAAATGGGCCTGTTTTGAGGCGCGCTTGCCCTCAGACCATCGCCAGGCGCTGCTTGCGTTGCGGCGCTGGAAAAACCTGATCCAGCGCAGCCAGATCGCCAGCCTCCAGTTGCAGTTGCGCCGCTTGCGCATTGAGCTGCACGTGCTCCGGATGGACGGCCTTGGGGATTGCGATCACTCTGTCCTGACGCAGAATCCACGCCAGTGCAACCTGGGCCGGCGTCACCTTGTGGTGCGCTGCGATGTGTTTGAGCACCGGCTCGGCGAGCATTGCACCGCCCTGGCCGATCGGACAGTAGGCCATCAGCGGCATGCGCTGTTGCCGGGACCACGGCAGCAGGTCGAACTCAATGCCGCGCGCTTCCAGGTTGTAGAGCACCTGATTGGTGGCGCAGGCCGGGCTGGAGAGTTCTTCAAGGTCATCGACATCGAAGTTCGACACGCCCCAACGGCCGATCTTGCCGTCCTCGCGCAGGCGTTCGAAGGCTTCAACGGTTTCTTCCAGGGGATACTGGCCGCGCCAGTGCAGCAGATAGAGATCGATGTAATCGGTGTCGAGCCGGCGCAGACTGCGCTCGCAGGCCAGGGGGATGCCTTTGCGGCTGGCGTTGTGCGGGTAGACTTTGCTGACCAGAAACACCTGATCGCGCAGCCCGCTGATGGCTTCGCCGACCACCGTTTCGGCGCCGCCCTCGGCGTACATTTCCGCAGTGTCGATCAGGGTCATGCCCAGTTCGATGCCGCTGCGCAGCGCGCTGACTTCACGCTTGTGCGCCGAGCGATCCTCACCCATGCGCCAGGTGCCCTGGCCAATCACGGGTACCTGCACGCCAGCCAATTCAAGGGTACGCATTCAAACCTCCTTTACGAAAATCTCGTTACCTTTGGTGGGCAGCAGGATAGACCAAGGGTGGGTGAATGTCGGCTTGCTGTGGTGAGGGAGCTTGCTCCTACTGTGGCGAGGGAGCTTGCTCCCGCTGGGGCGCGAAGCGGCCCTGCTTTTCATTGCAACTGGAGAACGCAGTCCAGTGGGAGCAAGCTCCCTTACCACAGGGGCCTGCTGCGCAGTCCAGCGGGAGCAAGCTCCCTCGCCACAAGCAAGCTCCCTTGCCACAAGGTGGGGTGATGCGGGTTATTTTGCGAAGAATTTCAGAATCACGCTGTGGGTGTAGGTCTGCCCCGGATCCAGTCGTGTGCTCGGGAAGCCCGGCTGGTTTGGCGAGTCGGGATAGTGCTGAGTCTCCAGGGTAAACGCGCCCCAGTGCGGATAGACCTTGCCGCCCTTGCCCTTGACCGTACCGTCGAGAAAGTTACTGGTATAGAACTGCACCCCCGGCTCGGTGGTGAACAACTGCAGGGTTCGTCCCGATTGCGGATCGCTGACTTCGGTGGCGACTTTACTGATATCGCCTTTGGTGTCCAGCGCCCAGTTGAAGTCGAAGCCGCCCTGTTTCGGCTCGGCAAATTTCAGCTGCGGATGATCAGCCTTGATGTGCGTACCGATCGCGGTCGCTTTGGTGAAGTCCATCGGCGTGCCCGCGACGGGCGCGAGTTCTCCGGTCGGGATCAGTTTGGCCGTCACCGGTGTGTAATGGCTGGCATTGAGCCTGGCGACTTGTTTGAGAATGTCGCCATTGCCGGCGCCGGCGAGGTTGAAGTAGCTGTGGTTGGTCAGGTTCAGCACCGTGGGCTTATCGGTGCTGGCTTTGTAGTCGATGCGCAGTTCGTTGTTCTCGGTCAGGCGATAGGTCACTTCGGTGCTGAGGTTGCCGGGGAAGCCCATTTCGCCGTCCGCCGACAGATAGGTCAGGGTCACGCCGACCGAATCCTTATCCTTGGTTTCCTTGGCCTTCCAGACCTTTTTGTCGAAACCCTGAGGGCCGCCGTGCAACGCGTTGGACTTGTCATTCTGCGGCACCTGATAGCGCTTGCCGTCGAGTTCGAAGGCGCCGTCGGCGAGGCGATTGCCGAAGCGCCCGATGGTCGCGCCAAAGTACGCCGTGCCTTTCTGGTAGCCCTGCACATCGTCGAAACCAAGCACGACGTCGTCAAACTTGCCGTGCTTGTCGGCGACTTTCAGCGCTTGCAGGGTCGCGCCGTAAGTAATCACGGTGGCTTGCATGCCGTGGCTGTTGCGCAGGATGTATTGCTCGACGGGCGTGCCATCATTGGTTTTACCGAAGGCTTTGTGTTCGGCGGTCAGGCCCGCTGCGTTGGCGGAAAGGGAAGCGATCATCAGTGACAGTCCAAGGCCGGAAAGCAGGTGACGGGATTGAAGCATGGTAGACCTTCCTTTTTGTTGTTGTTTTGAGAATTTGCAATTAGTCAGGCTATTGAATCTATAGCAGAAGATTTATAGCCGATTTACCCACCATCGCAAATATAAAGTCGGACTAATTGGTGTCGAGCAAGACGCCAAAGGTCGGCAAACCGCGCCAGCACTGCACTTTTTCGCAATCGGCGGCTCTATCCATGGCCAGGATGCGGTGACTCCCGCCGCACAGGAACGTACCTGCCCGAGAATTCATGCCGAGTGCTTTTACCCTGATCACTGCTTGTTTGCGCCGAGCGTGCCTGTTGCTGGCCGGTTTGTTTTTGCTGGTGCTGAGCGGCTGTAGCCATCAGAACGGCAACGGCTTCATCAATCAGATGCGTGACGGCAAGCCGCAGGAGTTTCTGCAGACCAGCGTCGATCGCATGGCAACGCTGGCGATGCGCGACAACCTCAACAGCCTCTATCGTCTGATGGGCAAGCTGTACCTGCGCAACCCGCAAGAGCTGCGCAAGTCCGGGTTCCTCAACATTCATGCCGCGGTGAAACAGGTACGCCTGGCCATCGAACAGCAACAGCCACTGCCGGTACTGGGCGGCAGGAAGGATCTGGCCGCGCTGAACTACGCGATGAGTCCGGAGTTTCTCGGTGATCGGGTCGGCGCTTTCATCTATGCCATCGGCAGCATGCTGGTCACCGCCCACGGCAATCGCACCGAGTTCTACATGACGGACGCGATTAATCCGACGTTCGTGCACAACGCTGCGCGCAACATCGAGAAAGCGACGTGGATTCTGTCCCAGCGACAGAACCAGGACGGCCAGCCGCTGCTGTTTTCCAATGAAATCTCAGAGGAGGGCAGCAACCTCAGCTTCGCCACCGAGTTCGGCAAGGTGGTGGCACGCCTGGACTTGCTGACACAAATGCTCGATGAGCGCTATCGGCGCATCGGTCTGAATTACGCGCAGAGTCTGTTGTTTTTGAATTTTCTGCCGGTTCAGTGAGCTTTCACTGGATTGTGAATTTTGCAGAGATCCATTGTAGGAGTGAGCCTGCTCGCGATAGCGGAGGATCTTTTAACTCATCAACATCTGAAAGACCGCTATCGCGAGCAGGCTCACTCCTACAGAGATCGCATCGCGAACTGGATATTTGTATACAATCCTTCGCTCCAATTGATCCAAAAGGAGCTGCCCCCGTCATGACCGACCCCGCAAGCGCCGATTTCAGCCGCGTCGATCACACCGCCCGCACCGACAGATTGCCCTACGCCGCGCTGCTCGCGTTCGCCATGACCGGTTTCATCGCCATCCTCACCGAAACCCTGCCCGCCGGGCTGCTGCCGCAGATTGGCGCCGGGTTGAAGGTCAGCGAAGTGTTCGCCGGGCAACTGGTGACGCTGTACGCGTTGGGTTCGATAGTTGCGGCGATTCCATTGACCGTGGCCACCCGCGCCTGGCCGCGGCGACGGGTGCTGTTGATGACCGTAGGCGGATTTCTGCTGTTCAACACCATCACCACGTTCTCCAGCCATTACGGACTGACACTGGCTTCACGCTTTCTCGCCGGCATGGCGGCGGGGTTGTCCTGGGGAATCATGGCGGGCTATGCGCGCGGGATCGTCCCAGTGCATCAGCAGGGCCGGGCACTGGCGATTGCCATGCTCGGCACCCCGGTCGCCTTGTCGCTCGGCACCCCGGCGGGGACGTGGCTGGGCCAATGGATCGGCTGGCGCGCTTCGTTCGGGATCATGTCGGCGCTGGCGCTGGTGCTGGCGGCGTGGATTGTCATCGCAGTGCCGGATCGTCCGGGACAGGCCAGTGGCGAGCGCTTGCCGTTGCTCGAATCGTTACGCCTGCCCGGTGTGCGTCCGGTGCTGTTCGTGGTGCTGGCGTGGATGCTTGGGCACAACATTCTCTACACCTACATCGCACCGTTTCTGGCCGAAGCCGGGCTGGCCGACCGGGTGGATCTGGTGCTGCTGGTGTTCGGCCTGTGCTCGCTGGTAGGGATCTGGATCATCGGCCTGCTGGTGGATCGCTGGTTGCGCGGGCTGACGCTGATCAGCCTCGCCGTGTTTGCGTTGACCGCGCTGGTCCTTGCACTGGCAGTGCCGTCGCCGTGGCTCATTTACGCTTGCATGGCGGTGTGGGGCTTGTCGTTCGGCGGTTCGGCTACGCTGCTGCTGACCTCGGCGGCGGATTCAGCCGGAGAACATGTCGACGTGGTCCAGGCGATGCTGACCACTTCGTGGAACGTGGCGATTGCCGGCGGCGGGCTGTTTGGCGGTTTGCTGCTGGATCGCGCCGGGGCGATGTCATTTCCGTGGGTGCTGTTGATCCTGTCGCTGATTGCGCTGGCCACGGTGTGGGTCAATCGCACTCACAGCTTCAAACCGGGACGGCGGGTGCATTAACTTTCGAAACCACCCCTTGATCTCTGTAGGAGTGAGCCTGCTCGCGATAGCGGTGTGGCAGTCACATGGCATTTGTCTGATACACCGCTATCGCGAGCAGGCTCACTCCTACAAAGAGAACGGCGGTGATTTTCGATAATGCATAACCATAGACCGCATCGATATATGTAGTTATAAGAAAAATCGCTATGCTGCGGGCCAGATTTTTCCTGTCGTTTTCTGGACGTCTTAATGGATTTGGTCAATTTCGGTCTGGTGGTTGCCGGGCTGGTGGTGGGTTTTATTGTCGGCATGACCGGTGTCGGCGGTGGTTCGTTGATGACGCCGATCCTGCTGTGGTTCGGCATCAACCCGGCGACGGCGGTGGGCACTGACCTGCTGTACGCCGCCATTACCAAATCCAGTGGCGTCCTCGTTCACAGGAAAAACCAGAACATCGATTGGGCCATCACCGGTTGGCTGACCTTGGGCAGCGTGCCCGCGGTGGCGATGACGCTGTGGTTCCTCAGCACGTTGCACACCGCCCCCGAGGCGATGAACGCGATCATCAAGCAGGCCTTGGGCTTTGTCTTGTTCGCCACGGCGCTGGCGATTTTCTTCAAGAAACGCTTGCTCGACTTCGCCCACAAACGTGCCGGTGGCAACTACAACCCGAGCGGTTCGCGGCTCAACGTGATGACCGTAATCACCGGCCTGATCCTCGGCACGATGGTCGCCCTGACCTCGATCGGTGCCGGCGCACTGGGCACGGTTGCGTTGTTCATCCTCTATCCGCTGCTGCCGACCCGTCGTCTGGTCGGCACTGAAATCGCCCACGCGGTGCCACTGACCCTGGTCGCTGGCCTGGGCCATGCGAGCATGGGCAATATGGATTGGGGCGTGTTGGGCTACTTGCTGCTGGGCTCGCTGCCGGGCATCTGGCTCGGCAGCCACCTCACCGGGCGCATCTCCGATGAAGTGCTGCGCCCATGCCTGGCGACGATGCTGGTGTTGATCGGTTACAAGCTGGCGTTTTGAGTCACTTGCCAGTAACGAATTTCATCACCACCACTGGCAGATCTTCGTAAATCAGTTCCTCGACTACTTGCCAACCCAGTCGCGCGTACAGCGACTGCGAAGTGTCGGTGTACAGATACAGTTCAGGTATGCCCAGCTTCTGCGCTTCTTCGACCACTCGCATGACCAGTTGCGAAGCGACCCCGCGCCCACGATCTTCAGCCTTCACATAAACGCCTGCCAGCCATGGTGTCAGGTTCGGCCGTAGCTTCAGATCGCTTTCGATCAGTAGTGCGCCGCCCAGCAAACGCGAATCTTCAAGCGCCACCACCACGCTGGGCACTGAACCTTTGCCACAGGATTCACGCATGTGCTCGACGCGATCCTCGACTGTTTGACCAGGGCGAAACTCTCCCCACTCCTTGAAGTTGAGGGTGGCCAGTTCTTCGATAAATTCGGGGTGATCGCACAGGTAATCAATGTGCATGCGGGTGAACTCCATTTCGTTAGCAGAGCGGCCACCCTAATGCGCTCATAACCAGTAATCAAATCTGCGTAGCGATCGCTCCCGTCATGTTGCGCAATGTTCGGCCTGACCTAAGCTTCTGACAGAGCGATGCCTTTTTGCCAGACGCACCCGGAACAATCGCCACGATGCGCAATCAGTAGAGCGTGGATATCAAAAGGAGATGCGCATGCTCATCAGGTCCCTGACCCTGACATTCTTGCTGGCGATGGCCGGCCCCTTGTTCGCCGCCGACAGCGATTCCCCCTTGGCCGGGGACGTCGGGCGCGCCCGGCCGCTGATCGTGATCGCCCAAAGCACGGTCGATCCGGTGTGGCTGAGCCTGAAGAAATCGCTGGAAGACCCGGCCAATAAAAAGGGCGTCACCGACCGCAATATCAAGGTCTATACCATCCTCAGCATGTCCGGTCAGCTCGACGGCAAGGACATGGGCCAGCAGGACACCATGGCGCTGTTGCGCTCGCTGAAACTCGGCGCCGGTGCTTATCCGAAAGTGTTCCTGGTGGGCAAGGACGGCGAGACCAAGCTTTCGGCTTCGGGGGACGAAGCGAAGGCCCTGGACCTGAAGAAGATCTTCGAGACCATCGACGCCATGCCGATGGCCGAGAAAGAAGCCGCCGCTGCCGCCGCACAAGCACCCGCCGCCACCGAGCCAGAACCGGCCAAGGGTACGAAGCCGAGCAAACCGGCGAAGCCTGCCAAGCCGCCGCAAATGCCGGATGACTGATTACGCATGGCGTGAATGAAGCACGTCCCTGTGTGTGGCAAAGCCCCCACAGGTTTCTGTGGAATGCACAGATCCAGTGGGGGAGCGAGCCTGCTCGCGGCAGCGGTTTACGAGCGCTGAGAAGTGACCGATTCAGCGCATTCGCAAGCAGGCTCGCTCCCACAATTCATCTACCGGCCATTAGTCCACCAGTGCACCGAAAATCGTATGCGCAATCTTCACGCGCTCGGCATTCGGATAATTCTTGTTGGCGAGAATCACGATGCCGATCTTTTGCGACGGCACGAACGCGACATACGCGCCAAACCCCCGGGTGGAGCCGGTTTTGTTGAACAGCACGTTCGCCGGTTCGGGCTGGGGCGGGGTCAGCCAGTCGGTTTTATGCGCTTGCATCGCCATGGCTGTCGAGTTGCCGTTCAGCAACTTCTCCAGGCTGATCGGGTAGGCGTAGCGCTCCCAGCCCAGGCCCTGAGTCATGTCGCCGACGCGGTAGTAACCGGTGTGGGTGAGGGCGATGGCTTTTTGCAGGTCGGGGGCAAGGCTGGCCGATTTCAGCTGGGCTTCGACGTAGCGCAGGAGGTCGGCGGCGCTGGTTTTCATGCCGTAGGCTTCGGCGTCCAGCGCGCCGGGGCTGACGCGTACCGGCTGGTCGGCGCTGTCATAGCCTTGGGCGTAGAGCTTCGATTGCGCTGGCGGCACGCTGAGGAAGGTGTGCTGCAAACCGAGTTTCGGCAGCAGGGTTTGCGTCATCGCCTGGTCGAAGGGTTGGCCCAGGCTTTTCGCCGCCAGATAACCGAACAAGCCCAGACTCGGGTTGGAATACTGGCGATGGCTACCGGCCGGATACTGCGGTTGCCACTGTTGGTAATAGCCGAGCATCTTGTCGGCCGAATCCGCCTCGGCGGGAAATTGCAGCGGTAGCCCGCCGGCGCTGTAGGTGCCCAGTTGCAGCACGCTGATGTTGTCGAATGCAGTGTCTTTGAGCGCCGGCCAAAGCGTGCTCGCCTTGCTCGACAGGTCCAGCTTGCCGGTCGCTTGAGCGTAACCGGCGAGGGTCGCGGTGAAGGTCTTGCTCACCGAACCGATTTCGAACAGGGTGTTTTCGCTGACCTTTTGCCCGCTGTCCCTGGCGGCGATACCGTAATTAAAGTAATGCGCCTGGCCGTTGACTGTGAGGGCAACGCTCAGTCCGGCAATGTTGTTTTGTTGCATCACTGGGGTAACGGCTTGCGTGACCAGTGCCTGCCACTGCGCCTCGGTCGGTGTGGCCGCCTGGCAGACAACGCTGCTGAAGATCAAGGTGAAAGCGCTGTAGGAAAAGAGCTTGCTCGGCTTGAATGAACACATAAATGAACCACTCTCCATGAGTGTCGATTGTCGTATGCCGCTACACTGCGGCTGATTTTTTATCGGTTGGCTGATCAGCGCCGCCAATGTAGGCACTGTTGCCACACTGGACAAACGATGAAATCTCGCATGAGCCATTAGAAAAATTTGGGGCTGGGCATGATTCGACCGCAATTGCCACTCAACGCACTGCGCGCTTTCGAAGCGTCGGCGCGCCACTTGAGTTTCACCCGCGCTGCCGTGGAACTGTGCGTGACGCAGGCGGCGGTGAGCCATCAGGTCAAAAGTCTGGAGGCGCAACTCAACGTCACCCTGTTCAAACGCCTGCCCCGCGGGCTGATGCTGACCAGCGAGGGGGAAACCTTGCTACCGGTGCTCAGCACCTCATTCGATCACATCGCGCAGATGCTCGAACGACTGGCCGGCGGTCAGTATCGGGAAATGTTGACGGTTGGCGTGGTGGGGACATTTGCCGTGGGCTGGCTGCTGCCGAGGCTGGCGGACTTCCGGGCGAAACATCCGCACATGGATTTACGCCTGTCGACCCACAACAACCGTGTGGATGTGGCCGCGGAAGGCCTGGATTATGCGATCCGGTTTGGCGCCGGGGCGTGGCATGGCATCGAGGCAACGCGTTTGCTCGACGCGCCGCTGTCGGTATTGTGCGTGCCGGAAATTGCCCGGCAATTGCAGTCGCCCGGGGATCTGTTGCGTCAGACCTTGCTGCGCTCCTATCGCACCGATGAATGGCCGGAGTGGTTCCACGCCGCCGGCCTGGCCACTCAGGCGCCACCGCCGCAGAGCATCGTCTTCGACTCGTCGCTGGCAATGATGGAGGCTGCATTGCAGGGCAGCGGGGTGGCGCTGGCGCCGCCGCTGATGTTCGCCCGGCAACTGGCGGCGGATGCGATCTGCCAGCCGTTCGCGATCGAGATCACAACGGGGAGTTATTGGTTGACGCGGTTGCAGTCGCGACCCGAAACGGCGGCGATGGCGGCGTTCAAAAGCTGGCTGCTGCAAATCTCTCGCTAAACAGATCCCTGTGGGAGCCGGGCTTGCCCGCGAAAGCGCAAGATCAGTCGACACATTCGTTGACTGGCTCACCGCCTTCGCGAGCAGGCTCACTCCTACAATGACCGGGTCTGCCCACAATATTTGTGTTCGGCCCAAAACCCTGTGGGAGCCGGGCTGATCTGGCCCGCGAAAGCGCTAGATCAGTCGACACATCATTGACTGGCTCACCGCCTTCGCGAGCAGGCTCGCTCCCACAGTGGGTATCAGTGCATCTGCAGATTCATCGCACCAGACAAGGCCGCTTGTTATCGAATTTCCAGCCCGGGATCAGGAACTGCATCGCCACGCTGTCATCCCGTGCGCCGAGGCCCATGCCCTTGTACAGTTCGTGGGCCTTGGCCACTTGATCCATGTCCAGTTCGACGCCCAGCCCAGGTTTCTTCGGCACTTGCACGCAGCCGTCGACTATTTGCAGCGGTGCCTTGGTCAGGCGCTGGCCGTCCTGCCAGATCCAGTGGGTGTCGATGGCGGTGATATCGCCCGGCGCAGCGGCGGCGACGTGGGTGAACATGGCCAGGGAAATATCGAAGTGGTTGTTGGAGTGCGAGCCCCAGGTCAGGCCCCATTCGTGGCACATCTGCGCCACGCGCACCGAACCCTGCATGGTCCAGAAGTGCGGGTCGGCCAGCGGGATATCAACCGACTGCAACTGGATCGCGTGGCCCATTTCGCGCCAGTCCGTGGCGATCATGTTGGTGGCCGTTTTCAGGCCGGTGGCGCGACGGAATTCAGCCATGACTTCGCGCCCGGAATAACCGTTTTCCGCACCGCACGGGTCTTCGGCATAAGCGAGCACTTGATGCTGGTCGCGGCACAAACGGATTGCCTCTTTCAGTGACCAGGCGCCGTTCGGGTCGAGGGTAATCCGCGCCTCGGGAAAGCGCTCGGCCAGTGCCGTAACAGCTTCGATTTCGGCATCGCCGCTGAGCACGCCACCCTTGAGTTTGAAATCCTTGAAGCCGTACTTCGCATGGGCCGCTTCGGCCAGGCGAACCACCGCTTCGGCTGTCATGGCTTTCTCATGACGAACACGGAACCAGTCGTTGTCGGCGTCCGGCTCGCTGCGATAGGCGAGGTCGGTCTCGCGCTGATCGCCAACGTAAAACAGATAGCCAAGCATCTTCACTTCATCGCGCTGCTGACCTTCACCGAGCAGCGCCGCGACCGGTACGTCGAGGTGTTGACCGAGCAGGTCGAGCAGGGCAGCTTCCAGGCCGGTGACCGCGTGGATGGTGATGCGCAGGTCAAACGTCTGCAAGCCACGACCGCCGGCATCGCGCTCGGCGAAGGTCTGGCGCACTTGATTTAGAATCTTCTGGTAGGTGCCGATCGGGCTGCCGATGACCAGATTGCGCGCGTCTTCGAGGGTCTGGCGGATGCGCTCGCCACCAGGCACTTCGCCGACGCCGGTGTGGCCGGCGTTGTCCTTGAGGATGACGATGTTGCGGGTGAAAAACGGCCCGTGGGCGCCGCTCAGGTTGAGCAGCATGCCATCGTGACCGGCCACCGGAAGGACCTGCATATCAGTGATGATCGGAGCTTTGGCGGTGTCGTGAACAGTCATTGTTGTTTTCCTTGTCGAGACGAAGTCAGGCGTGTTTCGGCGCGGCATCGGCCACGGCGATGTCAGCAGTGCGTTTCGGCGTGGTGCGTGCTGCGAAGACGATGATCGCGGCGATGATCGAGGTCGCGGCCAGGCCGTAGAGGCCGCCCTGGATCGAGCCGGTGTGTTGTTCGAGCAGGCCGAAGGTGGTCGGCGCGACGAAGCCGCCAAGATTGCCCACCGAGTTGATCAGCGCGATGACCGCTGCGGCGATGCGTGCATCCAGATAGGCCTGGGGAATCGGCCAGAACAGCGACGAGGCGGACTTGAAGCCCAGCGCCGCAAAGCAGATCGCTACAAAGGCGAAGATTGGCCCGCCAGTGGTGGACATGAACATCCCCGCCGCCGCGATCAATAGCGCCGTGGCAACCCACGCCTGTTGGTGTTTCCACTTCGCCGAGAGCGAGGCGAAGGCGTACATGCCGACAATCGACAGCAACCACGGAATCGAGTTGAACAGGCCGACCTGCACGTCGCTGAGTTCGCCCATCTTCTTGATGATGCTCGGCAGCCAGAACGTCGCGGCATAGATAGTCAGCTGGATAAAGAAATAGATCAGGCAGAACAGAATAATCTGGCGATCCTTGAGCAGTTTGCCCATGGACGGCCGGATCGGCGTCGCGGCTTCGCGGGCCTTCTGCTCATCGTCGATGGCAGTCACCAGTGCGTCCTGCTCGGCGCGCGTCAGCCATTTCGCATCGTGGGGTTTGGCATCGAGCCAGAACCAGACGAACACGCACAGGCACACCGAGAACATTCCTTCGATGAAGTACATCCACTGCCAGCCGTGCATGCCCAGCCCGTTGATTTGCAGGAGCAGGCCGGACAGCGGGCCGGAGATCAGCGACGCGATGGCCGAGCCGCTGAGGAAGATCGCAATCGCCTTGCCGCGCTCGACGCCCGGCAGCCAGCGGGTGAAGTAATAGATCACTCCGGGGAAGAATCCGGCTTCGGCGACGCCGAGCAGGAAACGCAGGATGTAGAAGTGGGTTTCGTTCTGGATAAACGCCATGCAGGCCGCGACCACGCCCCAGGTGAACATGATGCGGGTCAGCCAGATGCGTGCGCCGACTTTTTGCAGAAGCATGTTCGACGGTACTTCGAACAGCGCGTAGCCGATGAAAAACAGACCGGCGCCGAAGCCGTAAGCGGCGGCACCAATGCCCAGGTCGGTTTCCATGTGAGTGCGGACGAAACCGATGTTCACCCGGTCAATGTAATTGACGATGAACATGATCACGAAGAGGGGCAGGACGTGGCGTTTGACTTTCGAGATGGCCGAGGCGAGCGTCGGGTCGACGCTTTCCTGAATCCCGGAAACGGAGGTTTTCACTTGGTTTTCTCCCACGGATTATTTTTATGCGGGTAGGGCTGGGTACTGCGTTGTTGATAGACATCATACAACTGAAATTTTTTGTCCTACAAGTATTGGTTCGCGATTAAATTCATCTGAGCAGATCTTTGGTTATGCTTTTTTAACCAAGGTTGCCGTTTTTACGGGCTTTTAGGCAGGTGTGGCGAGCGGTCCCCAGGCGTGCGAGTTGGTTTGCGGCGTAACGGCTTGTAGATTCGCCGTTGTTCTTTTTGAGTGTTGTCATACAAGTTGGTCGCGTTGTTCGCGCTAAAATCGATCTCAACGCTGATCAACGCAGTGCTACGATCCACAAGCCCTGTCCGCCGGAATCGACCATGCAAGAAGACCTCGACGCGCCCGCGCGCAAACGCACGCACAACCTCGCTCACGACCTGGTGGAAAAACTCACCCAGAGCATCCTGCTCGGACAGATGTTGCCCGGTGACAAGCTGCCTTCCGAGAATTCCATCGTTCAAGAACACGGCGTCAGCCGCACAGTGGTGCGCGAGGCGATTTCCAAGTTGCAGGCTTCAGGGCTGGTCGAGACGCGCCACGGCATCGGCACGTTTGTCATCGAACGCGCGCCTGAGCAGGGCTTGCGTTTGAATGTCGACACGGCGCTCGGTGTGCGCAGCATTCTCGAATTGCGCCTGGGCCTGGAGACGCAGGCGGCGGCACTGGCGGCGCAACGGCGCACAGAGCAGCAATTGCTGCAAATGCGTCAGGCGCTGGATGATTATCAACGGCTGCTGGACAACAACGACAGTTGCGTGGAAGCCGATCGGCGTTTTCATCTATTGATTGCCGAGGCCACCGGTAACGTCTGCTTCAGCGAGATCATGCAGCACCTGGGCAGTGCGATGATCCCGCGCAATCGACTCAATGCCGCCGAGCGTGGGGCGGCGGATCTGAGCAAGCTCGGGCAACTGGCGAATCTGGAGCACGAGGCGATTCTCAATGCGATCAAGCGTCAGGATCCGGATGCCGCGCGCGCGGCGATGTGGCTGCACCTGACCAATAGCCGCGATCGGTTTATCGCCCAAGGATGACGCCGCTGGTCTGACGCGTCGCACGCTGTCGTCAGTCGCGTTTCCAACGACTATGGCCCGGGTGTTCCGGGTGTTTTTCGTGAGGTGCACGATGGCTGACGATTCGTTGTTTCCGGGCGGCATTGCGCCCACCGACCAGACCCGCCCGGTGTCCGGCATCGACGAGCCGACCCTGAGCGATCACGACGCGCCGCCGGGCATGGATCCGGGACGCGATCCATTGAGTGATGCCGACCGGCCGGATGACTGGAAAGATCCTGCGGCGGACGACGATGTGCCGCCAGCGGATGAGCCGACGCCGTTGTCGGACGATCGACGCTAACAGGCGATTCGCGCTATTGATAGTCGCCTTGTAGGGCCTCATCGCGAGCAGGCTCACTCCTACAATACGGGTACACTACAAAAACATTCTAGGAGTGAGCCTGCTCGCGATAGCTGAATACAATTCACCGAAAATCCTCAGTCAGCCCGAAGCTGCTCGAACCGCTCCAAGCCCATGCCTCACATCCAACGCCAACCCACTCATCAACCGATGAAGCGGCTTTTCATCCCCCACGCAAATCGCGCATCAACAAGCCAAACCGCAAATCCACCGCATCCGGGATCGGCACATACACCGTATGCCCGTCACCCGGTGCGACCTCGATTGCCTCGCCGGTGAGGCTCTGCAACTGGTGCAGATCAAAATGGAAATTGCCCTTGGGCGTCATCAATTCCAGATGATCGCCCAGGGCAAAACGGTTTTTCACTTTCACTTCGGCCAGGCGATCCCGGCGCTCACCGGTCAGTTCACCGACAAACTGCTGACGCTCCGAAACCGAGCTGCCGTGCTGATAGTTCTGGTATTCGTCGTGCACATGCCGACGCAGGAAACCTTCGGTGTAGCCGCGCTGGGCCAGCGATTCGAGGTCGGTCATCAAGCTGCGATCGAACGCGCGGCCGGCCACGGCGTCATCGATGGCGCGGCGATACACCTGAGTGGTGCGCGCGCAGTAGAAGTGCGACTTGGTCCGGCCTTCGATTTTCAATGAATGCACGCCCATGCGCGTCAGGCGTTCGACGTGCTGCACGGCACGCAGGTCTTTGGCGTTCATGATGTAAGTGCCGTGTTCGTCTTCGAAGGCTGGCATCAAGTCGTCGGGACGGCTGGCTTCCTGCAACAGAAACACCTGATCGGTCGGTGCGCCGAGGCCCAAGGTCGGCTCGGGCTGGAAGGTCTGGACGATCTCGCCGAGCTGATTTTCCGTGGCCTCCTGCGCTGAATATTTCCAGCGGCAAGCGTTGGTGCAAGTGCCTTGATTGGCATCGCGTTTGTTCATGTAGCCGGACAGCAGACAGCGCCCGGAATAGGCCATGCACAGCGCGCCATGGACGAACACTTCCAGCTCCATGCCCGGCACGTGCTCGCGGATCTCGGCGATTTCTTCCAGCGATAACTCCCGCGACAGAATGATCCGGCTCAACCCTTGCTGCTGCCAGAATTCGACGCTGGCCCAGTTCACCGTGTTGGCCTGCACCGAGAGGTGGATCGGCATCTGCGGGAAGTGCCGGCGCACCAGCATGATCAACCCCGGGTCGGACATGATCAGTGCGTCCGGGGCCATTTCGATCACCGGCGCCAGATCCTTGAGAAAGGTTTTCAGCTTGGCGTTGTGCGGCGCGATGTTGACCACCACGTAGAAGCGTTTGCCCTGGGCCTGCGCCTCTCGAATGCCCACGGCCAGATTGGCGTGGTCGAATTCGTTATTACGCACGCGCAGGCTGTAGCGCGGTTGCCCGGCATACACCGCATCAGCGCCGTAGGCGAAGGCATAGCGCATGTTTCTCAGGGTGCCGGCGGGGGCGAGCAGTTCGGGGGCGGCAAGGGTCGCAAGCATAGTGTCGGTCGCAAAAGCCGCGCAGGGTAGGGCAGGCGGGGCGAGGATTCATTGATCTGGATCTATGCTCCATGAATAAAGATGGCACTCGCGCGCACCGCGGCTGACTAAGGGGTGCGGGCGTGCGTGACGCCTGACTGACATGGATCGGACATGAACGAAAAGAGCTTGCAATTCAAATCCCTGACTGTGCTGTTGGTGTTGGTCACCGTGGCCTTTATCTGGATTCTGCTGCCGTTCTACGGCGCGGTGTTCTGGGCGGTCATCCTCGGCATCCTGTTCGCGCCGATACAGCGCAAGTTACAGCTGAAATTCGGCTGGCAACGCAACCTGACATCGCTGTGCACGCTGAGTCTGTGTCTGGTGATCGCGATTCTGCCGGTGATCATCGTCAGCATCTTGCTCGTGCAAGAGGGGGCGACGGTCTACAAGAATATCGAAAGCGGTCAGTTGGACATCGCCGCGTATCTGGCGCAGTTCAAGCAGAGCCTGCCGCCGTATTTCCAGAACCTGCTCGATCGTTTCGGCATGGGCGAACTCGACAGCCTGCGCGAGAAAATCGTCAAGACTGCAATGCAGGGCAGTCAGGTGTTGGCCACGCAGGCGTTCAGTTTCGGCCAGGGCACGTTCGAGTTCGTGGTGAGCTTTTTCATCATGCTGTATCTGCTGTTTTTCTTTCTGCGTGACGGCCCCGAACTGGCGCGCAAGATGCGCACCGCCGTGCCGCTGGAGGAAAACCACAAGCGCCGTCTGCAATTGAAGTTCAACCGGGTGGTGCGTGCGACGGTCAAGGGCAATGTGCTGGTGGCCGTGACGCAAGGTGCGCTGGGTGGGGCGATTTTCTGGTTTCTCGACATCCCCAGCGCGTTGCTGTGGGCGGTCTTGATGGCTTTTCTGTCGCTGTTGCCAGCGGTCGGCGCGGGGATTGTCTGGGCGCCGGTGGCGGTTTACTTCCTGCTCAGCGGGATGATCTGGCAGGGCGTGGTGCTGGCGGGGTTCGGTGTTTTCGTGATCGGCTTGGTGGACAACGTGTTGCGCCCGATTCTGGTGGGCAAGGACACGAAAATGCCGGACTACCTGATTCTGGTTTCGACCCTCGGCGGCCTGGCGGTATTTGGTCTTAACGGCTTTGTGATCGGGCCGTTGATTGCCGCGTTATTTCTGTCGAGCTGGGCGCTGTTCGTCGAAACCAAACCCAAGGTGCAACTGCCTTAGGCCCGGAACGCACCGGCGCCGAGCTGTTGCGACAGCGCCTGGGCAGCGGGCAGCGAAGTGAGCGGGCCGCTGATCGGCTCGCCGTCGCGCACCAGATACCAGCAGGCAAGCAGCCCCGACGCCCTGAGCGCAGCGGGAACGGCGCTGCCGATAACCGACATGATTTGAACCTGAGCCATGACGCGTAACCTCCATCCATCTGATGGGGCTACCTTAGGGACTCGTCGGCCCGACGGACAATCAACGCTTTCGATAGTGGTCATTGATGCCAGTGAGGTCTGGCGTCAGTCGACCACCTGATCGAGCATGTGCACGACTTCGCGCTCGTTGAGCAGTCCTTTGTGCACCAGGTTCTCGGCCAGCAACGAAAGAAACTTGGCGCAGCGATGGCCTTCCAGGTGCTTGAGCTCGGTGAGTGCGCTGTACACCTTGCTTGAGGTGCACAAACCGACAATGCGGTGCGGGTTTTGTGTGGGCATACCGTCGTCCTTGTTGTTATCAACCTGTTGTTTACGGACGGATTCAGATTGCGGTTCCGTCATGACAAAGAGGTGACCGTTTGATGAAAAAAGTCAGAGCGGTCAAAACCATCATGACGACTTTAGCCGCTGAAACTGTCCTCACAGCGACCTTGGCGAGATTTTTTCAGACCTTCGCCGACCAACGGTCATAAAAAAGCCCCGCTGAAAAAGCAGGGCTTGGCTCGCTGGATTACCAGCGCGGGCCGCCGTAATAACCATGTGGCCCACCGTAGTAGCCGTGTGGCCTGCCGTAATAGCCGCGCGGCGGACCGTAATAGACAGGGGCCGGCTGCACGTAGACCGGTTGTTGCACATACACCGGCGCCGGTTGGTAATAGACCGGTGGCGGTTGTTGCACGTAGACCGGTTGTGGCTGCACGTAAACCGGCTGCTGCTGTACATACACCGGCCGATCCTGATTGATCAGTGCCGAGCCGATGATGGCCGAGCCGACGATCGCGCCAAACACCGCCGGGCCCTGCCAGCCATGGCCACCACCCGCTTCAGCCTGGCCGGTGACCGCGAGTGCGCCAATCAACAAAGCCATGATGGGAAGTTTACGAATCATGATAAGTCCTCGGTTCTTCGACCCGGCGCCGCGGCCTGAACCAGGCCCACAGTTGTCGCGGGGATACAGCTAAGACAGCAAAATTGGCAAAATCAGCACGGCTGCCGGGTAAATTTTGTGTAAGGTCTGTACCGGCTTCTTTACCGCGCCGCGCCGCGCCTTTGACAAGCCTTAATATGATTCAGAACCCGATGGACTGGCCAATCCCGTCCATCCGAAAGTGCGTTTGAAGGAGAAGTTTCATGCAGATGAACCCGAACAAAGACACCCGGTTGTGCATGTCCCTGTCCGGACGTCCTGGCAATTTCGGTCTGCGTTTTCACAACCATTTGTATGAGCAGTTGGGCCTGAATTTCTATTACAAGGCGTTCGCCAGCCAGGATCTGGACGGTGCGGTCCGCGGCATCCGGGCGTTGGGCATTCGCGGCTGCGGCGTGTCGATGCCGTTCAAGGAAGCCTGCATTGCGCTGGTGGATGAGCTGGATGCGTCGGCAGCCGCGATCCAGTCGATCAACACCATTGTCAACAGCAACGGTCATCTGAAGGCCTATAACACCGATTACATCGCTGTCGCCCAATTGCTGGTAAGCCACGCGGTGCCCAAGGATTCGACGTTCGCCCTGCGCGGCAGCGGCGGTATGGCCAAAGCCGTGGCCAGTGCCTTGCGTGATGGCGGCTATAAAAACGGTTTGATTGTCGCCCGCAACGAGCGGGCCGGGCATGCTTTGGCAGATTCGCTGGGCTATCGCTGGCAGGCCGAACTGGGGGATGAGCGCCCGCAGATGCTGATCAACGTCACGCCGGTGGGCATGGACGGCGGGCCAGAGGCAGGGCAACTGGCGTTTGCGCCTGAAGCGATTGAAGCCGCTGACACGGTTTTCGACGTGGTCGCGATTCCTTCAGAAACGCCATTGATCGTTCGCGCCCGGGCCGAGGGCAAGCGAGTGATTACCGGGCTGGAAGTCATTGCGATCCAGGCACTGGAGCAATTCGTACTGTACACCGGGGTGCGGCCGAACGAGGCGCAGTTTGCGGCGGCGGTGGATTTCGCCCGTAGCTGATTGAGTTTTGTATTGGCTGGGCGGACCTCATCGCGAGCAGGCTCACTCCCACAATTGAAATGCAATCAATCTGTAGGAGTGAGCCTGCTCGCGAAGGCCGCGCTGCAGTGTTCGATCAATCTCTATAATCCTCCACAACTAGCCCAGACCTGCCCACCACAAAAACCATAACCGAGGCCGCCCATGCATCCACCCATCCTCAACCTCAACGAGGTCGAACTCCAACCCCTGCCCGAAGCCCTCGCCCCCGAAGGCGAAACCGCTGGACGCTATCAACAGCGATTCGCACGGATCGGCCAGCAACTGGGCGCACAAAAACTTGGTTATCGGCTTTACGCGCTGCCGCCGGGCATGCGTGGCAGCCCGTTTCACAGCCATCGGGTCAATGAGGAAATGTTCTACGTGGTGGCCGGCGAGGGCGAGGTGCGGCTGGGTGCCGAACGTTTTCCGATTCGCGCGGGCGATGTGATTGCCTGCCCGCCGGGCGGCCCGGAAATGGCCCATCAGATCATCAATACCAGCGCGGCCGAATTGCGTTATCTGGCCATCAGCACGCAGCAGCAGCCGGAAATCTGCGAATATCCGGATTCGAACAAATATGCGGTGATGGACAACTTCACAATCGACAGCGAGGGCAATGCCTCGGGCTTTGTCGCCGTGGCGCGGCAGGCGGATGGCGTGGATTATTGGGATGGGGAATAACAGATCTGGAATTCGCTGATGTCCACTGTAGGAGTGAGCCTGCTCGCGATAGCGGTGTGTCATTCAAATCAGTTGTGCCTGACAATCCGCTATCGCGAGCAGGCTCACTCCTACAGGTGGGGGGCTTCGGTGGTTATTCGAGGCGCGCCAGGCGTTCTTCCAGTGCCGCGATCCGCGCTTCCAGCTCTTCAATGCGCTCGACCGAAACGCCACCGCCCGAACGCTCACCGGCATTCTGCCGCGCCGCCAATATCACCTCGATATCAGCCGGGTCCCCCAGCGCATGGGTATAGCGATCCTCGCGCTGCCCGGCCTGACGCGGAATCAGCACCGCCAGTCCGCGCGCAATCAGGCGCTCAAGCTGATGCACGACCTGCTCGGCGTCTTCGAAGTCGTGCATGCGCCCGCTGCGGGTGAGCAGTTCGTTAACGGTTTGGGGGCCGCGCAAAAACATCAATCCGGTGAGAATCACCTGCGCCGGCACCAGTTCCAGCGCCTTGTCGACCTTGTGTTCCCAGCGGTCGGCTCGACTGCCCATCACCAGCCGGGTGAAACCGCGACCTTCGAGCGCGCGCAGGCTCTGGCCGACCTGGCCCTGATTGAGGTTCATCACCGGTTCGCGGCTGGTTTTCTGATTGCAGGCCAGCACCAGCGCGTTGAGGGTCAGCGGGTAGGTTTCCGGGCTGGTGGCCTGTTTCTCGATCAGGGCACCCAGAATGCGGATTTCCGTGGCGTTGAGCCGTGATTGTTCGGAGATGGATTCTTGTTCGGTGGTCATCGCGCGTTCCCTCTGCAGTCGAAGCCGCCTAGCCTAATCCTTGCCAAACAAAAGGCAAGCCGTGTGGTCATCAAGCATGGCTATAATCGCCACCACGTATTACCCAGCCATCACACGAGACTGTCATGACCATTTCCCTGTATGCCGCATCCGTCCCGGTTTTCCAACAAATGCTCAACGCCCTGAGCGATGTGCTGAAAAAGGCTGAAGCCCACGCCACCGAGAAAAACATCGACCCGAACGCGTTCCTGCAAGCGCGCCTGTACCCGGACATGTTCCCGCTGGTGCGCCAGGTGCAGATCGCCGTGGACTTCGCCAAAGGCGTGTCGGCGCGTCTGGCCGAAGTCGAACTGCCGAAGTATGACGACAGCGAAACCACCTTCGCCGACCTGCAAGCGCTGATCGCCAAGGTTCTGGCCTTTATCGGCGAGATCAAGCCTGAGCAGATCAATGGCAAGGAAGGCATCGAAATCGTCACCCGTCCAGGCACGCCGAAAGAGAAGCGCTTCAGCGGTCAGTCGTATCTGCTGACCTATGGTCTGCCGCAGTTCTTCTTCCACGTGACGACGACTTATGCGCTGCTGCGTCATAACGGTGTTGAAGTGGGCAAGCGCGATTACATGGGCGCGTTCTAAAACGCCCTGATACGAAAAAGCCCGCCAAGGTTTGCGCCTTGGCGGGCTTTTTAATTGATCGCTCCCACGCGCAGCAAAGGAATGCAGCCCGGGACGCTCTGCGTCCCATCCAGTGCCGAACGCGGAGCGTCCGTTGAGGCATTCCCACGCAGAGCGTGGGAACGATCTGTACAGAGTATTCGGGTTTATGCGGTGCGTCGGGCCTTCTCTTCCTCGCCCAGGCACGCGGCTGCGGTAAACAAAACGTCCGTCGAGGAATTCAGCGCCGTCTCCGCTGAATCCTGCAGCACGCCAATGATGAAACCGACCGCCACGACCTGCATGGCAATCTCGCTTGGGATGCCAAACAGGCTGCACGCCAGCGGAATCAACAGCAGCGAACCGCCGGCCACACCCGACGCACCACAGGCGCAGATGGCCGCGACGACGCTGAGCAGAATCGCGGTGGGAATGTCCACGGCAATGCCCAGAGTGTGCACCGCCGCCAGCGTCAGCACGGTGATGGTGATGGCTGCGCCGGCCATGTTGATGGTCGCGCCCAGCGGGATCGATACCGAGTAAGTGTCTTCATGCAGGCCCAGGCGCTTGCTCAGTTCCAGGTTGACCGGAATGTTTGCCGCCGAGCTGCGGGTGAAGAACGCGGTGATGCCGCTTTCGCGCAGGCACATCAAGGTCAACGGGTACGGGTTGCGACGCAGCTTCCAGAATACGATCAGCGGGTTCATCACCAGCGCCACGAACAGCATGCAGCCGAGCAGCACCGCCAGCAGGTGCGCGTAACCCAGCAGCGCGCCGAAACCGGAGGTGGCGAGGGTCGAAGCGACCAGACCGAAAATACCCAGCGGGGCAAAGCGAATCACCACGCGTACGATTACGGTCACACCGTTGGATAGATCGCCGAGCACCTCGCGGGTAGTGTCGCCGGCATGACGAATGGCGATGCCCATGCCGATCGCCCAGGCCAGAATGCCGATGAAGTTGGCGTTCATCAGCGCGCTGACCGGGTTGTCCACCACGCTCAGCAGCAGGCTTTGCAACACTTCACCGATACCGCCGGGGGCGGTGACCGTCACGTTCTCGGTCGACAACACCAGGCTCGATGGAAAGCTCATGCTGGCGATGACGGCCACCACCGCTGCGGCAAAAGTGCCGAGCAGATAGAGGAACAGAATCGGCCGGATATGGGTTTCCTGACCGTGCTTGTGGTTGGCAATCGAAGCCATCACCAACACGAACACCAGAATCGGTGCCACGGCTTTCAGTGCGGAGACGAAGACCTTGCCGATGAACGCGGTGGACTTCGCCGCTTCTGGTGCGAGCAGAGCCAAGGCGATACCGGCGATCAGGCCGATGACGATCTGGCTGACCAGACTCAGGTTTTTCAGACGTTGCAGGAGAGAAGGGGATGAAGCGGTCATAGCGGCATCTCTGTTTTTATAGGTTGCGAAGCGTCGTGGGCAGTCACGAATCGCCTGTCGAAGTGACAACAACGCCGCCAAACGGCACGTTGAACAGCTGTACGATTTTCAGGGCGCGGACTTTATCACAGCGTGCGCGTTAACCTTCAGACCTGTGACGATCTGCCACCGGATCAGCCTTGCACATCGACAGGTTTGTGCAAGTCAGTCCCGACACACTCTGTTAAGATTGCGCATCCTTATTTTCCATTCCGCCAGCGGGCCTCCGGGTCAACGCTGGTGTCGTCGTTTTGCTGGAGTTGCGCATGCTGTTGCCCATTCTTCTGTTGTCTGCCGCCGGGTTTACGGTGCTGACCACGGAATTCGTCATCGTCGGCCTGTTGCCGGCGATTGCCCGAGACCTCGAAGTCACCATCCCCCAGGCCGGGCTGTTGGTGACGTTGTTCGCTTTTACCGTGGCGCTGTTCGGGCCGTTCCTGACCGCGTATTTCGCCAGGTTCGAACGGCGTAAATTGTTTATCAGCATTTTGATCATGTTTGGTCTGGCCAACACCGTTGCGGCACTGGCGCCGAATATCTGGGTGATGGCCGTTGCCCGCCTGATCCCGGCGCTGGGTTTGCCGGTGTTCTGGGCGCTGGCGAGCGAGACGGCGGTGGACATCGTCGGCCCTGATTTCGCCGGTCGCGCCATCGCCAAGATTGGCTTCGGTATCGTCTGCGCCACGGTGTTCGGCATTCCGGTCGGCACGTTGATTTCCGATGCGTTCGGCTGGCGCAGTGCATTCGGCATCCTCGCGCTGATTGCGTTTGCCAAAGCCTTGCTGCTGTTTGTTTATCTGCCGAAAACCAGCCTGCACCAACATCAGGTCAGCTTCGCGTCGCAGTTCAAGATCCTGCGCAGCCCATTGATGATCGGGCATATCGTGCTGTCGATTCTGGTGTTCAGCGGCATGTTCACGGCCTATACCTATCTGGCCGACATCCTTGAGCGTCTGGCCGGTTTCAACGGCACCGTGGTCGGCTGGTGCCTGATGGGGTTTGGTGCGGTGGGGCTGATCGGTAACTCGCTCGGCGGTCGCGCGGTGGACCGGCATCCGTTGGGCGCCTCGGTGCTGTTCTGCGCGTTCATGATTGCCGGCATGGTCTCGCTGGTGCCGAACATTCATTCGCCGCTGGGGCTGGCGGTGGCGATGGGCATCTGGGGCGTGACCCAGGCGGCACTGTTCCTGGTCAGCCATGTGCGCCTGATGAAAGCCGCACCCGAAGCGCCGGCTTTTGCCGCCTCGTTGAATATCGCCGGGGCGAATCTCGGAATCGGCCTGGGCGCCATGGTCGGTGGCCGCGTTATCGATAGCGCGGGCCTGGGCTTTCTCGGGTTCGCCGCCGCCGGCTTCATTTTACTGTCGGTGTTTCTGGCCATGGTGCTGATGACACTCAAGCCGCGCGAGATCTGCGCCGGGGCGTCATAACGCGGTAAACAATTCACGTCGGGCACCTTCGGTAATCGCAACGATGCCGGGGTGCTTGACTTTGCGCTCCACCGAAATGGCATAGAACGACTCGGTCACAGCGTCCGTCTGGCCGATCAACTGCACGCCGTACTGTCGCTTCACCTCATCGGCGATCACGCTCGGGCCGATGAAAATTCCGCTGCCGGACTGGCCGAACGCCTGCATCAAGGCACTGTCATCGAATTCGCCGACAATCTGCGGCTGGATCTGCTGTTCGGCAAACCAGCGCTGCAAGCGGCTGCGTACCACGGTTTCCGGGCCGGGAATCAACAGCGGTGCGCCGTGCAGGCTGCGCGGAAAATCTTGGCCGTAGCGCTCGGCCAATTCAGCAGTGGCGAAGAAGCTGATGCCGCATTCCCCCAGCTTCTGGCTGTAGCCCTTGATATCCAGATGCGACGGCATCGGGCTGTCGGAGATCACCAGGTCCAGGCGCTGGATGGCCAGATCCGCGAGCAAGCGCTCGAGTTTGTCCTCGCGGCAGGTGATGCGCAGCGGTTCTTTCAGCTCCATGGTCGGGGCGATCAGGCGATACACGATGGATTTGGGCACGACGTCGGCGACACCCACGCGAAACAGGATCTGTTGTTCATTCGGTCGTGCGCGCAGCATCAACTCCAGTTCGCCGCCGAGCTGGAACATCTGCTCGGCGTAGGGCAGGGCCTGACGGCCGGCTTCGGTCAATTCCAATTGCCGGCCGACCCGGCGAAACAGTTCGATGCCATACGTCTGTTCCAGCAGGGAAATCTGCCCGCTGATGGTTTGCGGGGTCAGGTTAAGCTGCTCGCAGGCCCTTACGATGCTGCCGGTCTTGGCCACGACCCAAAAATAATGCAGTTGTCGATAATTCAGCATGGCGCCCCCACAGTTCGTTAAATCCGAAGTATAGACGCTAAAAATACGAATTTTCCTGAAGTGTTCACCTCCCTAGAATGCCCACCCATCGACGGCCGGTCTGTACGCCTGTCTGTTCATTGCAAGGAAATCTTATGAAATACACATTCCCCGCGCTGTTATTTGCGTCTTTACTGGTTCTGGCCGGTTGCGATCAGGCTGAAAAAAGTGCCCAGCAGTTGATGGGCGCAGCGGCCGAAAGCGCCAAACAGGCGATCGACGACACCCATAAAGCCGCCGAGCAAGCGCTTAGCGATGCCACCGGTGGGTTGATCAAGAAAAAAGAAACAACGGAAAAAGACTCGGAAGAATCCGAATCTTCCTCCGAGACTATCTAAACCGTCTTACAAAGACTCAGGACTGACCCATGGAATATCTGTTAGAACTCGCCGCCAGCCCGACCGCCTGGATCGCGTTGGCCACACTGGTGGTGATGGAAATCGTGCTGGGCATCGATAACCTGATCTTTATCTCGATCCTGACCAACAAGCTGCCCAAGCAGTATCAGCAGAAAGCTCGCCGCATCGGTATCGGTATGGCGTTGATTCTGCGACTGGCACTGTTGAGCACCATCGCATTCATCGTGCAGTTGACGGAGCCGGTGTTCGAGATTCTCGGTCAGGCGTTCTCCTGGAAGGACATGATTCTGATCGCTGGTGGCCTGTTCCTGGTCTGGAAAGCAACGACTGAGATCCACCACAGCATGGACCCGGCGCCGGAAGATCCGAAAACCGCGACCTCCACGGTAACCCTGGGCTTTGCGGCGGCTATCGGTCAGATCCTGATGCTCGACATGGTGTTCTCGATCGACAGTATCATCACCGCCGTGGGCATGACCGAGCACTTGCCGATCATGATCATCGCAGTGGTGGCCTCGGTGCTGGTGATGCTGTTCGCCGCTGAACCGCTGGCCAAGTTCATCAACGACAACCCGACCGTGGTGATGCTGGCGCTGGGCTTCCTGATCATGATCGGCATGACGCTGATTGCCGAAGGCTTCGGCGCCCACGTACCGAAAGGTTATGTGTACGCAGCCATGGCGTTCTCGGCCGGCATCGAAGTGTTGAATATGCTGTCCCGACGGGCCAAGCAGAAGAAAGTTACTCAGCAAGCGTAAACGCTGAGAAACACAAAAACCGCCTGAGCTTTTTGAGTCAGGCGGTTTTTTTTGGGAATATGAATGGGTGGTGGATTGCGCAGCCCACGACGTGGCTTTAACCGTCAGTGAGCCGTTGCATGCTCTGCGTGTTGCTTGCGCGGTTTTTCGGCCGGAGTCGTCGGAGTCGGAGGGTGGTGGCGCCGCGAAATCCGCAGTACGCCCCACAACATGGCAGTCGCCACGGCCAGCCAGCCGGCTATCAACATTACGATGGTCATGGTCAGGCTCATTTGTGCCTCCTCTTCGCCCTGCGGCGGGCGCCCGCTTTGCGCAAATCGCTCTCTTCCAGTGACAGTCTAGTCAAAGGCGTGTTTCAGGCTATTGACCAAAGGTCGGCAGCGACCAATCAGTTCGCTCTATCTAACCGATACGTCTGCGGTTTAAGGCTATACCGCAGGCGAGTGCGGCTCTATGATCGCTGGCGTTGCCGGAACACGATGACCGGCGTCTGAAGAGAATGACGATGGTGCAGGTATTTTCTCGAGCGCGTGGAGCGCTGTTGGTTGCCGCTTGCGTGGCGGCGCTGGCAGGATGCGCAGGCAGCGTAGCGCCTGAAGTCAAACGCCTGCCGGAGCGGGTTGAACTCAGCGGCACGTTTTACCGTGGCGAAGCCAACCAGAGTGGCCCGCAAGTACTGGCCAGCCTGCTATCGCAGCAGGGCATCGTAATCACTCCGGGCCTGCTGGAAAAACCGCTGCGCTTGCCGGGTGCCGAAGACAAGCTGCAGCAAAACATGCAGAACCTCGCACGCGAATACGGCCTGGTGGTGTATCCGCTGGACGACAAGCTGCCGGCCTTGCTTGCCCAGGTTGCCGCGGGCTATCCGGTCATGGTGCGTTTCAGTGAAGGTTCGGCATTCTGGGCCGAGCCGCGTTACGCGATCCTGTCCGGCTACGACCGCAATAAACAGAAAGTGCTGCTGCGCGCCGGCATGAACCGTCGCCAATTGATGGATTTCAGTGCCTTCGAAGCGGCGTTCGAAAAATCCGGCGGCTGGGCCGTTTTGCTGCAGAAACCCTCGCAGATCCCGGCGTCCGTCGACCGTTCCCGTTGGTTGAAAGCCGCTGATGAGCTGGCGCAGGCAGGTGAGGAAAACGCAGCGGCACAGGCGCGAAAGGCCTTGGCGGCGCAGTAAGCCTCCGTTCGTCATCTGCCGGGCACGACTGCGCCCGACCAGCCTCTGAACAATAGCGCCCGTGTTTTTGCGGGCGAATCAAGGAGGCAACATGGCAGATTCCCACACCCCGAAAGGTCCGCACTCGTCCGAGCATTCTTCCGGCGATGATCTGGGCTTCGATCCGGACTCGCCGGACCTCGATGATCCGCAAGTTGACCCGGTCGGTCCGGCGAAAGCGCCGCGGGACGTCGAGCCTGGCGAGGATCCGAAGAAACCGGCCAGGCCCTACGACCCGTTAGCCGATCTGAAACCTTGATGTGAGGTGCGTATGAGTACCGATTCAAGCTTCGATGACCAGAAACCTGGCAGCGTACCGACCACGCCGGAGCCGGAAGTTGATCCGGTGCTGGACCCGGACAGCCCCCTGCGCGATCCGCTGGCCCGCCCGAACGTGCTGACGCCGGATGTTTCGCCAGAGCCAGGCTTGGGAGACGGTATCCCGGATGACGACAAGATGCCGCTGCCCAACGACTGACGGCACAGATGAAAAAGCCCCGAAGATTCGGGGCTTTTCACGTTCGCTGTGTTTATTTTGCGGCTTCGACCACGCCGCTCTGACGACTCTTGAGGTTCTTGTCGGCTTTGTATTGTTGCGCCACCGCAGGAACGTTAGCGCTGCGCCCGGTTTCGACCCAGCTGCGGATACGGCTGGCATCGGCAAAATGCGTGTATTTGCCAAAGGCGTCGAGAATCACCAGGGCAACCGGACGGTTGCCCATCTTCGTCACCAGCACCAGGCAATGGCCGGCCGGGTTGGTGAAACCGGTCTTGGTGATCTTGATGTCCCAGTCGGCTTTATTGACCAGGTGATCGGTATTGCGAAAGCCCAGGGTGTAATTGGGCTTGCGGAAGGACACGGTCTTTTCCTTGGTGGTGGTCAGTTCGACGAGGAGCGGGTGCTTGTGCGCGGCCACCAGCAACTTGCTCAGGTCGCGGGCGGTGGACACGTTGCGCTCCGACAGGCCGGTCGGCTCCACGAAGTGGGTGCTGGTCATGCCCAGCGCCTTGGCCTTGGCGTTCATCGCCGCAATAAAGGCCGCATAGCCGCCCGGGTAATGATGCGCGAGACTCGCGGCGGCACGGTTTTCCGAGGACATCAAGGCGATCAGCAGCATCTCGCGGCGCGGCAGTTCACTCTTGAGTTTGACCCGGGAGAACACACCTTTCATTTCCGGGGTGTTCCTGATGTCGACATTGATCCATTCGTCCATGTTCTGCCGGGCTTCAACCACCACCAGGCCAGTCATCAGCTTGCTCACCGAAGCGATCGGCACGATCACGTCAGGATTGCTGGAATAAATGACTTTATTGGTCTGCATATCCATGAGCAGGGCGCTGCCGGAAGCGATCTTCAATGTCGAAGCGTCACGGGGGGCAGCGGTGGTTTCCGCAGCGTTGATCGTTGGCGTGATGAAAGTGCCTGTAAACGCAAAAAACAGGCTCAGAATCGAAAGACGAATTTTCACGCGGGCGAACTCATTAGGTTGGATATTCCGTTAGTTTGTAACGGGTTATTTCTTCAAAGCGTCGCATTCTAGGAGTATGGCTGAAGATCTGTCGATGGTTGTTTGAATGGCCTGAAAATCTTGTGAAAAGGCCTTGAACATGAAGGGTTTCCGGCGAACGGTTAGTGTTTTTTCTCAGGCATGAAAAAACCCGCACCTGGCGGGTTTTTCTACGGCTGGAACGCCCGCTTAGACGTGCAGGGTTTCTGCTGCATACAGCGTGTTTTCCAAAAGGCAGGCGCGGGTCATCGGGCCGAAAATCTAGCTCCAAGGAAGCGCTTTGAGCGTATATCTGGGATTGCTCGAACCTATCCTCCTTGCAGTTACGTGGATGCTCACTTCAGTGTAAAGGTGGTCGTTGATGACATTCGGGCCGCCAATTTCCGCTGAAACTCTCCCGTGCAATACCTCGCCTCCCGTTGTCTTGAACTCGAAAATCCGTTTATCAGGCAAGACACCTACAAAGGACCCTGTGAAAGTCTCCTGTTCTTCTTTGATGTTGTCTCGGCTGAGCCGCGCTTTGCTGCGGCGCACCTGTTCAACATCAGAAAACTGAAACCGACGGGTACTGGTTGCCACTCCGCAGGAGGCGTTATTTTCGGATAGCTCGCTAAGAAAATCAGATACGGCGGCAATTGCTCTATCGGCCAAGCGGGAAACTGGCTCGGATAGTTCCTCGTCACTTTTTGTTGCCGTCGCTTCCAGCAACTCTGCAAGAATTTCGATTGCTTGCGATACCGGCGTGGTGCCCTCTATATCAAGCTGCTTGTCCGCCGGTATTTCCTCAAGCTCGAATCCAAAGGAGCCGCGAGCTGGCCCGGTTATTAAAAGCTGATTGGCTAACCGGTTCGGGATTGGACCCTTATCCGCCAATGAGCCTGACAGCGATGCTGCGATTGCTGTTATCGCGACGCTGAATGCCTGAGTAGCGGAAGCACCAAATTCAGCAAGTACGCCATGGGTGCCCCATACAGGTGCGCCGCGGTATGTCAACCGGACTTTGGCGGGGCGATAGGCATGTTTGCCATTGTCTTCCAGGAATGCCCGCGCCTTTTCTATCCTTGCCTGTACCGACATCAGGGTGAGCTTGCTAATGCCGGGAGCGGCAGCTTGTTTTTCAAGGAAGCCCAGCTCTGCAGCTTTATAGGCATATTCAGATCTGTCCATCTTCTAGCTCCTGCCGACGTGTTGCGAGCAAGGTCTTTGCAGCTTCATCCTGTACAGGCGAAAGATCAACTCGCAAAAAACCCTTCCATTGTCCGGTGCGCCTGTGGGACCACATGCTGTACCAATAAGTCGTCATGGCTACCAACGATTCGGCTGGATCAGTCAACGATTGAATGTAGAAGTCGATCTTGAACGCTTTCTTAAGATTAGCTCGGTCGCCACCAAGAAGGTTGACCTCATCATTCCCGAGCGCATCAAAAAAAACGTTGCCGGCATCAGTGAAGGTAACAACATCAATATCTCGTGGAACCCGATTTTCAAGCATTTCGATGTCTTCGGTAAAGCTTCCATCCAGCCATTGAAATCCGCTGTCCATACCCATTCGGTGAAGCTCTGCGCGGTGAGCGAGATAGCCTGCGAAAATATCACACCGGTCTGGACTGGTCGCGAACCTGTCGACCACCTGCTCAAGGCTCACGTGATACGGAGCCCGGTCAGACCCAATTGGGTCATTGTTATTGATGGGAGGTAAAACTCCCTCAGCATTCCATTCTGGGATCAAGCCAGCCTCCTTGCATTTCGTCATCGACAGCCAGGCCTGGAAATACGCTCAAGCCTAAAGGCGGGGCGTTGGCGCTGAGACGTCAACATACGCGCTATGGGCAGACTCTCAAATGGTGGAGTTGCTACAACACGTTAAATCACAGGTAGGCTGCTTTTTACATTTGCATCGGGAAATGAAGAGGCTCAGGTTTTCCAGTCGAAACAAAAAACCCCGCACGAGGCGGGGTTTCGGTGTTGCGGAAAAAGCCAATCAGACGTGCAGGGTTTCTGCCGCATACAGCGTGTTTTCCAACAGGCAGGCGCGGGTCATCGGGCCGACGCCGCCAGGCACTGGCGTGATCCAGCCGGCGCGGGGCAGGGCGGTTTCGTAAACGACGTCGCCGACCAGCTTGCCGTCGTCCTGACGGTTGATGCCGACGTCGATCACGATTGCGCCTTCCTTGATCCACTCACCCTTGACCAGGCCCGGCTTGCCAGCAGCCACCACCACCAGATCGGCGCGACCGACATGCCCGGCCAGATCCTTGGTGAAGCGGTGAGTGACCGTCACGGTGCAACCGGCCAGCAGCAGTTCCATCGCCATCGGGCGACCGACGATGTTGGACGCGCCAACGACCACCGCATCCATCCCGTAGAGATCGGCGCCGGTGCTTTCCAGCAGCGTCATGATGCCTTTGGGTGTGCACGGGCGCAGCAGCGGAATGCGTTGGGCCAGGCGACCGACGTTATAAGGGTGAAAGCCGTCGACGTCTTTGTCCGGGCGAATGCGCTCCAGCAGTCTGGAGGCATCCAGGTGCTCGGGCAGGGGCAGTTGCAGCAGGATGCCGTCGATGGCCGGGTCGTCGTTGAGACGATCGATCAGATCGGTCAATGCGTCTTGCGTGGTTTCGCTGGGCAGGTCGTAGGCTTGAGAGAGGAAGCCGACCTCTTCACAGTCTTTACGCTTGTGCGAGACATAAACCTGAGAGGCAGGATCGCTGCCGACCAGGATCACCGCGAGGCCGGGGGTGCGCAGGCCTTGCTGGCGACGCTCGGCAACTCGTAGGGCGATCTGCTGGCGCAGGCTGGCGGCGATCGATTTGCCGTCGATTAGTTGTGCAGTCATTGCGCGTGATTAACCATCGAGAGGGGAAAAAAAGAGAACGCATTCTCGCATGTCGAGCGGTGAGGGCAAAGGCGCTTGGTCAGCAAATTCCCCTAACTCCTTTAATTAAATGAATTTTTTTCAAAAAGGATTTGACGGCCTTGGGAGCGCTCTATACTATTCGTCGCACTTGTCGGGCACAGCCTAGCACTGGTTAAGAAGGTGGGGCGGAACAACAGTTCTGCGACACTGGAAAGCACTTAGTTTGTAGTCCTTTAAGAGTACAGATTAACAAGGCGCCCGTAGCTCAGCTGGATAGAGCATCCGCCTTCTAAGCGGATGGTCGCAGGTTCGAGTCCTGCCGGGTGCGCCATTAGGCAGCATTGGCACAAGTAACGCGATATGGTGGGCGTAGCTCAGTTGGTAGAGCACGGGATTGTGACTCCCGTTGTCGTGGGTTCGATCCCCATCGTCCACCCCATATTTCGAAAGGCGCCAGATTTAACGGTCTGGCGCCTTTGCTTTAAAAGCTTCATCTGCGGATGTGGTGGAATTGGTAGACACACTGGATTTAGGTTCCAGCGCCGCGAGGCGTAAGAGTTCGAGTCTCTTCATCCGCACCAATCAAAGCTTCATTCAGATCTTCGGGCTGGTGAGGTTCAACAAAGAAGTTGTTTGGCTTTTTTGTTACGCAATATGGTGGGCGTAGCTCAGTTGGTAGAGCACGGGATTGTGACTCCCGTTGTCGTGGGTTCGATCCCCATCGTCCAC
>NZ_JABWQR010000036.1:0-65696 GCF_014270125.1 Pseudomonas sp. SWRI99 | reverse complement strand
GCACCAGTGATGGTGGTGCTGACGGTGCTGCCATTGTTGTAAACGTCATTGGCCGCAGTCGGCACGTTGACGGTGCCGGTGGTTTCGCCAGCGGCAATGGTGATGGTCGAGCCGTTGGACAGAGTGACGGTAACCGGAGTTTGCGCCGGGTTGGTCAGCGTCGCGGTGTAAGTGATCTGGCCGCCTTCAACAATGTTGTTGGTCGCGGTCAACGTCAGGCCGGTGTTATCCACCGAATCGGTAATCGTGGTGACCGCAGGCGTCGGGTTCGGCACCAGGTTTTCGAAATTACCACCGGTGGCACCAGTGATGGTGGTGCTGACGGTGCTGCCATTGTTGTAAACGTCATTGGCCGCAGTCGGCACGTTGACGGTGCCAGTGGTTTCGCCAGCGGCAATGGTGATGGTCGAGCCATTCGACAGAGTAACGGTAACCGGAGTTTGCGCCGGATCGGTCAGGGTCGCGGTGTAGGTGATCTGCCCACCTTCCGTGACGCTCGGGGCGGTCGTCAGGGTGACGGTGGTGGTGTCGACGGTGTCGGTGACTTGCGTCGTCGCCGGAGTGGTCGGCGGGGTCACCGTGATGCCGTTGCCGCCGGTGGTGCCGGTGACGGTTACGTCGATCTGGGTCGGGTCGTTGTACACCGTGTCGTTCGGCGCCAGCGGCACGTTGACGGTGCCGGTGGTCGAGCCAGCCGGGATGACGATCACTGCGCCGTTGGACAAGGTGATGGTCAGGTCGGTGAGCGGCGCCTGGGTCAGGGTTGCGGTGTACACCAGCACGCCGCCGGCTTCGGTGATGGTCGGCGTGGCGCTGAGGCTCAGAGTCGAGTCACGCAGTGCATTGGCGGTGGTGTCAGTGGTCAGGCCGCCCGTGGTGTTCTGCGCGACCTGCCCGGCAGCATTGATCCCCGCTGTCGGGAAGCCAATGGTCGGATCGACACGGCCAGCGGTGGCGTCGAGCATCACGAAGCTGTGACCGCCGCCCGCCGCGCCACCTGTGCCTGCGGCGCTCGGGCCGGCGGCGGTGGACTCAAGGGCGGTGGTCGGGTCGACACCGGCGGCGATGGCTTGCTGCAGTTCTTCTACCGACGGCGCTGCCTGCGCGGTGGCTTCGGCCAGGTCAGTGCTGGAATCTGGCGAGCTGGCGCTCCACTGGGTGTCGCGGCCCAGATCCAGAGTGCGGCCATCGGCCAGTTCCAGCGACACGGCGCCAGACAGACCGGTATCGATCTGGTCGCCGACATACAGGCGATCGCCTTCAACGAGTACCCGACGCACGCCCTCTGGGGACACCACGAAAACCTGACCGACAATGCTTTTGACGACGGCAACAACACTGCTCATTGAAGACTCTCCGGGGTGTCACATTCAGTTGACTTCCATGGACCTGACGGGCCATCGCGCCACTTCAGTCTGGACGTACTTTTAAAAAATTCGATAACAAGTTGACGCTTTGTTTCGTCAATATTTTGGCTATAGTTTTTCGCGATTAACTTTATGCCAAACTATTGACCTTCTGGGAGCCATCCTAAACAATCGTCCCAGTAATGTCACATTGATATTTCCGCGGCGACCTGTCCTTCAGCGTGTGATCCAGTTCCTGTTTTGAACTTTCCGACATACGGTCATTCCGGGTTGCCATCATCCGACGCAGCGCCACGTTCTGCTGTGATTCAAGACAAGAAGTTCCGGGAAATTCCAACCATGCGTTCGCTTTTGCTCCTCGCCGCTCCCTTCGCTCTCGCCGCCTCTTTTGTACAAGCACAATCCTTACCAGAAGCCATGCAACAGGCTTTGGATGTCCATCCGGAGGTTCAGGCGGGGGTCAACAGTCGATTGGCGGCGGATTATCAGTTAAAGGCGGCGAAGGGGGGATACCTGCCCAAGGTCGATCTGCTGGGCGGTTATGGCCGTGAGGGCACCGACAGCGTGACCACTCGGGCCAACGGTGGCGGCAATCACTGGGAGACGTTGAACCGCAGCGAGTCAAGTTTACGTTTCTCGCAAATGGTTTTTGACGGTTTTGCGACGTCCAACGAGGTCGCGCGTCAACAAGCCAACGTCAGCTCCCGTGCCTATTCCTTGCTCGGCACCTCCGAGCGCACCGCGCTGACCGTCGCCCAGGTGTATCTGGACGTGCTGACCCGCCGCGAATTCGTACGACTGGCCGAGGAAAACCTCAAGAGCCACCAGCGCATCTACGACCAGATCCAGTTGCGCACCCAGCGCGGCGTCGGTAGCGGTGCCGACCTTGACCAGGCTGAAGCGCGGATGGCCCAGGCCCGCAACAACCTGATCACCGAGCAGACCAACCTCGCCGATGCCGAAACCAACTTCCTCAGCGCCGTCGGCCAGATGCCCGATCAGCTGGAACGCCCGGCGCCGTTCATGGCGATGATGCCGGCCAACCTCAACGAAGCCCGCGCGCAGATGCTGGAAAACAGCCCGATCCTGCGTTCGGCAGAGTCGGATATCGCCGCGGCCGAAAAACAGTACGCCACCGCCAAGTCGACCTTCTACCCACGTTTCGATGCCGAACTGGGGCGCACCGCCGACAACGATCTCGACGGCCAGAACGGCCACAATAACGAATGGCAGGCCATGCTGCGCATGCGCTTCAACCTCTATTCGGGCGGCAGCAACAAGGCCGACCTGGAATCCAAGTCGTACCTGGCCAACCAGGCGCTGGACATCCGCAACAACGCCCTGCGGCAGTTGAACGAAGAGCTGGGCCTGGCCTGGAACGCCTTGAACAACGCCAACGCGCAAGTGCCGATCGCCCAGCAATACGTCGATCACAGCACCTCGGTGCGCACCGCGTACCAGCGTCAATTCAGCCTCGGTGAGCGGACCCTGCTCGACTTGCTCGACAGCGAAAACGAGCTGTTCACCGCCTCGCGGCGCCTGGCGGAAATCAAGAACATTCAGTTATTTACTCAGTACCGAATCAAGGCGACCATGGGCGAGTTGCTCAGAAGCCAGGGAGTGGTCGCGCCGTTGGCATCCGTTGTGCAGAACGACGTGAAGCCCAAGGTCCAGCTGCCTGGGATGAATTGAGTTATCCCTTTCAACTGTCAAAGAGTGTCGAGCGTGGAATCAGAAGTCAGTCGAGTTCATCTCAGTCATGATCCGCGCGCGTTGCACGACGATCCGTTACTGGACGGTCTGCTCGCCCTTTGCATGCTCCACCAGAAACCCGCCAGCGCGGCGATGCTGACCACCGGCCTGCCGCTGCCCAAACAGCGCCTGAGCGTCGAGTTGCTGCCGCGTGCGGCGGCTCGCGCCGGCCTGCAAGGTCGGGTGTTGCAGCGCAAGCTCGAAGAAATTCCGGCGATTGCCATGCCCGCGCTGTTGCTGCTCAAGGATGGCCGTAGCGCCGTCCTGCTCGGCTGGCAGGGCGAAAACGAAGCGCGGGTGCTGCTCAGTGAAAGCGATGGCGGCGAATCGGTGGCCAGCCGCGAACTGCTGACTGACGATTACATCGGCAAAGTGTTCTTCGCCCAGCCGCAGCATAAATTCGACGTCAACCACGGCACGTTGATTCCGCGCGCGCGCTCGTGGTTTCGCGACACCCTCAAGCGTTCGCGCTGGCTGTACGCCGATGCGATCGCCGCCAGTTTCCTGATCAACATCATCGCCATGGCCGCGCCGCTGTTCGTGATGAACGTCTATGACCGCGTGGTGCCGAACCAGGCTGAGGCGACCCTGTGGGTATTGGCGCTGGGCATCACTGGCGCCTACATCTTCGACCTGATCCTCAAGAGCCTGCGCAGCCTGTGTCTGGATCTGGCGGGCAAGAAAACCGATTTGATCATCTCCGCCACGCTGTTCGAGCGCATCGTCGGCATGGCGATGAAGTACCGCCCGGCGCGGGTCGGCAGTTTTGCGCAGAACATTCATGAATTTCAGAGCCTGCGCGACTTCCTCGCCTCGCTGACCCTGACCAGCCTGATCGACCTGCCGTTCACCATTCTCATTTTCATCGTCATCGCGATTCTCGGCGGGCACCTGGTGTGGATTCCGGTGCTGGCGTTCCCGATTGCGTTGCTGATCGGCTACGCCTTGCAGAAGCCGCTGGTGGCAACCATGGAACGCACCATGGCCCTCGGCGCCGAGCGTCAGTCAAGCCTGATCGAAACCCTTGCCGGCCTCGACGCGGTCAAGGTCAACAACGCCGAAAGCGAGCGCCAATATCAGTGGGAGCAAACCATCGGCACCCTCAGTCGTCTCGAGCTGCGGGTGAAAATGCTCTCCGGTCTGGCGATGAACATTACCCTGCTGATCCAGCAACTGGCCGGGGTGATCATGATCGTCTTCGGCGTGTACCAGATCATCGCCGGCAACCTGAGCATGGGCGGGCTGATCGCCTGCTACATGCTCAGTGGCCGCGCCCTGAGCCCGCTGGCCTCGCTGTCCGGTCTGCTCACTCGCTATCAACAGGCACGGGTGACCATGACCTCGGTCGACCAGATGATGGAGCTGCCACAGGAGCGCAATTTCGAGGAGCGCCCGTTGAGCCGCAAGGTGCTGCAAGGCGCGATCGAGTGCCGCCAGCTCAATTTCACCTATCCGGACCAGCAGAACCCGGCGCTGAAAAACATCAACCTGGTGATTCGTCCCGGCGAGAAAATCGGCATCATCGGCCGCAGCGGCTCAGGCAAAAGCTCTCTGGCCAAACTGCTGGTCGGTCTGTATCAGCCGGACGACGGCGCGTTGCTGGTCGATGGCGTGGACATCCGTCAGATCGACGTCAGCGAACTGCGCTACAACATCGGCTACGTGCCACAGGACATTCAACTGCTGTCCGGCACGTTGCGTGACAACCTGGTTTCCGGCGCACGTTATGTAGAAGACGAATTGGTCCTGCAAGCTGCCGAGCTGGCCGGCGTCCACGAATTCGCCCGCCTGCACCCGCAAGGTTACGAGCTGCAAGTTGGCGAGCGTGGGCAGAACCTCTCCGGCGGCCAACGGCAGAACGTTGCGCTGGCGCGGGCGCTGCTGCTCAATCCACCGATTCTGCTGATGGACGAGCCGACCAGTGCGATGGACAACACCGGCGAAGAGCGCCTCAAGCAACGCCTAGCGGCGGTGATTGAAAACAAGACCGTGGTGCTGGTCACTCACCGGGCCTCGCTGTTGTCGCTGGTCGATCGTCTGCTGGTGATCGATCGCGGACAGATTCTCGCCGACGGCCCGAAAGCCGCGGTGATGGAAGCGTTGAAGAAGGGGCAGATCAGTGTTGCTTAAGTCCGGTGTCAAGGAGTCGATCCGTCGTTACTTCAAGGGTTCTGCCTCGCTGCAGGGCCAGCCGCTGCCGGAGGTCAACAAGGCGCTGATCGAAGACGCGCCGCGCGTCGTGCGTCTGACCATCTGGGCGATCATCGGCTTCTTTGTGTTTCTCATGCTCTGGGCCAACTTCGCCGTGATCGATGAAGTGACCAAGGGCGACGGCAAGGCGGTTCCGTCGTCGAAGATTCAGAAAATCCAGAACCTTGAGGGCGGGATTGTCTCCGAACTGTTCGTCAAGGAAGGCCAGATCGTCGAGGCCGGCGCGCCGTTGATTCGTCTCGACGACACGCGGTTTGCCTCCAACGTCGGCGAAACCGAGGCCGATCGCCTGTCGATGCTGCTGCGGGTCGAGCGTCTGAGCGCCGAAGTCGACGATCGCCCACTGAACTTCCCCGAAGACGTGCTCAAGGCCGTGCCGGGTCAGGCGAAAAGCGAAGAGTCGCTGTACGTCAGCCGTCGCCAGCAATTGCATGACGAGATCGGCGGCCTGCAGGAGCAGTTGATCCAGCGTCAGCAAGAGCTGCGCGAATTCAGCTCCAAGCAGGCGCAATACCGTCAGCAGCTCGGCTTGCAGCGTCAGGAAATCAACATGTCCGAGCCGCTGGTGGCGCAGGGCGCGGTGTCTCCGGTGGAAGTGTTGCGCCTCAAGCGTGCCGAAGTGGAAACCCGGGGTCAGCTCGATGCCACAACCTTGGCGATCCCGCGCGCCGAATCGGCGATCAAGGAAGTGCAGCGCAAAATCGACGAAACCCGGGGCAAATTCCGTAGCGAAGCGCTGACTCAGCTCAACGAAGCGCGCACCGATCTGAACAAGGCTCAAGCCACCGGCAAGGCGCTGGAAGACCGCGTCAGCCGTACGCTGGTCACCTCACCAGTGCGCGGCATCGTCAATAAATTGCTGGTCAACACCATCGGCGGCGTGATCCAGCCAGGCAGCGACATGGTCGAAATCGTGCCGCTGGACGACACCTTGCTGGTCGAAGCCAAGATCCGCCCGCAGGACATCGCCTTCCTGCATCCGGGGCAGGAAGCGATCGTCAAATTCACCGCGTACGACTACACGATCTATGGCGGGCTAAAGGCACAGCTGGAGCAAATCGGCGCCGACACCATCACTGACGAAGACAAGAAAACCACTTACTACGTGATCAAGGTGCGCACTGAGCGCAGCCATTTGGGCACGGATGAGAAGCCCTTGCTGATCATTCCAGGGATGGTCGCTTCGGTGGACATCATTACCGGCAAGAAATCGGTGTTGAGCTATTTGCTCAAGCCGATCATTCGGGCGCGGGCCGAGGCGTTGCACGAACGGTAGATTTTCATAGGGCCCACCGGCCTCATCGCTGGCAAGCCAGCTCCCACAGGTTTTGTGTTGGACACATATATGAGGTCCAACTGGTGACCCTGTGGGAGCGGGCTTGCCCGCGATGGCTTTTCCAGGCATTACACATCTGTCGGTAAGTGACACAAATCGTCAGTCCACCTCCTCACCATTCGCCATATCGTTATTCATTAACGGTATTTAATTTCCCATTCTTATAGCGATAAAGTCACCCACCTGCGTACCTGCCGACCAATCGGCGCGCCGCACGACCTGAACCGACACGCAATCGAGCGTGAGTGTCTGATCGACGTGCGCGCCCGTGAGCGCGCCGTGCGTGGGAGATGATTGATGTCCGCAGCTACTGCCACCCCGAGCGCCGCGACCGCCGCGCCACAAAGCTTTGAAATTCGTCCATTCTGCGGTGCCGTTGGCGCCGAAATTGTTGGTCTGGACCTGAGCCGGCCAGTCAACGATCAGGATTTTGCGCGCATTCACCGCGCGCACCTGGATCACCATGTCGTGGTTTTCCGCGATCAGCAGATCACCCCACAACAGCAAATCGACTTCAGCCGCCGCTTCGGTGTGTTGCAGATCCACGTGCTCAAGCAATTCCTGCTGGCGGATCACCCGGAAATCCTCATCGTTTCCAATATCATCGAAAACGGCCAGAACGTCGGTCTCGGTGACGCCGGCAAGTTCTGGCATTCCGATCTTTCTTACAAAGAACTGCCGAGCCTTGGCTCGATGCTGCACGCGCAGGAGCTGCCCGCCGAGGGCGGCGACACGCTGTTTGCCGACATGCACAAAGCCTGGGACGACCTGCCATCAGCCTTGCGCAATGCGGTCGATGGACGCTTCGCCGCGCATTCCTATACCGCGCGCTACAGCGAAACCAAATTCGAAGGTAACTGGCGGCCGACCCTGACGCCGGAGCAACTGGCGCAGGTCGCCGAAGTCGTGCACCCGGTGGTGCGCACCCATCCGGAAAACGGCCGCAAGGCCTTGTTCGTCAGCGAAGGCTTCACCACGCGCATCGTCGGCCTGCCGGACGACGAGAGCCGTCAATTGCTGGCCGAGCTGTACGCCCACAGCGTGCTGCCGCAAAACATCTACCGCCATCAGTGGCAGCCGCATGATCTGGTGTTCTGGGACAACCGTTCGCTGATCCACCTGGCCGCCGGCTGCCCGGCGCACCTGCGCCGCAAGCTGTATCGCACGACCATCCAGGGCGATGCGCCTTTCTGATTTGCCGGAGATTGTTGAACCATGAACGCTCCCTTGCCAGGCCACGCGGCCAGCAACCCGATTGCCCGCAGCGACGCGTTGCTGGCGGTCGATCGCGTCAGCCTCGAATACCGCACGCCGCAACGCGTGGTGCGCGCCACCCACCAGGTCAGTTTTGAAATCGATCCGGCCGACCGCTATGTGTTGCTCGGCCCGTCCGGTTGCGGGAAATCCACATTGCTCAAAGCGGTCGCCGGGTTCATCCAGCCCTGCGAAGGCGAAATCCGCCTGCAAGGCCAGCGCGTCGATGCGCCCGGGCCGGACCGGATCGTGGTGTTCCAGGAATTCGATCAATTGCCACCGTGGAAAACCGTGAAGCAGAACGTGATGTTTCCGCTGCTCGCCTCGCGCACCTTGAACAAAAAAGACGCGGAACACCGTGCGCTGCACTATCTGGAAAAGGTCGGCCTGGCGGCGTTCGCCGACGCCTACCCGCACACCTTGTCCGGCGGCATGAAAGCGCGGGTGGCGATCGCTCGGGCGCTGGCGATGCAGCCGAAAATTCTGTTGATGGACGAACCCTTCGCCGCCCTCGACGCGCTGACGCGACGCAAGATGCAGGAGGAGTTGCTGCTGCTTTGGGAGGAAGTGCGCTTCACGTTGCTCTTCGTCACCCATTCGATTGAAGAAGCGCTGGTGGTGGGCAATCGCATTCTTCTGCTGTCGCCGCATCCGGGCCGGGTGCGCGCCGAAGTGCACAGCCATCAATACGATCTGCACAGCCTCGGCGGCGTGGCGTTTCAGGAATCGGCGCGCAGAATTCATCGTCTGCTGTTCGATGAAGGTCAGTCGCCGGAGACCGAGCGTGACCATGACTTCAACGATATTCGCATCGCCTATTGAGCGGCCGAGAGGATTACCCGATGAGCCATTCACCCTCCGTGCGTGAAGAATTCGAAACCGTGCTCGAGCCGCTGACCGCAGTGCCGGTCGAGCGCGAATTACCGCTCGGCACGCGGTTGTGGCAACAGGGCTGGCTGCGCAAAAGCCTGATCCTGATCGTATTGGCGATCGTCTGGGAAGTGGTCGCGCGGATTCAGAACAACGATCTGATGCTGCCGAGCTTTCTGCAAACCGCCCACGCCTTGTTCGACGGCCTGCTCAGTGGCGAGCTGTTGGCCAAGGTGTGGATATCGCTGGTGGTGCTGATCAAGGGGTACTTGATCGGCATTGTTCTGGCGTTTGCCTTGACCACCCTGGCAGTGTCGACGCAGTTGGGACGCGATCTGTTGAGCACGATGACCTCGATGTTCAATCCGTTGCCGGCGATTGCCCTGTTGCCGCTGGCCCTGCTGTGGTTTGGTCTGGGGCAGAACAGCCTGATTTTCGTGCTGGTGCATTCGGTGTTGTGGGCGCTGGCGCTCAATACTTATGCCGGTTTTCTCGGCGTCTCCGAAACCCTGCGCATGGCCGGGCGCAACTACGGACTCAAGGGGCTGCGGCTGGTGCTGTTCGTCCTGATCCCGGCGGCGCTGCCATCGATTCTCGCGGGGCTGAAGATTGGCTGGGCGTTTGCCTGGCGCACGTTGATTGCCGCCGAATTGGTGTTTGGCGCGACCAGTGGCAAGGGTGGGTTGGGCTGGTACATCTTCCAGAATCGCAATGAGCTGTACACCGACAAGGTGTTTGCCGGGTTGGCGGTGGTGATTCTGATTGGTTTGCTGGTGGAGAATCTGGTGTTTGCCACCCTTGAGCGGGTGACGGTGAAGCGGTGGGGTATGCAGTGCTAAGCCGAATCACTGGCGGGAAATGTCTCGCGATGTCTTTTCAGGCCGTAAAGTTTGATCCCTTGTGGCCGTTAAATCGGCATCAGCGACAACAATTCACAGGGGCTTGTCAGTGGGTCGATCCAAAAGTAAAGAGCCGCAACAAGGCGTTGTGGGCTGGGTTCTAGCACTATCGGTGGCACTTCTCATAGTCGCAATTATGATCGCCAACAGTGACGGGCTAACACCAGAGTTGTTTTTGTCTGTGATGTGCCTTTCTATGGGAGCAGCGCTTTTTGCTATTGCTTTGCTGATTGAACAAAGAATTCTGCGACCTCTAGTCAATTACGCTTCCGCTGCTGTTTTTTGGATAATTTTGATTGGAGTTGCAACCTTCTTCGCCAGAAGAAACGCGTTAAGTGACATAAACAGCATCTTTGCATTCGATGCATCGGCGCTGCCAATGACACTGTCAGCCGGTATAGCCTTTCATCTTGTGTACTTTTTGTTTTGGCCGCTGGTTATAGGCGCATTTATAAGCGCTGTCTATTGCATCGGTGCCTGGCGGGGCAGTGAGCCGGAGGGAGCTATCGGGGCTGGAGTGATTTGCTTGATGACATGCATAATTGCGTTTTTGGTTAACCAATGGTTTTCGGATGCAGCCCGGCGCGAACAAATTTTGTATAGGGTTGCGCACATGACGGATTTCAGTTCCAAGTTCAATTGTGCCGGCATTGACCCCGAAAAATTCCAAGTGCTTTTTGTCGGACCTGAGCAGCGCCGCATCTCGGTAGCGCCCATTATTCCGGAGACCATTCTTTTCTTTGGCAAGCGACCTCCTGTGCTCCTTCAGACCGTCACGCTGCCTGACAAAAAAAGCCTGGAACTTCGTGATTGCCTGCCAATTACCACGGATTCGCCTGATCCCGTTGCTGATCGTATCGACGAAATACACTTTGAGATAAAGCCCTAGCGTTGATCTTCGTAAACGTGGCTTTGCTAGCATTACGCTAAGATCAATCCTGATCAGCAATGAGTGCTTTGCATGCAACTCCCGGACATGAACCTTCTGGTCGCCCTCGATGCCTTGCTCGACGAGGGCAGTGTGGTCGGTGCGGCGCGGCGGATGAACCTCAGCCCGGCGGCGATGAGCCGCACGCTGACGCGCATCCGCGAAGCCATCGGCGATCCGATCCTGGTACGCGCCGGACGCGGTCTGGTGCCGACTCCCAAAGCTTTGGAATTGCGCGAACAAGTGCGCGACGTGGTCGAGCAGGCGGCGCTGCTGTTTCGTTCGGCCGACAGCGTGGAGCTGGGGACGTTGCGGCGGCGTTTCAGCATTCGCGCCAACGACTTTTTCATCGGTGTCTACGGCGGCAAGTTGTTCGACACCCTTGATCAACTGGCACCGCACTGCGAGCTGCGCTTCGTCCCCGAAGGCGATGGCGACGACGAGGCACTGCGCGAAGGACGGATCGACCTGAGCGTGAGCAATACCCGTCCCGTCACGCCGGAAGTGAAAATCCAGAATCTGTTCTCCACTCACTTCGTCGGGCTTGTGCGCGAAGATCACCCGTTGCTCGACGGCGAAATCACCGCTGAGCGCTACGCCGGGTTCTCGCATATCAGCATGTCGCGCCGGGGTATCGCCCGCGGACCTATTGATACGGCATTGAATGCTTTGGGGCTGGAGCGGCGGGTGGCAGTGATTGCGCCGAGTTTTCATGCGGCGATGTTCGCCTTGCCGGACTCCGACCTGATCCTGCCGGTGCCCAAGGAGGCGCTGCTCAGCGTACGACGGCTGGGTCTGAAGCTGCGCTCATTCGACCTGCCGATCCCGCTGCCGATGCTGATGCTGACCCAGGCCTGGCACCCGCGTTTCGACAAGGACCCGGCCCACCGCTGGCTGCGCGAAACGCTCAAGGCCTGCTGCGATGAGACATGGCTGGCGGCACAACCCTGATCCGAATTTCACACAAATCCCCTGTAGGAGTGAGCTTGCTCGCGATAGCGTTGTGTCAGCCTCTAAACATATCGACTGATGCACCGCTATCGCGAGCAAGCTCACTCCTACAGGGGATAACTGTTGTGTCTGATGCACTTATAACCTGCCAATAAGTCAATTTTCGTCAGCACTAAGCCCCACTAAAATGCTCCGGTATTTCACCCCCCGGAGTTTTCATTCATGACATCCCTGACGGTCACGGCACCCCTCGCCGCGGCCAGCCCGGCGACGGCGACCACGCCCCCGGTGTTCGGGGCGCGGATCATCATCGGTCTGGTCGGCGTGCTGTTGGCCGTGCTGGTCTCGGGCCTCAACGAGATGGTCACCAAAGTCGCGCTGGCCGATATACGTGGCGCGCTACACATCGGCTACGACGAAGGGACCTGGCTGGTCGCGAGCTACACCGCCACATCGGTCGCGGCCATGGCCTTTGCGCCGTGGTGTTCGGTGACCTTCTCGCTCCGTCGCTTCACCCTCTGCGCAATCGGCCTGTTTACCGCGCTCGGCGTCCTGTGTCCGTTCGCCCCGAATTACGAAAGTCTGCTGTTGATGCGCATCCTCCAAGGTCTGGCCGGCGGTGCGTTGCCGCCGATGCTAATGACCGTCGCGCTGCGCTTTTTGCCGGCAAACATCAAACTGTACGGACTGGCCGGCTACGCACTGACCGCAACGTTCGGCCCTGGCCTCGGCACGCCGCTGGCCGGTCTGTGGACCGAGTATGTCGGCTGGCAATGGACCTTCTGGCAGATCATCGTGCCGTGCCTGACCGCTATGGTCGCCGTCGCCTACGGCTTGCCGCAGGATCCGCTGCGGCTGGAGCGGCTGAAGTCGTTCAACTGGAAAGGCCTGCTGCTGGGCTTTCCAGCGATCTGCATGCTGGTGATTGGCCTGTTACAAGGCAATCGGCTGGACTGGTTCGAATCGAACCTGATCTGCGGACTGCTCGGCGCCGGTTCGCTGCTGCTGGTGGCTTTCATGATCAATGAATGGTCGCAGCCGATTCCGTTTTTCAAATTGCAGATGCTCGGCATTCGCAATCTGTCGTTCGCGCTGATCACCTTGGCCGGGGTGCTGGTCGTGCTGCTGGCGGTGGTGCTGATTCCATCGAGTTATCTGGCTCAGGTGCAAGGTTATCGCCCGGCGCAAACCGCGCCGATCATGCTCATCGCTGCGTTGCCGCAATTGCTTGCGCTGCCGCTGGTGGCGGCGCTGTGTAACTTGCGCTGGGTCGATTGCCGCTGGGTGCTCGGGATCGGGTTGAGCATGCTGGCGCTGTCCTGTCTGGGCGGTTCGCACCTGACGTCGGCGTGGATCCGTGACGATTTTTACGTGCTGCAGTGGCTGCAGATTTTCGGTCAGCCGATGGCGGTGTTACCGCTGCTGATGCTGTCGACCGGCAGCATCACGCCGCTGGATGGCCCCTTCGCGTCGGCGTGGTTCAACACTGTGAAAGGCCTCGCTGCGGTGGTCGCCACTGGGGTGATCGAAGCGCTGACCACCGCGCGCCTGCATTTCCATTCGACGATGCTGGTCGACAGCCTCGGCAACTCGCCGCTGGCCGACCACAGCGATCCGGGCCTTGCCCATCGCCTGCACGAACAGGCCGTGGTGCTGACTTCTTCCGATCTCTACGTGTGCATGGCCGGCGTCGCGGTGACGCTGATCCTGCTGATTTTCTGGCTGCCGACGCGGATTTATCCGCCGCGCGCGCCGACCTGATTGCTGCACTGAAACAGAAGGTTTTTATGACGACTCAATCCAAACAAAAACTCGCGGTGGCCGTGGCTGCCGCGCTGGCGGTCGGCGTGCTGGTGTACCTGGCAATGCCCGGGCTGTTCGGCAAACGCACCGAGCAAACCACCAATGACGCCTTTGTTTCGGCCGACTACACCCTCGTCGTGCCGCGCGTGGCCGGGTTCATCAAGCAGGTGCTGGTCGAAGATAACCAGCAAGTGAAGGCCGGGCAGTTGCTGGCGCTGATCGATGACCGTGACTTGCGTGCGGCAGCCGAAGCGGCGGATGCGCAAACCCTGGTGGCGCGGGCGCAGTTGCAGAACGCCAACGCGACCCTGGAACGGCAGGCATCGCTGATCGCCCAGGCGCAGGCTTCGGTGGTCTCGGCCAAGGCAGAAATGGCCTTCGCTCAGCAGGAATTGAACCGCTACAACCACCTCGCCGGTGTTGGCGCCGGTACGGTGCAGAACGCACAGCAGGCACGCACGCGAATTGATCAGGCCTCGGCACGCCTCGACACGGCAACGGCGAAACTGGCGGCCGAGCGCAAGCAGGTAGAGATCCTTACTGCCCAGCGCAACGCCGCCGAAGGCAATCTGAAACACGCGCAGGCGGCGCTGGAAATCGCCAGTTTCAACCTGTCCTATACGCGCATTACCGCACCGCAAGACGGCATGGTCGGCGAGCGCGCGGTGCGTGTCGGTGCCTATGTGACGCCGGGCAGCAAACTGTTGGCGGTGGTGCCGTTGCAGCAGGCCTATGTGGTTGCCAATTTTCAGGAAACCCAATTGACCGATGTGCAGCCGGGGCAGGACGTGCAAGTGCGTGTCGACAGCCTCGGCGGCGAAGCCTTGAGTGGCCGCGTCGAGAGCGTCGCGCCGGCAACGGGGGTGACTTTCGCAGCGGTGAAACCGGACAACGCCACCGGTAACTTCACCAAGGTGGTGCAGCGCATCCCGGTGAAAATCGTGCTGGAACCGGGGCAGCCACTGGCCGAGCGCTTGCGGGTAGGGATGTCGGTGGAGGCGAGCATTGATACGGCGAGTTCAGCGGCGTCCGGGCGCGAGGTGACGCAGCGATGAACCTGGGCAAAAACCTGTGGCGAGGGAGCTTGCTCCCGCTGGGCTGCGAAGTAGCTCCAAAAATCGCGAGTGCTGCGCACTCGAGCGGGAGCAAGCTCCCTCGCCACACAGGCCTGTTTCATTCTCTTGTTGTGGTGAGCTTTTTCGGCCTCAGCGCCTGCACCGTCGGCCCCGACTTCCAGAAACCCGAGGCCACGCAACCTGCCGACTGGGCTAAACCGGCCCGGTCGGCCCCCAGCCAGGCCGTCAGCGAACCGCTGAACGAACACTGGTGGGAAACGTTCCACGATCCGCAGCTTTCCGCGCTCACCCAACGCGCACTGAGCAACAACCTCGACCTGCAACTGGCCAGCAGCCGCCTGCAACAAAGCCGCGCTGCACGCCAAGTGATCACCGCCGAGCGTTACCCAAACAGCGCCGCCACCGGCAGCTACGGGCATAAACGCAACAGTGGCGAGGGCCTGAACGATCCGTCCGGGCATAACGGCGATTCCGCTTTCAACCTGTGGGACGCTGGCTTTTCGGCCTCTTGGGAGCTGGACTTCTGGGGCCGTGTGCGCCGTGAAACCGAAGCCGCCGACGCCAATCTCGAAGTGGCGGAAAACGATCGTCGCGGTGTGTTGCTCACGGTGCTCGCCGACACCGCGCAAAACTACATCCAGTTGCGCGGCGTACAGAACACTCGCGCCGTCACCGAGCAGAACCTCGACGTTGCCCGGCACAGCATGAAACTCTCGCAGTTGCGTCTGGCCGATGGCGTGGCGACCGATCTCGACGTCGCCGAAGCTGCCGCGCAAGTCGCTGCCATTGAGGCACGCCTGCCGGCACTTGAGCAGCGTCAGGCGCAACTGATCAACGCGATCAGTCTGTTGATGGGTGAACCACCGCAGGCCTTGGCGAAAGAGTTATCCACAGACGCGGCGGTGCCGCAGTCGCCGCTGGAAGTCGCTATCGGCCTGCCTTCGCAACTGGCCGAGCGGCGCCCGGATATCCGCCAGGCCGAAGCGCGCCTGCACGCCGCCACCGCCAACATCGGCGTAGCCAAGGGTGATTTTTATCCGCGCATCACCCTGTCCGGCAACCTCGGTTCGCAGGCGATGCAGCTCAGCGACTTCGGTTCCTGGGGCTCGCGCGCCTTTGCCATCGGTCCGCAGCTCAGCCTGCCGTTGTTCGACGGCGGACGCCTGCGCGGCATGCTGCAACTGCGTGAAGCCCAGCAACAGGAAGCGGCCATCGCCTACCAGCAAACCGTGCTGCGCGCCTGGCATGAAATCGACGACCAGTTGACCGCCTACAACGCCAGTCAGCGCCGTCGCGACAGCCTCGCCGAAGCCGTGCGCCAGAACCAGATCGCCCTGCGCACCGCGCAACAGCAATACGTCGAAGGCGTGGTCGATTTCGTCAACGTCCTAACCGTGCAGAGCGCCTTGCTCGCCACGCAGGAACAATGGGTGGAAAGCTCAACCGGCGTTTCCCTGGCGATGGTCGGTTTGTATAAGGCGCTGGGCGGCGGATGGCAGTCGGTCTATCCAGCAGCGCAACTGGCCGCAGGCTCGCCGGACGTCGCCAAACCCTGAACCCGCAGCGAAGCTATGATCAACTCCACTGCAGCAAACGGCGTAACGCCGGCCCGATTCCAGAGGAGTTGATCATGGAAAATCCGCAGCACAGCCTCCCGGCCCTGTTCAAACAGCTCGGCCTCCCTGACGACCCGATCAGCATCGACCAGTTCATCGCCAGCCATTCCCCGCTCAAGCCGGAATTGCACTTGGCTGACGCTTTTTTCTGGTCGGAAAGACAGGCGAAATTTTTGCGCGAGGAGATTCTTGAGGATGCGGATTGGGCAGTGGTAGTGGATCAATTGAATGTGATGTTGCACAGGAGGGCATAATTAGACCAAAATCACGTCCTAATTTGAGGTCATTATTATGCAAAACGTTCTCGCCGATATGGCTGTCAGTGTTTCTGAACTAAAGAAAAATCCTACTGCTGTGTTGAACGGTGCGCACGGTGGTGCCGTCGCTGTCCTCAACCACAATCGCGTCATGGGCTATATGGTGCCGGCCGAAGTTTACGAAGCAATGATGGAGCGGCTTGATGATCTCGAGCTGGCTGACATTGTTCGTTCGCGCCTTCACGAAACGCCCATTTCGGTAAGCCTGGATGACTTATAAGCTTGAGTTTCTGCCGTCTGCGCACAAGGAGTGGGACAAGCTGGGTCATACGGTGCGGGAGCAGTTCAAAAAGAAGCTGGGTGAGAGGCTGAAGCTTCCCAGAATCCCGGCTGACGCTCTCCACGGCATGCCGGACTGCTACAAAATCAAACTTAAAGCCTCAGGGTATCGGTTGGTGTATCAGGTCATCGATGAACGCGTCGTGGTTTCCGTGCTAGCGGTTGGCAAGCGTGAGCGCAGCGGCGTTTACGAAGCAGCCAAGAAGCGTTAGGCGAGGCCAGCTCACGCTGTTTTAGCAAGTCTGCGTTTGGCAGCAAACGCTGATTCCACACCATCACTGGTCAAGCCGTCGCCAGCGCGTACGAATTCCCGAGCGATTTCGACTTTGCGTTGCAGGAAGGCCTCGTATTCGTGCGCCGCTGGCATGATCAGTGAAACCGGCCAGTCTGCCGCGTTCAGTTCTACCATGTTCTCTTCTCTGAACTCTAAATCCCGCTTCGGTGTAAAAACCGCCTGCTTTGACATTTCCCGCTCCAGATAAAGTGAGGGCGATTGCTTTTCCTAGTATCTGCTAGAAAGTCTTTAGAACAGCCGGGCGACAAGTGGTGAGAATTGTTTCAAAACTTGACTGAAATTCCCCTCCAATGCGATATTGATAGTTAGCAAACTAACAGTGTCCGTTATCCCGTGTCCGATCCCCTCGACAGTCTCCAGATGAACATCAGCAGTGCCATGGTGGTGGCCGCCCGGCATTGGCGGAAGATCTGCCAGACCACGCTGGTCAATTATGGAATTTCCGAAGCCTGCGCCGTTCCATTGTTGATGATCGGGCGCTTGGGCGAGGGCGTGCGTCAGGTGCAGGTGGCGCAAGCGGCTGGGATGGAGAGTCCGTCGCTGGTGCGTCTGCTTGATCAGCTGTGCCAGGCCGGTTACGTCCGTCGCACTGAAGATGCCCAGGATCGTCGCGCCAAGTGCCTGAGCCTGACCGATACCGGCCGCGAGCTGGTGCAGGCGGTGGAGGCGGAACTGGTGCGCTTGCGCCATGAAGTGCTGGAAGGCATCGAGCGCAGTGATCTGGAGGCTACGCTTCGGGTACTCAGGGCTTTTGAGGCGGCGAGTTCGCCGGTGGTGGTCAATTCGTGAACGGTTTTTTCACTGGCATGCCGCCGGCCCGTGACTGGTTTTACGGGGTCCGTACTTTTGCAGCGTCGATGATTGCGCTGTACATCGCCCTGCTCATGCAAATGCCGCGTCCGTATTGGGCGATGGCCACGGTGTACATCGTCTCCAGCCCGTTTCTCGGCCCGACCAGCTCCAAAGCACTCTACCGCGCGGCGGGTACTTTTCTGGGTGCTGCGGCAGCGGTGCTGTTCGTGCCGATGTTTGTGCAGAGCCCGTATGTGCTGGTGGTGGTCATCGCCTTGTGGACCGGCATCTTGTTGTTCATGTCCCTGCACCTGCGCACCGCCAACAGCTACGCGCTGATGCTGGCCGGTTACACGTTGCCGCTGATTGCCCTGCCGGTGGTCGATAATCCGCTGGCGGTGTGGGACGTGGCCGAGGCGCGCACCGAAGAGATTTTCCTTGGCATCGCTGTTGCCGCCGTGGTCGGCGCGATGTTCTGGCCGCGGCGCCTGGCGCCGGTGTTCAACGATGCGGTGAGCAAGTGGTTCGCCGATGCGACGAGCTACAGCCTGAAGTTTCTCAGCCGCGACGTGCAGCCGGAAGAAGTCACCGCGCTGCGCATGGCCATGGTCGCCAATTTCAACAGCCTCGAACTGATGATCGGCCAGTTGCCCCACGAAGGCGCGCGGCCGCAAACCGTGCGCAACACCAAGGAACTGCGCGGGCGGATGATTCACCTGTTGCCGGTGATCGATGCGCTCGAGGATTCGCTGTACGCCCTCGAACGTCGCACACCGGAACTGGTGGAAAAGTTCCAGCCATTGCTCGCCGCGACCCGGGAATGGCTGAGCCATGCCGATGCCAATCTGGAGCGCTGGAAAGCGCTCAGGGATCAGCTCGAGGCGCTGCAACCGAACGCCGCAGCGCTGGAGGATCGCAAGCAACTGTTGTTCTCCAACGCCATTTACCGCCTCGGTGAGTTCATCGACTTGTGGCAGGACTGCCGCAGCTTGCAGGATGCGATTCTGTGCGAGCGCCAGGACAGCTGGCGCGCGGTGTATCGGCACTGGCGCCTCGGCCGTTTGACGCCGTTCATCGATCGCGGGCTGATGCTGTACTCGGCGGCCTCGACCATTCTGGCTATCATCGTCGCTTCGGTTTTGTGGATCCTGCTCGGCTGGCCGGATGGCGGCAGCGCGGTGATTCTGGCGGCGGTGGCGTGCAGTTTCTTCGCCTCGATGGACGACCCGGCACCGCAGATTTACCGGTTCTTTTTCTGGACCGGCATGTCGGTGCTGTTCGCCAGCCTTTATCTGTTTTTGATTCTGCCCAACCTGCATGATTTCCCGATGCTGGTGCTGGCGTTTTCCGTGCCGTTCATTTGCATCGGCACGCTGACGGTGCAGCCGCGTTTCTACCTCGGCATGCTGCTGACGCTGGTTAACACCTCGTCATTTATCAGCATTCAGGGGGCGTACGACGCGGACTTTTTTGCCTTCGCCAACTCCAACCTCGCCGGGCCGCTGGGGCTGTTGTTCGCCTTTATCTGGACGCTGGTGGCGCGGCCGTTCGGGGCTGAACTGGCGGCCAAGCGCCTGACCCGTTTCAGCTGGAAAGACATCGTCAGCATGACCGAGCCGGCCAATCTCGCCGAACATCGGCAACTGGGCGTGCAATTGCTTGATCGGCTGATGCAGCACCTGCCACGTCTGGCCCTGACCGGCCAGGACACTGGCATTGCGATGCGCGAAGTGCGCGTCGGCCTGAATATGCTCGACCTGCTCGCCTACACCCCGCGCGTCACTGGCGTGCCGAAGGCACTACTACAGCAAGTGGTGGCCGAGGTCGGCGAGTATTTCCGCGCCTGCCTCAAATCCGGCGAACGCCTGCCGGCGCCGAGCGGTCTGCTGATGACTCTGGACCGTGCCCGCCGTGCGCTGAATGGCCAGGGCGATGACGAAACCCGTCTGCACCTGTTGCACGCCTTGAGCGGTTTGCGTCTGGCCTTGCTGCCCGGCGTCGAATTCGTCTCCAGCGCCGAGCCCGAAGAACCGCTGCCCGATGGAGCGCCCCTATGATCGGTGATCTGGATATCAGCGGCATCTTCCTGCCGACCCTGCTGGTGCTGATGGGCATCACCTATGTGTTGTTTCTGCTGGTGCATGGCGTGCTCACACGTCTGCACTTTTACCGTCTGGTCTGGCACCGGGCATTGTTCAACGTGGCGCTCTATGCCGTGCTGCTGTACGGCGTGGACTCACTCAGTCGATACCTGATGACATGAAAAAACCGTTTTTGACCATCGGTCGCGTGGTTCTGACCTTGCTGATCGTGGCGTTTGCCGTTGTCCTTGTCTGGCGCATGGTGATGTATTACATGTTCGCGCCGTGGACCCGCGACGGCCATATTCGCGCCGACGTCATCCAGATTGCGCCGGACGTGTCCGGGTTGATCCAGCAGGTCGAGGTGAAGGACAACCAGTTGATCAAGCGTGGTCAGGTGTTGTTCAGCATCGACCAGGACCGCTTCAAACTGGCGTTGCGTCAAGCCAGGGCCGCCGTTGCCGACCGCGAAGAAACCCTCGCCCAGGCGCAGCGTGAAGCCAAGCGTAACCGCGGCCTGGGCAACCTGGTGCCAGCGGAGCAACTGGAAGAAAGCCAGTCGCGCGTGGCCCGTGCGCAATCGGCGCTGGCCGAAGCGCTGGTGGCGGTGGACAGTGCACAGCTCAACCTCGATCGCTCGGTGATCCGCAGCCCGGTCGACGGTTACGTCAACGACCGCGCGCCGCGTCCGCAGGAATTCGTCACCGTCGGACGTCCGGTGTTATCGGTGGTCGACAGCAATTCGTTCCACATCGACGGCTATTTCGAAGAGACCAAACTCGACGGTATTCACGTCGGGCAATCGGTGGATATCCGCGTGATCGGCGACCGGGCAAAACTGCGCGGGCATGTCGAGAGCATCGTCGCCGGCATCGAGGACCGCGACCGCACCAGCGGCAGCAACCTGCTGCCCAACGTCAACCCGGCGTTCAGCTGGGTGCGCCTGGCGCAGCGGATTCCGGTGCGCATTGCGTTCGATGATGTGCCGGCAGATTTCCGCATGATTGCGGGACGCACCGCCACCGTGTCGATCATCGACGATCAGCCGCAGGAGCCCCGGCCATGAGCAGGGCGCTTTTGGTCGCCGGTTTGGGCGTGATGCTCTCGGCGTGTCAGATGGTTGGCCCGGATTATCAGGTGCCCGCCGACGCGGCGGTGCAGCGCAAGGATATTCAGGGTGAACTGGCGGTCGCCGGCAAACCGGTGGTCTCGGCGCCAGTGCCGGCGGACTGGTGGCGGCTGTATAAAGATCCGCGCCTTGATCAGTTGGTGCAGCAGGCCATGGCGTCCAACACCGACCTGCGTGTGGCCGCGGCCAACCTGTCGCGGGCACGCGCTCAGGTGGATGAAGCCGAAGCGGCTGGCGGCTGGAGCGGCGGGGTGAAGATGGGCGCCCAGCGCTTGCAGGAATCCGGTCAGGCGTTCCTGTTGCCGGAAAAAGTCCCGGTGGCCAACATTGCCGATATCGGCATCAGCGCTTCGTATCAGTTCGACCTGTGGGGCACTTTGCAGCGCGGCATCGAAGCGGCAAAAGCCAATGCCGATGCGACCCAGGCCGCCGCCGATACCGCGCGCATCACTTTGGTGGCGGACGTGGTTCGTGCTTACACCCAGGTCTGCGCGGCCAACGAAGAGCGGGAAATCGCCGAGCATTCTCTCGACCTGCAATCGCAGAGCACCACGTTGATCCAGCGTTTGCGTGACGCCGGGCGTGGCGATGAAACCCAGGTCACCCGTTCGCAGACCCAATTCAAATCCCTGCGCGCCGATCTGCCACGCTATGAAGCGGCGCGTCAGGCCGGGCTGTTCCGTCTGTCGATGTTGCTGGCCAAGCCGGTCGAGCAATTGCCGACGGGCACGGCCACCTGCGCCGAACTGCCGAAAATCGCTCAGCTCGTGCCCGTCGGTGACGGCGCAGCGCTGCTCAAGCGTCGCCCGGATATTCGTCAGGCCGAACGGCGTCTTGCGGCGGCGACCGCCGGCATCGGTATCGCCACCGGCGAGCTGTACCCGGACATCAGCATTGGCGCGACGATCGGCACGGTCGGCATCATTGATGATCTCGGCGATCCGTCGACCAACCGCTGGGGCTTCGGTCCGTCGCTGAGCTGGAAAGTCCCGACCAACGGCGCCCGCGCGCGCATTCGTGAAGCCGAGGCCAACACTCAAGGCGCACTGGCGCATTTTGACGGCGTGGTGCTCAACGCCATCCGCGAGACCCAGACCGGTCTGGCCCAGTACAGCGCACTGCTGCAACGTCGCGATGCGCTGGCCGAGGCTGAGCAGTCGGCGAAGCTCGCCGCCGAGCAGACCCACCGCTTCTTCCAGGCCGGCCGCGAGTCGTTCCTCGCCGACCTGCAAGCCACGCGCACCTACACCGATGTCACCGCGCAGCTGGCCGCGGCCAACACCCAGGTCGCGATGAGCCAGATCGATTTGTTCCTCGCCCTGGGCGGTGGCTGGGAAAGCGGACGAACGCACGCTTCTGACGCCAGCAATCCCTGAGGCCGTTGCTATGCTTTGAGGTATTGAAGGGGCGCCCCGTGCAAAGCGCTCCCTGCATGCTCATTGCTCGTGCTGGTCTAGGGGAAACCAACGATGAAGAACCCTTACGCGCTCGGCTTCTGGTGTGTCCTGACGGCGCTCGTGCTGCTGTCGGCCACTTATTTCTACGGCATCATGCTGGCCCACCAGATCGACAAGGCGATGATTTTTCTCGACAGCGCCGTGGCGCTGATCGCGGTCATGGCAATCGTGGTGGTGGCATGGGCATCGGTCCAGGTTCAGCGGGTCAAGAAGCGCCAGTTGGAGCAGGGCAAAATGCTGGTGCTGATCTGGGACACCAAGGTCGCCCTGCGCCGGGTCGAAACGGTGTTCGACCGGTATTTCTGGGGCAGCTACTGGCAACCGGGGCGCACCTTCGCCGAAGTCATGGGCGAACTGACCGGAACGCCCTTGGAAAAAAGCCTCGAAGCGCTGAAAAAACAGTGTCTGGAACTCGACAAGCAGATTGCCGACGAGGGTTGGCACTGGCTGAACAATGCCCGTGAACTGTCCGACGTCGCCACGGCCATGGCCCGCGAGCGCTATCAGCTGGATTTTTGCGATGTGCGGGCTGACGGTGCGGGCGGGGCGGTGATCGACCGCGATTTTGAAGTGCTGGTGTACACCTGGACGGCGCGGCTCAAGAGCTTTGATCATCAGCTCGATGAAATCGAGGTTCAGTATTCCTGATGTGTTGTGAATTCACCGGCGCTATCGCGAGCAGGCTCACTCCTACAGGGGAATGCATTCCAAATTGTAGGAGTGAGCCTGCTCGCGATAGCGCCTTTCCAAACACTGAAACTCTTAAACCCTGTCAGCTGTCAATTCCTCCCATAGACACTCTTTAACCTTTAATCATTGGGCCGTCTCCCGCGCCCGGTGCTAATCTCCACCGCTCAATTGCGCACAGTCGAGCCGCGACCCGATCCCGGGTTCAAGGAAGACGACCCCATTCACAGCCACGGAAATCGATCAGGTCATTCATGAATAAATCAGCAGGCGTGCTTCTCGGAATTGTTGTTGCCATCGGCGCGATCAGCGCAGGCGGGGCCTGGTACACCGGGACCAAGATCGAAGGGGTGCTGAACAACGCCGTCGGCAACGCCAACAAGGAACTGCAGAGCGCCATGGCCGGCTCCAACGGCAGTGCCTCGCTGGAGCTGGTGTCGCTGGACCGCCACACGTTCACCAGCACCGCGCACTATCGCCTGAAGGGCGAAGGCGAGATGTTCGGCGACGCGCCGGTCGAACTGCTGTTTACCGACCGCATCGAGCACGGCCCGCTGCCCTTCTCGCGCCTGATCTCGTTGAAATGGCTACCGGTCATGGCCACCAGCAACTACGAACTGGAAAAGAGCCCGACCACCGAAAAATGGTTCGCCGCGACCAAGGGCGCCGCGCCGCTCAAGGGTGTGACCAACATCGGCTACGACGAATCGACCACCAGCACCCTCAACCTGCTGCCGTTCGAAACCGCACTGGATGAGCAGTCGAGCCTGAAATTTTCTGGCCTGACCATGGACATCGCCGCCAGCGCTCAGGCGCAAAAGGTCAAGGCTGACGGCTACATGGACAACCTGAAGCTGGTGACCGTGGCCGAAGACCAGACGCCGGTCCAGCTCGAACTCAATGGCCTGACCCTGGCCAGCAACCTGGCCAAGAGCAGCTTCGGCTACTACACCGGCGAAAACACCCTGGAAGTGACCAGCAGCAAAACCACGTTCGGCGCCAAGCAATCGGTGCTTGGGGTGAAGAATTTCGAAATGAAGAACCGCACCGAAGAAAGCGGCAGCAACGCCGCCGGCCGTGCCGACTACAAAATCGGCGAAGTGACGCTCAACGACAAGAAAATCGGTTCGGCCGCCATGGCCATGAGCCTGAAAAACCTCGACATCGCCTCGACGATGTCGCTGATGCAGATCTACCAGACCAAACTGCAGCCGTACGAAAAAGCTGCGGCCGAGGCCGAAGCAGCAGGCCTGCCGGCGCCGGAGCTGAATCTGACCGAAGCCGAGAACGCCCAAGTCAAAGCCGATTTGCAGAAGCTGCTGGCCGCCGGGCCGCAGTTTGCGCTGGAGAACCTGTCGTTCAACACCGCCAACGGCGAGAGCCGCGCCAATCTGGTGATTGACCTGACCAAACCGCAATCGATGGATCTGCCGCCGGATCAGCTAGGCAAGCAACTGATCGCACTGCTTGACCTCAACGTCCAGGTGTCGAAGCCGATGCTGGTCGATCTGCTCAGCGTGCAGGCACAACTCGATGGCCAGACTGACGCCAAAGCCATCGTCGACCAGTCCAAGGAAGCGGCCGATATGTTCGCTGGCATGGCGGTCGGTTCGCAATTGGCCGTCGCCGACGGCACCAACGTCGTGACCAAGCTGCACTACGCGGCGAATCAGGTTGAATTCAACGGCCAGAAGATGACCGTGGAGCAGTTTGTCAGCTTCCTGATGAGCAAGTTCGCTGGCGTCACCCAAGTGCAGTAACCCCACCGCGTGTCCTCAAGACGCCCGGCCCCTGTTTGACAGGCGCCGGGCGTTTTGCTGTCCGCCACCGCGGTTTTCGCTGACCTCGCTGAACCGCCCGCAGGATTCTGAACAATTATTGTGTTGTGAATTTTCGACTACGCTTGCGTGCAAGATTGCCCGGCTTTAAAGCCTGGCCGTGGATTGCACATCGCGGCCGCCGTTACGAATGGGCAAGGAGGGCATTGTGACCCGGCTGGCCATGTAAGGATGCTGACGAATGCCGCGTATTGATGTGCCTGTATTACATCGTGGTTTGCGCCCTTTGTTCCGAGTCGCCCTGTGCAGCCAGTTGCTCTGGCCGCTGCTGGCGCTGGCCGACACGCCCTACGACGAAATGGTCCGCGATGCCCGCGCCGGGCATTACACGCCGGCGCTGACGGTATTGCGCCAGGTGCCGCCGGGGCAGGCGAGCGACGGTCAGATCAGCGATCACCTGCAAATCGCCAGTTGGGCGGGGTTCGACGCCGAAGTCATCAAGGTCTATGAAACCCAGGGCCGCGACCGCGTCTTGCCGGTGCAGGCACTGACCGCCACCGCCCGCGCCTATCGCAATCTCAAGCGTTGGGATCAGGCCACTGAGGTTTACAACAAGGCCCTGGCACGGGAGCCGGACAACGCCGACCTGCAACTGGGTCTGGCGCTGACTCAGGCCGACGCCGGCAAACCCGACGAAGCCGTGACGCGGGCCAAGGCGCTGGTGGCGGCGAAACCTGATGACCCTCCCCGCCGCCTCGCCCTGGGCTATGCCCTCGGTCGCGCCGGCAAACAGTACGACGCGCTGTTCGAATTCGATCAGGCGTTTATCCGCGCCGGCAACAAACCGGAAGTGGCCCGCGAATACGTGGTTGCCCTGCAAAAGGCCCGTCTGCCGGAACCGGCGCTGCGTCTGGCCCGGCAGCGGCCGGGGCTGATCGATGCGGTGACCCTGCGCCGTCTCGAAGGCGATCTGGCGGCCGAGCGTGTGCGCCTCGCCGAGCTGGCCACGCGCAGCGAAAAAGAACGCTACGTGGTCGCCGACCGCGCGCTGGCCGATTACGACAAATTGCTCGCGACCTGGGCACCCGATGCCACGGCCCATGACGACGTGACCCGCTGGCGCATCGACCGCATGGGCGCGCTCAAGGCTCGGGCGCGGACCGCCGATGTCATCGCCGAGTACCAGAAATTGCAAGCCGAAGGCGTGGCGATTCCGACCTATGCCTTGCGTTGGGTGGCGGCGTCCTACCTCGATCAGCGCCAGCCGGACACCGCCACCGATCTCTACCGTCAGGTGCTGTCGGCCGCGGACGCGGATGCAGGCGATCGGCTCGTCGACACCACGGCACTGTATTACGCGTTGCTCGAAAGCGACCGCGCCGACGAGGCGCGCAAGGTCGCTGAAGACGCGGCGAAAGCCCAGCGCCCGCGCGTCGAGCTCAAAGGTTTGCCGATCGGCAACCCCAACGATGAATGGATGGACGCCCAGCAACTGGCGGCGCAGGCCGGCACCTACAGTGCCGACCTGCCCCACGGCGAGGAGCGCTTGCAGACCCTGGTCAATCAGGCCCCGGGCAACCTCGGGTTGCGTCTGGCCCAGGCAGACCTGTACCTGGCCCGGCAATGGCCGCGCCGCGCGGAAAACCAGCTCAAGGAAACCGAGAGCCTGGCCCCCCGCGATGCGGGTCTGGAAGTCGCTCAGGCGCGCACGGCGATGGAACTGCAGGAATGGCGGCAGAACGATGCGCTGGTCGACGACGTGGTCGCACGTTATCCGGACAACCGTCAGGTCCAGCGTCTGGCCCGCGAACGGCAAGTCCATGACATGGCTGAGTTGCGCGTCGAAGCCTACGGCGGCAAGGCCAACGGCGGTGGCAGCACCGATGCCGGTGCCGTCAGCGGCAGCCGTGATTTCGGCATTCAGAGCACGCTTTACAGTCCGCCAATCAATGAAGACTGGCGCGTGTTTGCCGGCGCCGGTTATGCCACCGGGGATTTCGCCGAAGGCACCGGCCACCACCGCTTCCAACGGGTCGGCCTGGAGCGGCGCAGCCGTGACATGACCCTCGAAGCTGAAGTGTCGAATCACGATTACGGCTTTGGCGACAAACAGGGCGCACGCCTGGCGATTGCCCGCGACATCAACGACCACTGGCAGTACGGCGGCAGCCTCGAATACTTGTCCGCCGAGACGCCCTTGCGCGCGCTCAACAGTGACATCAAGGCCAATGGCGGCAGTGCGTTTCTGCGCTGGCGCGCCAACGAGCGTCGCGAATGGCGCCTGTCGGTGAGCCCGTCGCACTTCAGTGACGGCAACAACCGCGTCGAAGCTTTGCTCACCGGTCGCGAGGGCGTCTACAGCGCGCCGAACCTGCAGGTCGACGCCGGTCTGGAAGTCGGCACCAGCCACAACTCCAAATCCGACGACGTGCCGTACTTCAACCCGAAATCCGACTTCAGCGTGATGCCGCTGGTCAACGTCAATCACGTGCTCTATCACCGCTACGAAACCGCCTGGAGCCAGCAATTCCAGGCCGGCGCGGGCACGTACAGCCAGCGTGAGCACGGTACCGGTGGCATGGCGCTGCTCGGCTATGGGCAACGGTATGCCTGGAACGATGTGTTCGAGGTGGGCGGCCTGTTCAGCGTGATCAACCGCCCTTATGACGGTGACCGGGAAACCGATCTGCGTCTGCTCGTCGACCTGACTTTCCGCTTCTAGAAGAGTTTGAAGATGCCTCTGATTTCGCGTTTCATCCTTTTGCTGGGAGCGCTGCTGATCAGCGCCTGCGCCCAGCAAGCCCCGGCCTTCGTGCCGCCCGCCGAGCGGACCGTGCCGGCCAGTGAAAAACCGTGGCCGAAAAACCATGTGCTGGGCATCGCCTATCACGATGTCGAAGACCGCGACCCCGATCAGGCGGTGGTGGCGGTGCGCACCGAGCGCCTGATCGAGCAGCTCGCCTGGCTGCGCGAGAATGGCCACCAGCCGGTCACGGTCGATCAGATCATGGCGGCGCGCAAGGGCGGTCCACAGCTGCCGGCGAAAGCGGTTCTGCTCAGTTTCGACGACGGTTATGCAAGCTTCTACACCCGCGTATTGCCGGTGCTACGCGCCTACAACTGGCATGCGTTGCTGGCCCCAGTCGGCAGTTGGGTCGACACGCCGCTCAACCAGCCGGTGGATTTTGCCGGCACACCGCGTGCGCGTTCCGACTTTCTGACCTGGGAGCAGGTGCGCGAGATTTCCCAATCCGGGCTGGTGGAAATCGCCGCGCACACCGATGCCAACCACAAAGGCATTCTCGCCAACCCGCAGGGCAACCTGCAGCCCGCCGCTGCGACCCGACGCTACGATCCGGTCAGCAAACGCTATGAATCCGAAGCCGACTTCCAGGCGCGGATTCGCACCGACGTCAACAACATCTCGGAGAAAATCCGCAAGGCCACCGGGAAACGACCGCGAGTCTGGGTCTGGCCATACGGTGCGGCAGACGGCACGTCGCTGGCCGTGGTGGGCGAGCAGGGCTATGAAATGGCCCTGACACTGGATGATGGTCTCGATGCCCTCGACAACCTGATGAGCGCTCCGCGCTTCCTCGTTGCCTCCGACCCCGACGGCGAGCATTTCGCCAACAGCATCGTCTCGGTGCAGGCCGAATCGGCCATGCGCGTGGTGCATGTCGACCTCGACAACGTCTACGACCCGGACCCGGCGCAGCAGGACATCAACCTCGGCAAACTGGTGCAGCGCATGGCTGACATGGGCGCCAACACGGTATTTCTGCAAGCCTTCGCCGATCCCAAGGGCGACGGCCTGGTGCACTCGTTGTACTTCCCCAACCGCCACTTGCCGGTGCGTGCGGATCTGTTCGACCGCGTCGCCTGGCAACTGCGCACCCGTGCGCATGTGAAGGTTTATGCGTGGATGCCGGTGCTCAGTTTCGAGCTGGATTCGAAGCTGCCACGCGTGACCCGCTGGGATCCGCAAACCGGCGTCACGTCAGTGGATCCGAGCCAGTACAAACGCCTGTCGCCGTTCAATCCCGAGGTACGGCGAATCGTCGGGGAAATCTACGAGGACGTGGCGCGCCTGGCCTCGGTCGACGGCATCCTCTACCACGACGATGCGCTGCTCTCGGATTTCGAAGACGCCAGCCCTGACGCCCTGAAGGCCTACGCTGCTCAGGGATTGCCGGGCTCGATTGCTGCGCTGCGTGACGATCCGGCGGCGATGCAACGCTGGACGCGCTTCAAGAGCCGTTACCTGATCGACTTCACCAACGAACTCACCGCCAGGGTTCGCGCGATTCGCGGCCCGCAAGTGCTGACCGCGCGCAACCTGTTTGCCGAGCCGATGCTCAATCCCGACAGCGAAGCGTGGTTCGCGCAGAACCTCGATGACTTCCTCGCCACCTACGACTGGACGGCGCCGATGGCCATGCCGCTGATGGAAAAACAGACCCGGGAACAGTCCGGCCCATGGCTGGAAAAACTGGTGGAAACCGTCAAGCAACGTCCGGGTGCGCTCAACCGCACGGTGTTCGAATTGCAGGCACGGGACTGGACGCAGAAGGATCAGGCCGACATCGATGGCGCGCAGTTGGCGGACTGGATGGGGCGTCTGAAACGTCTGGGCGCGACCAGTTTCGGTTACTACCCGGACAACTTCCTCGACAACCTGCCGGACCTGAAAACCGTCAGGCCTGCGCTCTCCAATAAATGGAATCCATAACATGCTGGATAGACTGCTGGCCCTGCTTGTTCTGGCGATTGTCCTCGGTGTGCCACTGGGGCTGATCTTCCTGCTCACCGGGCAGTTCCTGATGGACTTCGTGTTCTTCTATCCGTTGTTCATGTCCGGGCTGTGGATTGCCGGTGGCCTGTATTTCTGGCTGCACTGGGAGCGTCACTGGCCCTGGAAGGACGACACTTTGCCGCCGCCACTGGAAGGCGAGCCGCTGATCTCGATCCTGATCCCTTGCTACAACGAAGGCGACAACGCCGCCGACACCATTCATGCGGCGCTGGCCCAGCATTACCCGAACATCGAAGTTATCGCGATCAATGACGGCTCCAGGGACAACACGGCCGAAGTGCTCGACGCCCTGGCCAAGGAGGACCCGCGTCTGCGAGTGCTGCACCTGGCGGAAAACCAGGGCAAGGCTGTCGCCCTGCGCATGGGCGCGATTGCTGCACGCAGTGAATATCTGGTGTGCATCGATGGCGACGCATTGCTGGCGCCCAATACTGCGGCTTATCTGGTCGCGCCGATGCTGGATAATGCCCGTCTTGGCGCGGTGACCGGCAACCCGCGAATCCGCACACGTTCGACGCTTGTCGGGCGGGTGCAGGTCGGCGAGTTCTCATCGATCATCGGCCTGATCAAGCGCACGCAACGGGTGTTTGGGCGGATCTTCACCGTGTCGGGAGTGATCGTCGCGTTTCGGCGTACCGCGCTGAACCGCGTGGGCTACTGGAGCCCGGACATGATTACCGAAGACATCGACATCAGCTGGAAGCTGCAACTGGATCACTGGAGCATCTTCTACGAACCGCGCGCGCTGTGCTGGATTCTGATGCCCGAGACACTGGGCGGGCTGTGGAAGCAGCGTCTGCGCTGGGCCCAGGGCGGCGCCGAGGTGCTGTTCAAGAACATTCGCGGCATCTGGCAGTACCGGCACCGTTACCTGTGGCCCTTGCTGTTCGAATATTGCCTCTCGACCGGTTGGGCGTTCACCTTTTTGCTGTCGATGATTTTCTGGGCCGTGGGCAAGTTCGTGGTGATGCCGGACGCCATTGCCGTGGATCATCTGATGCCGCCGGCGTTTACCGGTTTGCTGCTGGCGTTTGTCTGCCTGGTGCAGTTCGCGGTGAGCATCGTCATCGACCGTCGTTATGAGCCGGGCCTGGGCAAGACCATGTTCTGGGTGGTCTGGTATCCGCTGGTGTTCTGGCTTGTCAGTCTGCTGACCACCTTGGTCAGCTTTCCAAAGGTTCTGTTCGGCCAACATCAGAAACGTGCGCGCTGGGTCAGCCCTGACCGGGGTATCAAACCGATTGGCGACGACCAGGAAGAGGTCATCAAATGAAAATTATCCGGACTCGTCAGCGGCCATTTCTGGTGGTGATCGATGTCATCCTCACCCTGCTGGCATGGATTGGCTTGTTGTTCTTGCTGGTGCGCGGGCTCTGGCCGCTGATCGAAACCCACGCCGGCGGGCCGCGTATCGACAACTCGGCGTTCGAAGCGCTGGGAACCTTGCAGGTCTATCTCTGGGTGGCGCTGGTCAACGCGGTGATTCTGATCGGCTGGGCGCGTTATCAACAACGAAAAAGCCGCAGCTTCGCCCAGCGCCGTTTGCCATCGCCAGTGATTGACGACCAAGGGTTGAGCAAAAGCTTCAAACTGTGCGACGAGCGTTTCCAGAAGCTGCGCACGCCGGGGGTGATGACCATTCACAACGATCAGGACGGTGACATCAGTCACGTGGAAACGCATTTCTGGCCGGTGCAGCCGGAGCAATTGCCGCCGCCCCTGGCGCCGCTACAGCATCCGCGGGTGATCTTTGTGCATGCCGAGAAAGACGACAATCGCGAGCCGCTGAATCCGCTGGCCTGATTGATACGACAGCGGCGCCCTGTAGGAATCAATTTCAGGCCTGAATCAGCGTCCAGGCCTCTTTCATCCGCAAAGGTTGCTTCATCCGCTCGGCCAGCAGCGCCATCGCGCGTTGCTTGTCACATGCCACCGCCGCGACGACGAGGCCGTTGTTCACGAACAGGCCAATGAACGGCGGTTTCTGCGGCTCGCCGCTGAACTCGACCTCGTTCCATTCTTCGGCATGTCCGAGATAGTCGTAGTTCTTGCCGAAGTGGTTCGTCCAGAAAAACGGCACATCCAGATAATGTTCCTCGCCGCCGAGCATGTTGGCAGCTGCGATGCGCGCGTGTTGCTGGGCCAGGCGCCAGTGCTCGATGCGTGTTGGCTGACCACCCAAGGGGAACGTGGCGATATCGCCGACGGCCCACAGCCCTTCGCATACGCGCATGCCATCGTCGACGCGCAACGACTGGTCGTCTTCTTTGGGCAACGACGCGAATGCCTCGGTGGCCGGATGAACGCCGATACCGGCCAGCACCAGATCCGCGGCAAGCCGCAGCCCGTTGTCCAGCAACACCGCCTCGACCTTGTCCTCGCCGAGGATTTGCGTGGTTTCATGGCCGATGATGAACTTCACGCCGTGCTCTTCGTGCAATGTGCGAATCGCTTGACCCACCGCTTCGCCAAATTGCGCGGCGAAAGGCGTTGCATGCCGCGCCAGCACCGTGACGTCGAGGCCGTGCTGGCGCAGTGCCGACGCACATTCGAGGGCGATGAAACTGTCGCCGATGATCACTGCACGTTGGCCCGGCTTAGCGGCACTCATGAGCTGTTCGGCGTGGGCCTTGGAGCGCAGAACGAAGACGTTGGCCAGCCCGGCACCGGGCAGTTGCAGCGCATTGGGCGCGCCGCCGGTGGCGAGCACGGCGGCGTCGTAAGGCAGGGTGCCGCCGTTGTTGAGCTTAAGGATTTTGTCTTGCGCGTCGAGTGCGCTGACTTCGCCTTGCAGCCGTTCGATGCGCTGCGCTTGATAGAACGCCTCTTCGCGCAGGTGCGGGACGTCTTTCGGCGACATCTGCCCGGCGAGAACGAATTTGCTCAGTGCCGTGCGGTCGTAGCCGGGATCCGCTTCGCCGTCGATCAACACGATGCGCCCGCCAAAACCTTTCTCCCGCAGGGCCGCGGCGCACGCGGTGCCTGCCGCTCCCGCGCCGACCACCACGAAGGTGCGCGGATCGTCAGCCGGCGGGGTGTGTGGATCGGGCAGGGGCTGGTCATCGACCCAGACGTCATCGCCGCGCAGCTCCAAAGGATAACGCTTGAGGCTGTCGAGCGACGGCGGCTCGCACAGGCCGCCGTCCTCGGCGCGGAATGCGGCTTTGTGCCAAGGGCAGATCAGCCTTCCATGACACAGCGCGCCTTCCGCCAGCGGGGCCCCGGCATGGGGACAGAGGCCTTGAAACGCACGCAACTGGCCGTTGGCACGCAACAGAACGATCTTGCAGTCGCCGATTTCGACTTGCAGGCCACGGTCTTGCGGGACATCGGTGAAACGGGCGACACGGTGCAGGGACATCGTTGGCTTCCTCGCAGGCAATTTCTCTTGTGAGTTTGCGTGGCTGCGCGAGGTTCAGCCATTTGCCACTGCCACGGCACGAACGGTACCGCTATAGTTTGCAGGCCGACGACGGCCCCACTGCACAAAGGTGCTCCCGGAAATGACCCGATTGACCTCTCTCAACCCTTGGCTGGCGGCCGTTGCCGTCGCCCTTTGCGTGCAGTTCCCGGCGCAGGCCCAGGAGCGTTTCACCCTCAGCATCCCGGGCGTGTCCGATAACCGCCTGTTCACCTCGGCGGCGGCCAGCGATGCGCCCGGTTGCGGCGGCAAGAACCAGTCGCCGGCGCTGAGCTGGAACGCAGGCCCTGCCGGCACCCAGAGTTACGCGATCGTCATGCACGACCCGGACGGCCAGAAAGGCCTGGGCGTCGATCACTGGATTCACTACGGCATCAAAGCCGGCACGCGCCAGATCGCGGCCGGTGTCGGTGCAAAATCCAGCCTGGAAGGTGTCGGCGGCACCAATAGCAAGGGCAACACCCATTACATGGGGCCGTGCCCGCCGGTGGGCGACAGCGCGCACCATTACATCATTCAGATCTACGCGCTGGATCTGGCCCCCGACGCCTTGCCGGCCGGGTTGACCCGCGCCGAGCTGATGGAAAAGATCAAAGGCCATGTGCTGCGCAACAGCAGTGCGGTGCGGCGTTATCACCGCTGATCGGCTGACCACACCGCGTGCAGCCTGTGGCCCACGCGGTGAGATTGCATTTGCTCGATGACCGCGAGCACTCGCCAGGTGCGTCGACACGCGCCTGGTGCCTTCCCGGGTGCGGCCACGGTCGCCACCGCATCGCGCCGATGGCGATGTGCGCTACCCTTTGCAACGGTTCAACCCTGAACGCTGGAATTTGTCACCCGGCCTGCTGAAGATATCGGGTGCCAGGCTAGCGACGCATGTTCATGGAGAACGCCGTGCCGACCACTCCCGGCACGTGGCGTGACGACTGAAAACGCCCATTGCTGATGACGCTTTTGCCCGACGGTATCGGTACGATGCCCGAGCGTTGGCATGGATGGCCGAGTGCAAGCGCTGGCCTCGAGGTTTTGACCTCGACGGGCGAGCGCAGTACCTAACGCACCAGGATTTGAAGCGATTGAGCATGAACCCAAGTAAAGATTCGACATTTGCCTACCAGGCTGTTTATCGCTATCTCGTCGAACTGATCGAAGCCGCCCATCCCGAAGGCGAGCAGAAACTGCCGTCGCTGCGGCAATTGGCGCAGCGTTTGAACGTGTCAGTCTCCACGACCAAATATGCCTATTCCCTGCTCGAGGATCAGGGGCGGATCTATGCGCGCCCCAAGCTCGGTTATTACACCCGGGCCATGCCTTCGGCGCTGGTCAGCGAGGGCTCGCCGAACCTGCTCGACAGCGTTTTCGCCAGTGCCCGGCAGCCCGGCATGCTGGCGCTGAGCAGCGATGCACCGGCGATGCTGCTGTCGCTGGAAAACCCGCTGCTGATGACCGAGCGCGAATTGACGCGCCAGTACCCGCGTTCCCACGCGCCGCTTTATCAGCCCTTTGGCGAGACCGAGTTGCGCAGCGTTCTGGCGGATCGCTACACCCGCTCGACGCGCTGCTACTGGCGCGCCGAGCACGTGTACATCGGCTCGGACCTGCGCAGCGTGCTGGAGTTATCCCTCGAAGCGCTGCAACTGACCGGCACCGTGGCGCTGGTGGAGTCGCCGTGTTCCTGGGCGATTCTGCGCCAGTTGCAGGCCGCGCGGATCCGCGTCATTGAACTGCCGTTGGGCGACGATGGGCGCTTTGACTTGCCGCAACTGCAGCTGTTGTTGCAGCGCGAGCCGATCAGCGTGGCGGTGCTGTCGTCGACGGTGAATATTCCCCATGGCAGCCTGATGCCGGGCGAGGACAAGAAACTGATCTGCCGCTGGCTGGCGGAACGGCGCATCTGGCTGTTTGAAAACGACAGCTACGGCGAGTTCTGTTTCGCGCCGGGAGCGACGCGCTACCGTGATTTTGCCGACCCCGAGCGTCTGGTGGTGTTTTCCACCTTCGACAAGATTATCGGTTCGGAAGCCCCCTACGGCTATGTGTTGAGCCGGTTCCAGGGGCCCGAACTGCATCGGCTGTTTCTTGAGCGGGCGTTCCGCTTGTCGCCGATCCGGCAAAAGGCGATCGCGCGCTTGTACACCACGCGCCGGATCGATCAGCACACGCAAATGTTGCGCAGTCTGTTGGTCGGCCGCATGCAGCGTATGCAGGAAATGCTGCACGAACACACCGACGGCCAGTTGCGCATCGTCGCCCCGCTGGGCGGCGCCGCATTCTGGGTCGAAGCGACGCGGCCAGTGAACATGCGCCGGGTGTTCGAGCGTCTGTTGGCCAAACGCATCGTGATTGCGCCCGGCGAGATATTCAGTCAGCAGGGCGCATGGCAGCATCACCTGCGCCTGAGCTACACCCTCGACTGGAGCAAGGACATTGCCCACGCGTTGAAGATGCTGACTCAGGCGATTCACGATGAGAGCGCCGTGTCCGCCGCTCAGTCGACGCCATAGCAGTGTCGGGCCTCGGGGAACGTGCCCTCGCGCACCTGCGTCGCAAAGGCGTCGCAGGCCTGAGTGATCAGGGCGCCGACATCGGCGTACTGTTTGACGAAACGTGGCACGTGCTCCCCGCCCAGGCCCAGCATGTCCTCGGTCACCAGCACCTGGCCGTCGCATGACGGCGAGGCGCCAATGCCGATGGTCGGCATTGGCGACAGCTCGGTCACCCGCCGCGCGACACCTTCGGCAACGCCTTCGAGCAGCAGGCTGAAAGCGCCGGCGGCAAGGTGCGCGCGCGCATCGGCTTCAATCGCCTGCGCCGCCGTTTCGTTCATGCCCTGTGCCTTGAAACCGCCCATGGTGTGAACGTATTGCGGCATCAGGCCGATATGCGCCATCACCGGTATGCCGCGCTTGACCAGAAACTCCACGGTTTCGGCCAGCACGGCGCCGCCTTCAAGCTTGATCGCGTCGCAGCCGGTCCGTGCCAGCACCTGCGCACAGTTACGGTAGGCCTGTTGCGGCGACTCCTGATAACTGCCGAAGGGCATGTCGGCAATCACACACGCCAGGCGCGTACTGCTGACCACCGCGCGGGTGTGCGCAATGATTTCATCCAGGCTCATGTCCAGGGTCGACGTGCGGCCGTAACCGACCATGGCGGTGGAATCGCCAACCAGGATGAAGTCGACGATCGGGTCCATCAACTTCGCCATATGGCTGGTGTATGCGGTCAGGGAGACGATTTTCTGTTGTCCCTTCATGGCGACCAATTGCGGCACGCTCAGTCGTTTGGTTCGGGTATGCAGGCTCATGCTCTCTTTCCTTTTCAAGCCCCGTTGGCGGGGTTGTCTGTGGTTACAACCAGTCGCGTTCCCAGCCTCGCCACGCGGCGTGATCGGCCTCGATACGCGCGGACAGCGGGTGCAACAGAAACACCGCACCGGGTGAACTGTTCAGGTCAATGGTGGGCGTAATCGCTGCCCCCTCGGCGCGGCGGAATCTGACGTTATGAAAACTCGCCAGGGTTTCCAGGCGTTGGCGTGCCTGGCCCTGCGCGAACAGACCCGAGCGATGGGCGATCAGGTTCAGGCACCTGGCGTGTTGCAGCAGCCGATAGCGCTTGGACCATTGGCCCAGACGCGCAGGCGCCAGATAGCTCAGACAGGTCAGCGCGACCTGATCGTTTCCAGTCGCCGCTTGCAGGGCAGGCGGGCAGGCCAGCCCGGAAAGCCGCGCGCCGGTTTCCAGCAGACGCGGGCCGTCGGCGGTCAGAATCAACTCGGTGTGCGCCGGGCCATGGACGATGCCCAGTGCGTCGAGTACGCCCTGCACGTACTCGATCAGCTGTGGCAATTGCGGGGCGTCGGCTGGCAGCAGGTCCTCGCAGTCATAGATCTTGCGACCATCAGCAGCGAAGGTTTTCGAGCTTTTCCATACGTCCGTAATCCAGTGCTCGCCCTCATGACTGACGCTGTTGATCACGTACTCGTCGCCGCTCAGGTATTCCTGTAGCAGCAGCGCCTGGTTGTCGAGCATCATCAGGTTGGTCGACCCGAGAATCGTTTCGACCGCAACCTGCAACTCCAGCGCGTCGTGGCAGATGAACACGTTGTCGGAGCCAGCACTGTCCAGCGGCTTGGCGACGACGCTGGCGCCGCCACGCGCCTTGAACCAGGCGAGCGCCTCGGCCATCGAGCGGGTGCGCAATTGCGCCGCCACCGGCAGTCCGGCCTGAGCGACCTGCTCGGCCATCAGCGATTTGTCGCGGCGGGCCGCCGATGTTGCCGGGTCATTGCCGGGCAGGCCGAGGCGGGCGGCGAGCAAATCGGCCAGCTCGACGCCAAATTCACTGCCAGTCAACACCGCCGCCGGCTGGTGCGCGGCGAGCTTGGCAATCAGCGCTTCCAGGCCTTCGTCGGCGACGCTGTAATCGGCGACGAACAGCTCCGTCGGGCAACTTGCGGCAAACGCCGCCGGCATCTGCGCGCGGGAGCGTACATGCAGCAAGCGCCGCTCGCCGGCCAATGCACGGGCCAACAGGGCACCCGTGGAATACGCGTCGACCAGAATGAACGGCGCGAGGCTGGAATCAATGCAAGGGTTGGTCATAACGATTCACCGTGTAATGCAACATCTGAAACAGTTCGCTGGAACTGACGCCGGGGCCGTTCAGCGACCCGCCGCTGCCACGCGGCAACGGCAGGCCGCCGGTATTGCCCCAGCGCAGCGCACCGCGGTCGTCGATGCGGGTGGTGGCGCGTCCGGGGTTGTCCGGATGCAGGCAATAAGGGATGTCGAGCAAGCCGCGAGCGAATGCCTGAATCAGCGCCAGACCAATGTCGGCATGCAGGTCCAGCACGGTTTCCACCAGTCGTCGCGCTTCGAAGAGGGTTTGCTCGTAATAGCCAGCGCCGCCCGCGTCCATCGCCGGCAGTTCCCCGGCCGCCGCTTCGGCCGCCATGCGCAAGGCATCGAGGTTGTCGTCGACACTGGGGATTTGCCGCGATTCGGCGACGGTCTTGACGATCAGCCGTTCGCAACCGGCGGCCTGAGTCAGGCGCGCGCTGTCGCCAATCAAACGGCGGGCGCCGTGCTGTGTGGTCGGAAAGACGCCCATGTAGGAATACACCACGACATGCCAGTGGGCACCGTCCAGATAGTCGGCGGCCAACTCGCGTAATGCCTGCAACGCGCCGAAGTCCTGCTCCAGCGAAGTGCCCTGGGCGTAGCTGAGCGAAACACTGCGAATCCCGTGCTGGCGGAAGAACAGCGCTTCGAGCAGGGTCATGGCGACCAGCAGCGACGGCGGGCACAGCTGCCCTAGCAGGCAGCCACCGAAACTCTCGATGTGCGCATGCTCGGTCGCGTCGGCCAGTAACCGGCAGCTGTCGGCCCAGGCGCTGACCGCCTCGGCCAGCGGCAAGCGGCTGTAAGGCATGCAATACGACACCGGGCCGCCTTCCGTAGCGTCCAGCCCCAGGGCTGCGAGGCGCTGGAATACGTTTTGCGGTTTGGCCGTGCCGTGGCGGATCTGGATCGGAAACTGCGCACCGTACAGCCCGGCGAGCATGCTGCGCACCGCTTCAATCGGGTGGCTGATGATCGGAAAACCGTTCATCGGCGCAGCACTGTTGAGACACTGCAAGGCGCTCTGGTAATCGCCGACGCGGGTGTAGCTGTCCAGGGTGATGGTGCCGATGGCCGCGCAGGGCAGGTCGGCGACACTGGCCAGCCCGGCGCGCATCTGCTGAAGGGTGCCAAAGCCCATGCGCGGTTGCACCACCAGTTCGCCGCGGGCGCGGGCACGCTCGATGAACTGCTCAAAATAGCCGCCGCAAGACGTGGTCATGCCTAGCGCCCCGAGACCAGTTCGACCACGGTTTCACCGGTGGCCGGGTCGTAGCGACTGATGCGGCCCTTATGCGGATCGCCGGCACGGACCCGGGCGATCAGCGTGGCATCGCTGTCGAAGTCGATCCGTTGGTGCGCATACAAGCTGCGCAACGCCGGCAACGGCAGACCGCTGACCTGGCTCAGCCACTGGCCGAGGCCCGGTTCGTTGTGTTCGCCGGCGAGGATCTGGTGCAGCAGGTCGATGTTGCCCAACTGCTGCGGGTGGCAAAGTCCTAGAAAACTCGACAGCTCGCGGCCGCGGTCGACGAACGGGGCAAACTGCATGCAGACCAGTTGCGCCTCATCCAGTCCGAAGGCCTGCTCGGCAAAGCGCGCGGCAAGTGTGCGACGGGCTTGCATGCCCTGTTCGTCGGCATACGCAGCCATGGCCAGATCGATCAGGCGCTGGGGCATTTCTTTTTTGCGCATCAGCGCCTGCGCCAGTTCGAGGTATTCGGCAATCCCCTGGTTGTAGCGGCGGCCTTGTACGTACTCGGCTTTAAGCCCGCGAAAGTGCGCCATCAGCATTGGGTTGGCGCAGTCCGATTCGGTGAAACTGAACGCCAGCTCCTCGAAGCGGAAATCGAGAAACTCGGTGATCAGCTCCCAGTGATCCTCGACTTTGTAGCTGACCAGATCGTAAATACTGACGAACGCCGGGTCGGCATGCTCATCGCCGCAGGCGACGCGACGCTCCTCGCGCTGCTGGTCGAAGCCTTCGCCGAACAGCTCGATGAAATAGCTCTGGGCCACGCCATCGAGCGCTTGCAGCAGTCCGCGAAAACCCTGGCGGCGACACTCGTCGACGTTCAGGCCCAGGCGCTGCGCCAGACGCATGATCCAGGTGAAGTAGTGTTTCTGTTCCTTGCGCGAGTCGCCGGTGACGACCGCGTCGACCCCGCCCTGCCACCACGCCGCGCGTCCATAAAAATCGGCCACGGCCAGGTTGCAGCTATTACAGAACGTCGGCCGACCGTCGCCAGCGGTACGGTGGCCGTTCATCAACACGTCAAAACGGTTCATCGCCTGCACATCATCAGGGAACGGCAGGTGGCGTTCGAACGGGCGGATTTGCTGATGATCGACCACCAGCATTTCCACTCGCGAATCGTCGAACAGGTGCAAGGCGCGGTAGACCCGATCAATGTTGGCCATCACCGCATCCGGTACGCCGGCGTGGCGCATGTTGGCGATGCGCAGCTGAAAGGTGCGACCGTGCAACACCGACAGATGCAACTGCGTGGCGCGCAGCATGGCCACGGTGTAGGAGCTGTCCTTGCCACCGCCGTAGGCGACCATCAGTTTGTAGTCGGTCAGCCGGTCGAGGCCACCTGCCGCGGCGATCAGGCGCTCGCCGATCGTGGCGACGGCGCGGCGTTCGTCGGCCTTCAGATAACGATTGAGTTCGCCCAGCAACGGTTCGTCGTGACTGGCTTGCAATTGAATGGCGTTCATAGCGCTTCAGCCTGGAATTGGTACGTCTGGGTGGTGTGGCGGATATCGCGCTCAGTCGCGACTTCGCTGCCGCCGACAAAAATGAAGCGGCCACTGTGCAGGGCGTCGTAACTGCCGCCGGCCTCGAGGATTTCTCCCGGTTGGGGCAACAGCTCGCGCCACAGGTTGGGCAATGCTTCGCGCAGTGATTGCGCCTTCACCACGCGGCAAGGCAGCTGTGCGGGTTTGGGAATGACCAGCCAGCCGCCACTCGGATCGTCGTCGATGGCGGGCACGGGCACCTTTTCGCCTGCGAGGCGGCGCAGCCAGTGTTCGTAAAGATTGACCCCGAATACCTTGTTGATCAGGTGCGGCACTTCACTGCCGCCAACCCGCGCGCCGATTTCGAGGAACACCAGTGACTCGTCCGGCTCGACGAAAATCTCCAGGTGGAACGCGGTACAGCGCAGGTTCAAGGCGCGCAGGATCTGTTGGCTGAACGCTTCGATGCGTTTGCGCAGGGGCGACGCCTGAACGATGACCGAGCCCAAAGGCTGGGCCTTGGCGAAATCCAGACAACTGTTGATGTAGCGCGACACCACTTGAAACGGCACGCTGCCGTCGACATCGGCGAAGCCGTCGATGTGGTAGGTCTGGCCGTGCATGAAGGCTTCGATCTCATAACGGCTGAGGTCGAGGGTGGCGAGCAGACGGCGCAGGTCGGCTTCGTTCTCGACTTTTTCCACGCCCATGCTCGCGGCACCATCGACCGGTTTGATGATCAGCGGAAACCCGATGTCGTCGGCAAAGTGCAGGGCCTGCTCGACCGATTGGCAGCGGGCAAACGCCGGCACCGGCAGACCCTGAGCCTGAAGGATTTCCTTCATGCGCGCCTTGTCGCGGTAGACCGCCACTTCATCCGGCCCGTCTCCCGGGATATTCAGGGCCTGGCGTACCCGCGCGGCAATTTCCAGGGTGAACTCGGACAGCGCGATCAACTGGTCGACCGGCCCGACACGCGCGATGACCTCTTGGACCGCTCCCAGCAATTGCTCGTATTGATTGACGTCCTCGACCTGCACCTGATGGGCAATCTGCTGCGCCGGGGCGAGCACGCCCTGGGCGCCGGGCGCATCGACCACGTAACTGATGCGGTGCTGTTGATGATCGAAGAACGCCTCGTAGCGAGTCAGTTCATTGTCCCAGCGGCGCTCATCATGAAAACGCGGCCAGCGGTTGACGATAACGATGTGCATCGTAGTGATCCTTGAATGGGCGAAGTCGGCGGCGGTCGGGGATCAGCCCCAGGACGGCGCACAGAGGGCAGGTGCAGGTCCAGCGTCGGGTTGCGTGGGCAGGGCGCTCAGGTACGCGCTGAATTGCTCGATCGCATCGGCGCCGACGAACACCTGGTTGTAGCCGGCGTCGATCAACGCCCGGCGCACCGCCAGGGTTTGCGCCTCGGAAGTGGTCAGCTTGCCGCCGATCACACAGCGCAGTTGGGGATACCGCTGGCGCACCTGACGAATCAGTTCCAGGCCCTGCGAATACCCATGGCCATTGACGCTGCTGACCACCAGCAGGTCGCTGCGACGCTGTTCAAGCGCGCCGAGTACGGCGTCGATCGGCGTGCAGCTGCCCAGGTTTTTCACCTTCAGGCCGTGTTCGCCGAGCCACAATTGCAAGTACACCAGGTTCCACATGTGCGAGTCGGACTCGACGGTAGCGAGCAGGCAGTGCGGCAGGACTTTCATTGGGACGCCTCCATGGCGAGCGACGGAGCACCCAGCGCCAACTGGAAGCGCCGAGTGGTCAGGATGAACAGCAGAGTGCCGGGCACGGTCAGCACCAGCGCCAACACCAGGATCAGCACCTGCGGGCCGTAGACGTGGCCGACGCTGGCGGTGAGCAGACCGCCCAGCGGATAGGACAGCAGATTGACCAGGTAAAACGGCCCCATGACTTTGCCCAGATGGGCTTTGTCGATGGCTTTGATCCGCTGCGTGCGATTGAACACGTTGAACCACGCACACCCGGCCATCGCCAGCAGAAAGCTCAGGGCATACAGCACCACGCCGTTGGCCACGCCCATGCAGATCAGGCCCAGGCACAGCAAGGCGAAGCCCAGCGCGCCCAGTCGATAGATCGACAGCCGGGCCAGCAGGCGCGGCACCAGAATGAAATTCAGCAGGCCGAGGGCGCCGGCGCCGGCGTTCATCAGACCGAACACGCCGTCGGCAGCGCTGAAGACTCCGCTGATGACAAACGCGTTGGCGCTCAGTACCGCGGCAAACGCCAGGTTGATGGTGAAGTTCAGGCCGGCCAGCGTCAGCACCGGCCGGTTGCCGAGCAACAGTCGCCAGCCCAGAGCCAGATCCTTGAGCACGCTGCCCGCACCGCTGGCAGGGGTTCGCGCCGTCGGCAGGTTTCTCCAGCACAACGCGGCGGCGAACAGCGCCAGCGCGGCGAGGCCCAACAACCAGCGCTTGTCGGTGTACATCGCCAAGCCGGCCGCGAGTGCCGGGCCGAGCGCCATCGCCAGCAGCTCCATGTTCTGCACCAGCGACTGACAATGGGCGAGGCGCTCGGGGCCGGCGATCAGCGGTACGCTTTTCTCCACCGCCATGCGCACCGGAGCCATCAGCACCGACAGCACGATGCCGTTACCGATCAGGGCCCAGATCGTCCATTGCGGCGCAAACCAGCAAATCCACAAGGTGACGCCCAGGCTCAGTCCGCGGGCCGTGTTGGCTGCGCGGAACAACAAGCGGCCGCCAAAGCGGTCGGCGAGTAACCCGGCAAACGGGTAGGCGATCAGCGCCGGCAGCCATTCGAGGGCGAAGGCGATACCGGAGTAGCGCACGTTGCCGGTCAGTTGAAAAATCATCAACGGAACGGCAAACAGCACGGTCTGCTCTGCCAGCAAGGCGCATAACAGTCCGGCACCGAACAGGCGAATCGCCCTGCGCCGGGCATCGGCGCTGACCTCAGGCATGATCGCGATCCCACACCGTTTCCAGCTCGCGCAGGTAAGGCAGCACGTACTTGCAGAACCGGCGCATTTCATCGCGGGTCGGCCAGCCGGAGAAAATGAACTCGCTGACGCCAACCTTTTTGTACTCGAACAGGTACTCGGCGACTTCCTGATAACTGCCGACCACGCACAGTGCCGGGCCGCCGCGATAAGCCACCGCGCCCGACCAGAGCATCGGCGACAGCCAGTCGTGCTGAGCTTTTTCCGCCAGCTGGAACGAAGTCTTCACCGCCTGGGAATCGCAGCGCCCGACAAATTCGCGGACCCATTCGCGGTGCTGCTCGTCGGGGTTTTCCATCATGCTTTCGACGGCGGCCAGCGCTTCTTCACGGGTTTCGCGGGCCAGTACGTGCATGCGGATGCCCACCGAGCAACCGGCCTGCAACACGGTGCGGCTGGCCTCGGCAATCCCCTCGGGAGTATCGCCGTAACGTAGCCAGCAATCGCTGTGCGCGATGGCGATCTGCTGGGCAATGTCCGAAGCGCCGCTGAGGTAAATGCGCGGCCGCTCGGCATCTTTGAAGGGCAGGCCCAACTGGGCTTTTTCGATGCGGTAATGGGCGCCGTGGTAAGTCAGCGGCGATTCGCCTTTCCAGAACCGATGCAGGATGTCGAGGAATTCGCCGGTACGTTCATAGCGACCGTCGTGGGCAACGAAGTCGCCGTAATAAGCTTGTTCATCCGGCGAGATACCGGCCACCAGGTTCAGCGCAATGCGCTTGTCGGACATCCACGAAACGGTGTTGACGATCTGGGTGAACAGCGTCGGCGGCAGCAGGCCGGGACGGTAGGCAAGGATGAATTTGACCCGCTCGGTTTCACGCACCAGCGCGCCGATCATTGGCAGCGGATCGGGCATGTGGTAGCTGATTCCCATCAGCAGCGAGTCGATGCCCAACTCATCGGCTTCCTGGGCAAAGTCGACAATGCCGGCGAAATCGAGGGCACCGGTGTTGTATTTTTCCGAAGCCTTTTGCTGACCGCTATCGAGCGGTGAGCACCAGTGAATGCGCAGTGCAGGCATAGTGTTTCTCCATGGCGCAGCCGGCCATCGCCGAAGCGGGGCAGGCGTTGCGATTCAGATGCGGATCAGAACAGGAAGCGGGTACCGACGGTGCGGTCGAACAGCGCGACGTCGCGGATGCGCCGCTTGCCGCAAATGAACTTGAGCAGGCGCTCGATGCCCAGACCGCCGCCGGCGCTCGGGTGCAGCAAGCCACGGCGAGCCACTTCCAGGTAGTTGGCAAACGGCTGCAAGTCCATCGACAGCTCGTTCATGCGATAGACGATCTGCTCGTATTCGAACTCGCGCTCGGCACCCGACAAGGCTTCGCCATAGCCATCGGGATAGATCAGGTCATAGTTGTTGTACGTACCGCGCTTGCCCGGGGTTTCGCGGTCGTAGAACTCCCGGCGGTAGTTAGTGACGAAGAACGGCGTGTGCGCTTGCGCCGACATGATTTTTTCGAAGTCGTCGCCATGCTCGGCGCGCAGTTCGTCGGAACTGTAGATCGGGAAAGCCGTGGCAAAGTGCGGCAGTTGCCGACCCAGTTGCTTCAGCTCGCCAGCGCAATGCTGGTTGACCTCGCTGAAGACATGCTTGATCAGACCTTCGATCAGCGCCATGACCTGGTGCATGTCGCCATCGCGGATCTCGAAATCGAACTGGGAAAATTCCAGTAAGTGGTTTTCCGAGTCCTTGATTTCGGCCTTCTCCAGGCGAATGTTCGGCGCGACGATGAAGATCTTGTCGTGGCCCTTGGCAGTCAGCGCCAACTGCTTGTGAAAGATCATGCTCGCCGTCAGTTTCAGGCGCCGTTGTTCGTACTGGATCTCTGCCGGATACACCGCATGGTTCAACGGATCGGTGATCGGCGACATCAGGATCGGCATCAGCTGTTTGAAGTCGCGTTCCAGCAGATAGTGTTGCAAGGCTTGTAGGACGCGGCCTCGGATGATGGCAATGGACTCTGTGTCTGGATGCGCAAAATCGGCGAAGTTACTGGTGATTTCTTCCATGATTGGCCAAATATCCGGGGATTAGGGAGGGCCTGATTATTGTTTAAACAAGCGAAAACTCAATGTACAGATTTCCTCTAAAAAGCAGCACAGAGCTTGGGTTTTGTTGTCCGGCGTTGCGTTTGCATAGACGATACCGCGCTGTTGAAACTGATCAGGTGGCGCAGGAGCAAGCCGATTCGCAAGGGCGCTTCGTGCGCCGGTGTCGCTCCTTTACTGGCCTATTCAGAGCTCATCCATGACTGCTCTTAATGTCTCGCCCCCTCACCGATTTTCCCGGTCCGACTACAAGACCCTGGGCCTTGCCGCCCTTGGCGGTGCCCTGGAAATCTATGACTTCATCATCTTTGTCTTTTTCGCCCTGACCCTCAGCCAACTGTTCTTTCCGCCAGACATGCCGGAATGGCTGCGCCTGCTGCAAAGCTTCGGCATTTTTGTCACCGGCTACCTGGCGCGCCCGCTGGGCGGAATCCTGATGGCGCATTTTGCCGACCAGTCGGGCCGCAAACGCGTGTTCAGCCTGAGCATCCTGATGATGGCGGTGCCTTGCCTGGTGATCGGCATCATGCCGACCTACGCCCAGATCGGCTATTTCGCACCGCTGTTGCTGCTGCTGTTGCGGGTCCTGCAAGGCGCCGCCGTGGGCGGCGAAGTACCCAGCGCCTGGGTGTTCGTGGCCGAGCATGCCCCAGCCGGGCATCGTGGTTATGCGCTGGGGTTCCTTCAGGCCGGATTGACCTTCGGTTATCTGCTCGGCGCGCTGACGGCGACCCTGCTGGCGCAAGTGTTTACCCCGGCGGAGATTCTCGATTACGCCTGGCGCCTGCCGTTTTTACTGGGCGGGGTGTTCGGCGTTATCGGCGTCTGGCTGCGCCGCTGGTTGAACGAGACACCGGTTTTCGTGGCATTGCAGGCACGCCGTGCGGCGGACGCCGAACTGCCGTTGCGCACCGTGCTGCGCGAACATCGCAAGACTTTGCTGCCAGCGTTCATCCTGACCTGCGTGCTGACATCGGCCGTGGTGGTACTGGTGGTGATCACGCCAACCGTCATGCAGAAAAGTTTCGGCATGACGCCCGGCCACACCTTTGCCCTGAGCAGTCTGGGCATCGTTTTTCTCAACATCGGCTGCGTGATCGCCGGGCTGATCGTCGATCGCATCGGCGCCTGGCGTACGGTCAAGCTGTACAGCGTATTGCTGCCGGTCGGCATCGCACTGCTTTATGGCTGCCTGATCAGTGGCGGCGCCTGGCTCGGGCTGGCTTACGCGCTGGCCGGGTTGAGCTGCGGCGTGGTCGGCGCGGTTCCGTCAGTGATGGTCAGCCTGTTTCCCGCGCATATCCGCGTCTCGGGCATTTCGTTTACCTACAACATCGCCTACGCGCTGTGGGCGAGTACCACCCCGCTGTTGCTCATCGCCCTGATGCCGTGGAGCCCGTGGGTATGTGTGGCCTATGCCGCGATCATGGGCGCCGTGGGGGTTGGCTGCGCCCTGTTTTTCGGTCGGCACGAGCCGGCCTGGACGCGGCCGGCGCTGGTCCCGGAACGTTAAGGCAAGCGAAGCAGTTACGCACCACGGCTCTGGCACGGATGGCTATCGATGATGGAATTACACGATTTATCGGCGACGCAATTGCTCGACCTGTACGCCCGCCGCCAGTTGTCGCCGCTGGAGTATTTCGATCACCTGCTGGCCCACATCGAACGCTGGGAGCCGAGCATCGCAGCGCTGTGTGCGTTCGATCCGCAGCGCATACGCGAGCAGGCACGAGCGTCGAGCGAACGCTGGAGCCGGGGCGCGCCGCGCGGCGGCCTCGACGGCGTACCGGTGACTCTCAAGGAGTTGATTGCCACTCAGGGCGACTGCGTTACTCAAGGAACCGCTGCCATATCTGCGGTGCCGGCGAGCGAAGATGCGCCGCCGGCTGCGCGTCTGCGTGAGAGCGGGGCGATCATTCTGGGCAAAACCACCGTGCCGGACTTCGGCATGCTGTCCTCGGGCTTGTCGAGTCTGCATGGCATCACGCGCAATCCCTGGAGCCCTGCCTGTAACCCCGGAGGTTCGAGCGCCGGTGCAGCTGCAGCGGCCGCCGCCGGTTACGGGCCGCTGCATGTTGGAACCGACATCGGCGGATCGGTGCGGCTGCCGGCGGGCTGGTGTGGCCTGGTCGGTTTCAAGCCAACCTTGGGCCGGATTCCGATTGATCCGTATTACACCGGTCGCTGCGCCGGGCCGATGACCCGCACCGTCGATGATTGCGCGTTGATGATGGGCTACCTGACGCGCCCGGACCGCCGCGACGCAACCAGCCTCGCCGCGCAAACGCTGGACTGGCAGTTGCAAGTGCCGGCGCTGCGGGGTGTGAAAGTCGGCTTGATGCTGGACCCTGGTTGCGGCTTCCAGCCCGACAGCGAAGTGTGCGACGCGGTGCGTCAGGCGGCGCGGCTGTTCGAGGCACACGGTGCGCAAGTGGTGCTGATCGGGCCGGTGATGGATCGTCGTTTGCTGGATGGCCTCGATGATTTCTGGCGCGCCCGACAGTTGACGCAATTGCAGGCCCTGAGCCCGGAGCAGCGCAGCAAGGTCTTGCCGTACATCGAGGCGTGGGCGGCCCCCGCCGCAACGATGAGTGCGGTGCAGGCGGTCGACGGCTTCAACCAGACTTTCGAAATGCGGCGCCGCTGTGCAAGGGTCTTTGACGATCTCGATCTGGTCTTGTCTCCGACCAATCAGGTCAGCAGTTTCCCGGCCGAGTGGCCCTCGCCGGGCGACGATCCGCGCCAACCGTTCGAACACATCGTGTTCACCGTGCCGTGGAACATGGGCGAGCAACCGGCGCTGTCGATCAACTGCGGCTTCACCACCCAGGGCATGCCGATCGGTTTGCAGATGATTGCTCCGCGCTTCGCCGATCAGTGGCTGTTGCGCTGCGCCAAGGCATACGAGAGCTGGCGCGGACCGATCGAGCGCTGGCCGTCCGTACCGTTGCGCTGATGCCCTGCGCTTGTGTGTATCGCCCAAGCGTACCGCGTCGCAGCGGTGCGTCTTTTCTTTTGCAGGCACGTTTTGATGAAAGCACATGTATTTCGCGCGGTGGTCGCAACCCTGGCCGTCGTGCCATCCGGCTGGGCCGCCGAAGCGGTATCACCGCAGGATCAGGCCACAGGCCTGCTCGACGGTAGCCAGCTGAACCTGAACTTGCGCCACTACTATTCCAATCAGCACACCCAGCGCAGCACGCACCTGGTGATCAAGAAAAACGGCGTGGCACAGCCAACCCGCGAGCGCATCACCTGGGTGCAGACCGGCATGCTCAATTACAGCTCCGGCTACACCCAAGGTGATTTGGGATTGGGTGTGGATGCCTCATTGTTCAGCGCGGTCACCCTCGAACGCGGCCACGGCGCGGTTGCCAATGGCGGCGACCGCGTACTGGTCGACAGCGCGGGCGACGCCGTGCCGACCTGGAGCCGGCTGGGGGTAGGGGCGATGAAGTTGCGGATGTCGAGCACCGAGCTCAAGGCCGGGCGCATGCTCACGGAAAATCCGATCCTGCGCTACAAAGACAACCGCGCCCTGCCTTCCACCTTCCAGGGCGTTGCCCTGAACAGCAACGAACGCGACTGGCTGGCGCTGCAGGCAGGAAGTTTCGAGCGCGCCATTCCGCGCACCGGCAGCGGTAGCGAACGCCTGACCACCACCTTCGGCAATCGCGCCTACAGCGGCTCGCGCATCAGCTACGCCGGTGGCACTGCCAAGAGTCCGGGCGGCCTGACCTTCAGCGCCTATGGCTCGCGCTTCGAAGACATGTGGCAGCAGTATTATCTGGGCGTGATTCATCAGGCCGGCAGCCGCGCGGATCTGGCCGTGAAAACCAGTTTCAACTATTACCGCACCCGCGATCAGGGCGAGCAGCATCTGGGCTTTATCGATAACGACGCCTATAGCCTGGCGGTGACCGCCGCCCACGGTGCCCATGCGCTGACCGCCGCCTGGCAGCAGGTGTCCGGCGACGAATACTTCGACTACGTATGGGAATCGACCGGCAACTACATGGCCAACTCGCTGTACTCGGACTACAACGGCCCCAACGAAAAATCCTGGCAGATGCGCTATGACCTTGATCTGGCCACCTACGGCATTGCTGGCCTGACCGCCAGCCTCTGGCATGCCAAGGGCTGGAACATCGACGGGACTCACTACGACGGCGATCGCGTAGGTCGTAACACGGGCTACAACGTGCGCGGCCTCGACGGTGCCAAACACAACGAGAACGGTTTGATGGTCGCCTATGTCGTGCAGTCCGGGACTCTGAAAAACACCGTGCTGCGCAGCATCGTCTACAACCACCGGGCCAGTGGCGGGCAGATTGACGGCAGCTACGACGAGTTTCGGCTGGTGGCGAACGTACCGTTCAATCTGTTCTGAGCATTTGTCGGTTTTTCGTACCCAGCCATTTGGCATTGCCTCGCAAAAACGCGCACTATCGGCCTATTGCCGATGCGCTGGAGGACACCGTGGCACCGAAAATCGACCGCATCGCCCAGTTACTCAACTGCCCGCAAAAGGGCGAGGACATGCGGCGAGCGATTACCGAGACGCGTAAGGAATTTCTGCTGAATCAGCAAAAGGAAGCGCTGGAAGAAGAGGACATCCTCGAAGAAGAGGTCGAGGATGAAGACGATGATGATTACGACGAGTTTGACTGGACGACGGAATAAAGCCGACGTGTTTGCATCAGCCACAAAAAAGCCCCGGACCATCACAGTCCGGGGCTTTCTCGTTTGATTCGTGGTGCACCAGGCGGGATTCGAACCCACGACCCCTGCCTTCGGAGGGCAGTACTCTATCCAGCTGAGCTACTGGTGCAGCGGGCGACATCATACCTAGGTCGGCTCGGGGCGTCCATGCTGGGTTTCGGCGGGTTTTGTCAGTGCGCGTGTCGGCGCAAATCGTCGCATTCCATAAAGCGGTAACGTTCTGCAAAACCCTCGCTTGGCGCTTTGCCGGGACTGTTCTATGGTTTTTCCTGCAGCAAGGGCGTTGGGTGCGTTGATCTGAAAAACGGCAATTTTGTTCTTTTTTTCGAACGACCTATTGTCCTTTACCCCCTTTGAACCTACGATCCGTTTGAGATTTCAAACGCTCTCTGGTCGGGTGTTGCAGCGCCGGTGTCACCCATCGTGCACGGTTGAGGCGCCACACCCGGTCGCTGATTTCCCTGACGGCAGCCTTGCGAGGCGCCTTTCTACAATCATAATTTGCTCCGCGCCGGTCGCGGTGCTGTTAAGGAAAGCCGACATGCAGCTTAAAGACACCCTGTTGTTCCGCCAGCAAGCCTTCATCGATGGCGCTTGGGTCGATGCGGACAACGGTCAGACGATCAAGGTCAACAACCCGGCCACTGGCGAAATCCTCGGCACCGTGCCGAAGATGGGCGCGGCTGAAACCCGCCGTGCGATTGAAGCGGCCGACAAGGCGCTGCCGGCCTGGCGTGCACTGACCGCCAAGGAGCGTGCCGGCAAGCTGCGTCGCTGGTTTGAGCTGATGATCGAAAACCAGGACGACCTCGCGCGCCTGATGACCCTTGAACAGGGCAAGCCGCTGGCTGAGGCCAAGGGTGAAATCGTTTACGCCGCGTCGTTCATCGAATGGTTCGCCGAAGAAGCCAAGCGCATCTACGGTGACGTGATCCCGGGCCATCAGCCGGACAAGCGCCTGATCGTGATCAAGCAACCGATCGGCGTGACCGCTGCCATCACCCCGTGGAACTTCCCGGCGGCGATGATTACCCGCAAGGCCGGCCCGGCGCTGGCCGCCGGTTGCACCATGGTGCTCAAGCCGGCTTCGCAAACCCCTTTCTCGGCTTTCGCCCTTGCAGAACTGGCGCAGCGCGCCGGCATTCCGGCAGGCGTGTTCAGCGTGGTCTCCGGCAGCGCCGGCGACATCGGCAGCGAGCTGACCAGCAACCCGATCGTGCGCAAGTTGTCCTTCACCGGCTCGACCGAAATCGGTCGCCAGTTGATGGCCGAGTGCGCCAAAGACATCAAGAAAGTCTCGCTGGAGCTGGGCGGCAACGCGCCGTTCATCGTGTTCGACGACGCCGATCTGGATAAGGCCGTCGAAGGCGCGATCATTTCCAAATACCGCAACAACGGCCAGACCTGCGTTTGCGCCAACCGTCTGTACATTCAGGATTCGGTCTACGACGCGTTCGCCGAGAAGCTGAAAGTGGCTGTGGCCAAGCTGAAGATCGGCAACGGTCTGGAAGACGGCACGACCACCGGCCCGCTGATCGATGAAAAAGCCGTGGCCAAGGTTCAGGAACACATCGCCGACGCAGTGAGCAAAGGCGCGACCGTGCTGGCTGGCGGCAAGCCGATGGAAGGCAACTTCTTCGAGCCGACCATCCTGACCAACGTGCCGAAAAACGCAGCCGTGGCCAAGGAAGAAACCTTTGGTCCGCTGGCGCCGCTGTTCCGTTTCAAAGACGAAGCTGAAGTGATCGCGATGTCCAACGACACCGAATTCGGTCTGGCATCGTACTTCTATGCGCGTGACCTGGGCCGCGTGTTCCGTGTTGCCGAAGCGTTGGAATACGGCATGGTCGGCGTCAACACCGGGCTGATCTCCAACGAAGTCGCGCCGTTCGGCGGCATCAAGGCCTCGGGCCTGGGCCGCGAGGGCTCCAAATACGGCATCGAAGATTACCTGGAAATCAAATACCTCTGCCTGGGCATCTAAGCCCTGCAAGAGATCGCTGTAAACGCAAAGGGCACGAGAGCGCTGTCCCTTTGCGTCGTTTCAAACCGAAATTTCTCTGCGGCCGGGAACGCCGTGGCAGTCGATCATCGCATGCTGCCACCGCCGATTCCTCCCGCTTCATCCTTGAACCACGCCGCCCGATGAGCGGCGAATGAGGACTGTAATGAGCAAGACTAACGCTGAACTGATGGCCCGTCGCACCGCAGCTGTTCCACGTGGTGTCGGCCAGATTCACCCGATCTTCGCCGAGTCGGCAAAGAACGCCACCGTGACCGACGTTGAAGGTCGTGAATTCATCGACTTCGCCGGCGGCATCGCCGTACTGAACACCGGCCACGTACACCCGAAAATCATCGCCGCCGTGACCGAGCAGCTGAACAAGCTGACCCACACCTGCTTCCAGGTGCTGGCCTACGAGCCGTACGTGGAGCTGTGCGAAAAAATCAACGCCAAGGTGCCAGGTGATTTCGCCAAGAAAACCTTGCTGGTGACCACCGGTTCCGAAGCCGTGGAAAACGCCGTGAAGATCGCTCGCGCCGCCACTGGCCGTGCCGGCGTGATCGCCTTCACCGGCGCCTATCACGGCCGCACCATGATGACCCTGGGCCTGACCGGTAAAGTCGTGCCGTACTCGGCGGGCATGGGCCTGATGCCCGGCGGCATCTTCCGCGCGCTGTACCCGAACGAGTTGCACGGCGTGAGCATCGATGACTCGATCGCTTCCATCGAGCGCATCTTCAAGAACGACGCCGAGCCGAAAGACATCGCCGCGATCATCATCGAGCCGGTGCAGGGCGAAGGTGGTTTCTACGTCGCGCCGAAAGAGTTCATGAAGCGTCTGCGCGCGCTGTGCGACCAGCACGGCATCCTGCTGATCGCTGACGAAGTGCAGACCGGCGCTGGCCGTACCGGCACGTTCTTCGCCATGGAACAGATGGGCGTTGCCGCTGACCTGACCACCTTCGCCAAATCCATCGCAGGTGGCTTCCCGCTGGCCGGTGTCTGCGGCAAGGCCGAATACATGGACGCCATTGCACCGGGCGGTCTGGGCGGCACCTACGCCGGCAGCCCGATCGCTTGCGCGGCTGCGCTGGCGGTCATGGAAGTGTTCGAGGAAGAACAACTGCTGGACCGCTGCAAGGCTGTCGGCGAGCGTCTGGTCACCGGCCTGAAGGCGATCCAGGCCAAGTACCCGGTGATCGGTGAAGTGCGTGCGCTGGGCGCGATGATCGCGGTCGAGCTGTTCGAAAACGGCGACAGCCACAAGCCGAACGCGGCGGCCGTTGCGTCGGTCGTGGCCAAGGCGCGCGACAAGGGTCTGATCCTGCTGTCGTGCGGCACTTACGGCAACGTGCTGCGCGTACTCGTACCGCTGACCTCGCCGGACGAGCAACTGGACAAAGGCCTGGCGATCATCGAAGAGTGCTTCGCTGAACTCTGATCCGATGGTGTGACCTGCTCTACAAAAACCCGCTTCGGCGGGTTTTTTTACGGCCCTTGAACCACATCGGACGCGTTTGCGCTGTATCGAATGGCCAGCATTGGCTAAGGTTCAGGCATTGCAAGGAGAGCGCGCATGAATGCCGTCGATTTACCCGCCGCACCCAGGGTGCTGATTGCCGAGGCGGACCCGTGGTCTCGCGACCTGCTCAAGCAGGTGCTGCTGAACGTGCGTTGCGACGCCCGCCTGGATCTGTGCGCCGACGGCCAGCAAGCCATGTCACTGCTCAGTGAGGTGCCGTATGACTTGGCTATCGTCGACTGGGAGCTGCCCGGTGTCGATGGTCTGAACGTGCTGCGCAGCGTGCGCCAGCGCAAGCGCAATCCGCCGCTGCCGTTCATCCTGATGAGCAGTCGCAACGACAGCGCCAGTGTCCGCGAAGCCATCCCGCTGGCGCCGACGGCGTACCTGACCAAACCGCTGAACATGGAAGGCCTGACCGAGCGCTTGCAGGGTTTGTTGCTCAATGCCGGCGAAGCCGTGGTTTGCGAAGTGCCGGTCCTGGCGCCGGGTATGACTCTGGCGGTGTTTCTTGAACGGCGTCGCGAGCAGGCGGATGGCGCGCCGCTGATGACCGACGTGCAGGTGGCGGTCAAGCGCAGCCTCAATCCCGAGGGGCTGGATCTGAAGCTGCTGGAACAAGAAGTTCGTACCGATCCGCAGATTACCGCCGTGTTGATCGCGGCCGCCAACAGTGCAGCACAGCACCATGGCGCGCCGGTGCAGACACTGGCTCAAGCCCTGCATCGACTCGGCACCGGCCAGAGCATGAATCTGATCCTGGGGTTGGCGCTCAAGCGCAGTGCCCGCCTCAGCGATCCGTGTCTGGCCGATTACGCCGAGCGTTACTGGGGCCTGTCGCTGCACACCGCAGAATACGCGCGCACCTTGGCGCGCTTGCTCGATCTGGATCAGGAGCGCTGCTATTGCGCCGGGATGCTGCATCGGCTCGGCGATCTGGCGTTGCTGCGTTGTTTGCAAGAGTGGCAGCAGGCGGGCGGTGCGCTTGATGATCAGGAAGAGGTCGGCGAAGCATTGGCGCAGTTCGGTGCGGCGTATGGATCGGCGCTGCGGACACGCTGGCGCCTGCCACTGGAACTGCGCGAGTTGATTGCCTCGGTTTATGCGCTGGGCGGCGGGGTTTACTCCCGCGAGGCACTGGTGATGAACATGGCCGCGCAGATGGCGCGGCTGACTGAACATGAAGGTGTCGAAGAACTGGCGAAGAGCCGCACGGCGCGGTTGCTGAAGATCGGGTTGCCGGAATTGATACGGATGCGAAAGTAACCGGTCTACACAAACCCCCTGTAGGAGTGAGCCTGCTCGCGAAGCGGAGTGTCAGACGAAACTTTAATAACTGACACTCCGCTATCGCGAGCAGGCTCACTCCTACACGGGATGTGTTGAATTTCAGGCAGAGACAATCCGGTTCTTGCCCTGGCGCTTGGCTTCGTACATCGCCGCGTCCGCCCGGGCGAACAGGCTGTCGAGGCTTGCGTCGGCCTCGGTGAGGCTGGTCAGACCCTGGCTGACCGTGATGCCATACGTCTGTCCTTCATGGCTGAAGCGCAAACGCTGGATTTCCTGTTGCAAGCGTTCGGCCACCTGAACCGCCATGTCTGGCGCGCAGCCGGGAAATACCGCGGCAAATTCTTCGCCGCCAATGCGCCCGAACAAGTCGCCACGCCGTAAAGATCCGCGCCCGCAATCGGCGATCCGTTGCAGCACATGGTCGCCCTCCGGGTGTCCGTAGCTGTCGTTGATCACTTTGAAATCGTCGATGTCCAGCAGCAGGAATGCCAGCGGGGTGCCTTGCAGGCGGGCCTGTTCGAACTCGCGGTGGGCACATTCGAAGAAGTGGCGGCGGTTGCTGCTTTGCGTGAGCACGTCGGTCGTCGCCAGACGCTGCAGCTCGGTCTCCATGTGCTTCTTGTCGGTGATGTCTTCGGCGATGCCGACGATGATCACCGGTTGTCCCGGCTCGTCCTGACGGTTGATGAAGCACTTGTCGCTGAGCCAACGCACCTGGCCATCGGCCGCGATGATGCGGTACTCGCGATCTTCCACCGCACCTTTGTGCAGGACTTCGGCGAGGCTCTGTTCGGCATATTCCAAGTCATCGGGATAAATACTGTCACGCCACTGGTTGTAATCAGCCAGCAGCAGTGCGGCGGAACGGCCGAAGACCCGTTCGTAGGCGGGACTGACGTACAGCACTTGTCGGGTTTCCCAATTGAAGGCCCATAACACGGCGTTGACGCTGACCAGCAGCGAACTGATCAGTTGTTCGCGTTCGCTCAGTCGGGCGACTTCGCCCTGGGCGTGCATGAGCGCCACAAGGGTTTGCGCGGCTTCGGGCCACTGCGCAAGGGGGGTGTCTTTCTGGTTATTGTTGACCATCGGCACAGATCTCAAAGGGCGTGCCGCAATATCGACAACGGCCACGGAACAGCCCGCCGGGATGGCGAAGTGCTTTTGAGATAGGGGAATTTTGCCGAAGTTCCGCGCTTTTGGTTGCGAGGTGGTGTGCTTCCGCCGGGTGGTACGGGCGACGCGTTTTTTGGAAAAACGCGTCACCCGATTTCGCGACTGCTGCGCAGCCGAACGGGGATAAATCCCCTCGCCACAGGGGCAGCGTTTACGCTGGACGCAGCGAGTAGGTTTTCAGCTGATCGGCAAATTCACGCAGGGACTGGATGCCACTGGCCTCCGCCTCGTGAATCCACTCCTTGATGGCTGCGAGCATGTCGTGACCATTGGAGCTGGTCTTGACCCAGATCTGCTGCAATGCCAGGCGTTTTTCGTAAATGACCTTCAGCGCCTGACTGTGCTCGAGCATGCTCTGTATGCGCAGGTGATGACGATCTTCCAGCAGGCTGGTTTCCCGCGACAGCAGGCGCTTGGCCCGGTGGAACTGGTGGCGCACCGAATGATCGACCTTGGCCAGCTCCTGCGTGACCAGCGGACCGATGACCAGCTTGCGGTACTGGGCCATGATCTGGAAACGGTTGTTGAGGATCGCCATCGCGGTGTCCATGTCCAGGCTGCCCTTGCCTTCGACGCGGTGGGCAATCGGGGCGACGCGCTGCACCTTGGCCAGACCCAGGAAGCTGAAGACTTTGATCCACGCCCAACCGAGGTCGAATTCCCATTTCTTCACCGACAGCTTGGCCGAGTTGGGGTAGGTGTGATGGTTGTTGTGCAGTTCTTCGCCGCCGATCAGGATGCCCCACGGCACCAGATTGGTCGCCGCGTCGCGGCATTCGAAGTTGCGGTAGCCGACGGCATGGCCCAGGCCGTTGATCACGCCGGCGGCCCACACCGGGATCCACATCATCTGAATCGCCCAGATGGTGATGCCGATGGTGCCGAACAGCAGCAAGTCGATCACGCCCATGATCGCCACGCCGAGCAGCGGGTAGCGGCTGTAAACGTTGCGTTCGACCCAGTCTTCAGGGCAGTTCTTGCCGTAGATGCGCAGGGTTTCCGGGTTCTGCGCTTCGGCGCGGTACAGCTCGGCACCGGTGCGCAGTACTGTGGAAAGGCCTTTGACGACCGGGCTGTGCGGGTCATCTTCGGTTTCGCATTTGGCGTGGTGTTTACGGTGGATAGCGGTCCACTCGCGGGTGTTCTGCGCCGTGGTCAGCCACAGCCAGAAGCGGAAGAAATGTTTCAGGCCAGCGTTCAGCTCAAGCGAACGGTGCGCCGAATAGCGGTGCAGATAGACCGTGACGGCGACAATCGTCACATGGGTCATCAGCAGGGTGACTGCGACCAGAGACCAGGCCGACAAGCCAAGAAAACCTTCGTACCACATAGGCTATAGGGCCCTCGATAAAGATAAAAACAGCCGTTGCATTATCACTAAGCACACAGATAAAACCAGTCGCCCTTCAAGAGAAGCGTCGCTGGATGTTTCTTGACCTATAATTCCAACCTTTTTGTAGGGACATGGACAGTCGAATGCCTGCCACTTATCGCGATGCCTTGCGTGCAGCGCTGCTCTATCTGGTACTTGCCGTGGTCTGGCTGCAAGGCACTGATCATTTATTAAACAATTTCTTCCATGACCCCGTCGATGTTGTCCGATGGCAACTGATCAACGGTTATGTGCTGGCCGCGATCAGTGCCGGGCTGATTTTCGTGGCGCGGGCACGCCTGTGTGCGTTTATCGGCATCGGTGCGCGCTTGCGTGAGCGCCACGCTGACCGCGAGCGCCTGCGGCAGGCCGCCGCCGTGTTCGATTGCACCCGCGAGGGGGTGCTGGTCACCGATCGTCAGGGATTGATCGTTCACGTCAATCGCGCCTTTATGGCGATCACCGGTTATCAGCGCGACGAAGTGATTGGCCAGCAGCCCAGCCTGTTCAAGTCCGGCCACCACCCGCCGGGTTTCTATCAGGCGATGTTCGCCACGCTGAGCGCGTCCGGCGAGTGGAGCGGCGAAATCTGGAACCGTCGTAAAAGCGGCGAGATCTATCCGCAATGGCAAACCATCCGCGTCATTCACGATGACCAGGGCCGGCTCAGCCATTACGTGGCGGTGTTTTCCGATATCACCGCCATCAAGAATTCCGAGCAGGAACTCAAGCACCTCGCCCACCACGATCCGCTGACGGACCTGCCCAACCGCCTGCTGTTCAGCGACCGCGCCGAACAGGCGCTGGCGTCGGCCCAGACACACAGGCACGGTTGTGCGCTGCTGATGCTCGATCTGGATCATTTCAAGCTGATCAACGACAGCCTGGGGCATAACGTCGGCGATCGCCTGCTCAAGGCTGTGGCGGCGCGCTTGCAGGGTCTGTTCGGGGCGGGCATCACCCTGGCGCGGCTTGGCGGCGATGAATTCGCGCTGCTGCTGGAGCGTTGTCCACAGCCGGGACAGGCGGCGGCGTTGGCCCAGCGCATGCTCGATGCGCTCAAAGAGCCGTTCTGCATCGACGGCAATCAACTGTTCATCAATGCCAGTATCGGCATCAGCCTGTTTCCCAGTGACGCGCTGAACGCCGAGCAGTTGCTGCGCAATGCCGATGCGGCGCTGTCCAAGGCGAAAACCAGCGGGCGCAACGGTTATGCGCTGTACACCGAGGAACTCACCGCCCACGCCCAGCAGCGGGTCGAAATCGCCTTCGAATTGCGCCGCGCACTGGAGCAGCAGGAACTGCGGGTGTACTACCAACCGGTGCATGACTTGCAAACCAGCCGACTGATCGGCGTCGAGGCACTGGTGCGCTGGCAGCATCCGCAGCGAGGGCTGGTGTCGCCAGCGGAGTTCATCCCGATTGCCGAGCGCACCGGATTGATTGCCGACATCGACGCCTGGGTGATGCAGCAGGCCTGCCGGCAGATGTGCCAATGGCAGCAGAGTGGCGTAGTGCTGTCGTTCGTCGCCGTGAACGTGTCGTCGCGTTTGTTTGCCCGGCGTGAGCTGTACCAGCAAGTGGCGCAGGTGCTGCACGACACCGGGCTGGATCCGGCCTGCCTGGAACTGGAAGTCACTGAAAGCGCGGTGATGGATGATCCGGAAGTGGCGCTTGAGCAGATGCATCGTTTGCGAGAGCTGGGCGTGCGCCTGGCCATCGATGATTTCGGCACGGGTTATTCGTCGCTGCTGCGGCTCAAGCGTCTGCCGGTACAGAAGCTGAAGATCGATCAGGGTTTCGTCGCCGGGCTGCCGTGGGACGAAGACGATGCGGCGATTGTCCGGGTGATTATCGCACTGGCCCGGAGCATGGGGATGCAGGTGCATGCCGAGGGGATCGAGCAGGTTGAGCAGGCGGCGTTTCTGCTGGATCAGGGGTGTGAGTTGGGGCAGGGGTATTGGTTTGCACGGCCCACTCCCGCCCATGAAATTGATTGGGCGCCCGCGCCAATGATCGGCTGAACCCCCCCCCTGTGGCGAGGGAGCTTGCTCCCGCTGGGCTGCGTAGCAGCCCCCTTAAAAACGGCGAGCGCTTCGCACTCGAGCGGGAGCAAGCTCCCTCGCCACAGGGGGCGGCGGTGTTTTTAGGAACCTGCGACAGCGCGCAAACCCTTGCCCGGCCACATATTGTTTTTCCGGTTATATAAACATTCTTAAATAGTCTTTTTAAGAATATCTGTGGCTCTCTTATATTGCTCCCACGCCGAACGCAGTGCCGCCACTGCCAGGCAAATCCCCTTCAAAGGAGCAGCACCATGAGCGCATCCCTTCGCAGCGTTGACGGTCAGGACGAAAACACCATCTTGCGTGAAATCCAGAGCGCCCTGCGCGATCTGCGGTTCGGCGCGGTGGAGATCACTGTGCACAACGCCCAGGTCGTGCAGATAGAACGCAAAGAGAAATTCCGTTTGCAGCAACCGGGCAAACAACCGGGCTGAGCTGACGATCAAAAGATCGTCCGATCGCGGCCCGAGCCTCGGCAGTTCCTGCGGGGAGCTTGATGCGGGAGCTGCCGCAGGCTGCGATCTTTGAACCGACACACCCGATCTTCGCAATACATAAGAAAAAGCCACCACCGAGAATTCCAGGAGCTTTCACCATGTCGTCGATTCGCCGTTACGCTTTGGCCGCGCTGGCCAGTGCCGTGTTTGCCGGTTCCGCCGTTGCCAAGGATTACGAGCTGCTCAACGTGTCGTATGACCCGACGCGCGAGCTGTATCAGGATTACAACGCCGAATTCATCAAGTTCTGGCAGAAAGACCACGCTGGCGACACGGTGAAAATCCAGCAGTCGCACGGTGGCTCGGGTAAACAGGCGCGAGCAGTCATCGATGGTCTGCGTGCCGACGTGGTGACCCTGGCGCTGGCCGGCGACATCGACGAAGTGGCGAAACTCGGCAAGTCACTGCCTGCCGACTGGCAGACACGTTTGCCGCAAGCGAGCACGCCGTACACCTCGACCATCGTGTTCCTGGTGCGCAAGGGCAACCCGAAAGGCATCAAGGACTGGGGCGATCTGATCAAGAATGACGTCTCGGTCATCACCCCTAACCCGAAAACCTCCGGCGGTGCCCGCTGGAACTTCCTTGCCGCGTGGGCCTACGGCCTGAAAGCCAACGGCGGTGACGAAGCCAAGGCCAAGCAATACGTGCAAACCCTGTTCAGGCACGTGCCGATCCTCGACACCGGCGCCCGTGGTTCAACCATCACCTTCGTCAACAACGGTCAGGGTGACGTGTTGCTGGCCTGGGAAAACGAAGCGTTCCTGGCGCTGAAAGAAGACGGCGGCGCGGACAAATTCGATATCGTCGTGCCTTCGCTGTCGATCCTCGCCGAACCGCCGGTGGCCGTGGTCGACAAGAACGCCGAGAAGAAGGGCAACGCGCAGATCGCCGAAGCCTACCTCAAGCACTTGTACAGCCCGGCCGGCCAGGAAATTGCCGCAAAGAACTTCTATCGTCCACGGGACAAGGACGTCGCGGCCAAATACGCCCAGCAGTTCCCGAAACTGGAGCTGGTGACCATCGACAAGGACTTCGGCGGCTGGAAAAGCGCGCAGCCTAAATTCTTCAATGACGGTGGCGTGTTCGACCAGATTTATCAGGCGCAGTAAGCTGACTTCAGCCTCACATCAAGCCTGAAGCCAGGCGCGGAAAATGTGGGAGCGAGCTTGCTCGCGAAAGCGGAGTGTCAGACGACGTACAGTTGATTGATACTCCCTCTTCGCGAGCAAGCCCGCTCCCACATTGGTGCGTTCAGCGGAATGCTTTTTAACCAAGGACTTATATGTCGCGTCGTATCTCCCCCGTCATACCCGGCTTCGGGCTGACGCTGGGTTACACCTTGGTGTACCTCAGCCTGATTGTGCTTATCCCGCTGGCGGCGATGTTCGTCCACGCCGCCCAGCTGACCTGGGATCAGTTCTGGACGATCATCTCCGCACCGCGGGTGTTGGCGGCGTTGAAGCTGAGCTTCGGCACCGCGCTGTGCGCAGCGATCATCAACGGCATCATTGGCACGCTGCTGGCCTGGGTGCTGGTGCGCTACACCTTCCCCGGGCGCAAGGTGATCGACGCGATGATCGATCTGCCGTTCGCCCTGCCGACCGCCGTGGCCGGCATCGCCCTGACCGCGCTATACGCGCCGGCCGGACTGGTCGGGCAATTTGCCGCTGACCTCGGCTTCAAGATCGCCTACACGCCGTTGGGCATCACCCTGGCGCTGACCTTCGTTACGCTGCCCTTCGTGGTGCGCACGGTGCAGCCGGTGCTGGCCGACATTCCTCGCGAAGTCGAAGAAGCTGCCGCCTGCCTCGGTGCGAAGCCGTGGCAAGTATTCCGCCACATCCTCGTACCCGCGCTGCTGCCCGCCTGGCTGACCGGTTTTGCCCTGGCATTTGCCCGCGGCGTCGGTGAGTACGGTTCGGTGATTTTCATCGCCGGCAACATGCCGATGAAAACCGAAATCCTGCCGCTGCTGATCATGGTCAAGCTCGACCAGTACGATTACACCGGCGCCACGGCCATCGGCGTGTTGATGCTAGTGGTTTCCTTTGTCCTGTTGCTGCTGATCAACTTGCTGCAGCGGCGCATCGAAACCCCATAAGGAGGCGCGAACATGTCCCAATCGTCTATTGCGGCCGCTTCCTCGGCCAATGCTGCGCGGCGCGGCAGCGCCACTTCGCGCAGAATCCTGATCGGTCTTGGCTGGCTGATCTTTTTCCTGTTTTTGCTGCTGCCATTGTTCATCGTCGTATCGCAAGGTTTGAAGAATGGTCTCGGTGCATTCTTCACCGCAATCTTTGAACCGGATGCACTGTCGGCATTGAAACTCACCGTGTTCGCCGTGCTGATTTCGGTGCCGCTGAACCTGGTGTTCGGCGTCAGCGCAGCGTGGTGCGTGAGCAAGTACTCGTTCCGCGGCAAGAGCATGCTGGTGACGCTGATCGATCTGCCGTTCTCGGTATCGCCGGTGATCGCCGGTCTGGTCTACGTGCTGATGTTCGGCGCCCAGGGCCTGTTCGGGCCGTGGCTGCAGGATCATGACATCCAGATTGTCTTCGCCCTGCCGGGCATCGTGTTGGCGACGATTTTCGTCACCGTGCCGTTCGTGGCCCGTGAACTGATCCCGCTGATGCAGGAACAAGGCACTCAGGAAGAAGAAGCCGCACGGCTGCTGGGCGCCAATGGCTGGCAGATGTTCTGGCACGTCACCGTGCCCAACATCAAGTGGGGCCTGATCTATGGCGTGGTGCTGTGTACCGCGCGGGCCATGGGTGAATTCGGTGCGGTGTCGGTGGTGTCCGGGCACATTCGCGGGGTGACGAACACCTTGCCGCTGCACGTCGAGATCCTCTACAACGAATACAACCATGTGGCCGCGTTCGCCGTGGCGAGCCTGTTGCTGATCCTGGCGCTCTTCATCCTGCTGCTCAAGCAGTGGAGCGAAAACCGTATCAACCGCCTGCGCGCCAGCGCCGCGGAGGAATAACTCATGTCGATCGAAGTGCGTAACGTCAGCAAGAATTTCAATGCGTTCAAGGCGCTGGACAACATCAGCCTGGACATCCAGAGCGGTGAACTGGTGGCGCTGCTCGGCCCGTCGGGCTGCGGCAAAACCACCTTGCTGCGGATTATCGCCGGTCTGGAAACTCCGGATCAGGGCAACATCGTGTTCCATGGCGAGGACGTCTCCGGCCACGACGTGCGTGATCGCAACGTTGGTTTCGTGTTCCAGCATTACGCCTTGTTCCGCCACATGACGGTGTTCGACAACGTCGCGTTCGGCCTGCGCATGAAACCGAAAAACCAGCGCCCGAGCGAAAGCCAGATCGCCACCAAGGTTCACGAACTGCTGAACATGGTGCAACTGGACTGGTTGTCGGATCGCTACCCGGAGCAGTTGTCCGGTGGCCAGCGTCAGCGCATCGCCCTGGCCCGTGCCCTGGCGGTGGAGCCGAAAGTGCTGCTGCTCGACGAGCCGTTCGGTGCCCTCGACGCCAAGGTGCGTAAAGAACTGCGCCGCTGGCTGGCGCGGCTGCACGAGGATATCAACCTGACGTCGGTGTTCGTGACCCACGATCAGGAAGAAGCGATGGAAGTCGCCGACCGCATCGTGGTGATGAACAAGGGCGTGATCGAGCAGATCGGCTCACCGGGCGACGTCTACGAAAACCCGGCCAGCGATTTTGTTTATCATTTCCTCGGTGATTCCAACCGTTTGCTGCTCAGCGACGACAACCACGTGCTGTTCCGCCCGCACGAGGTGTCGCTGTCCAGACATGAACTCGAAGATCACCATGCCGCGGAGGTGCGCGATATTCGCCCATTGGGCGCGACGACGCGGGTGACGCTGAAGGTGGAAGGGCAGACGGATCTGATTGAGGCCGAAGTGGTCAAGGATCATGACAGCCTGATCGGCCTGGCCAAGGGTGAGATCCTGTTCTTCAAACCCAAGGTCTGGCAGAAAGTCGCCAACCTTTAGAAGCAAAGCTTTGATCGTTCCCACGCTCTGCGTGGGAATGCATCCCGTGACGCTCCGCGTGACAGTGGACGCGGAGCGTCCATGGCGGCGTTCCCATGCAGAGCGTGGGAACGAGCGGATGTAGGAGCTGCCGCAGGCTGCGATCTTTCAAGCGGCCTAAGCCGCCGCTTTTCGATTCGGATTGACCCGCACCGCTCCTGCCCGCGCTTCGATCGCCTGCTTCAACTCCTGCCGCATCCCGAGCAAAAACGCCAGTTCCGCCACGACAAACAGCGGCCCGACAATCAACCCGCTGATGTCATCGACAAACGCCGGTTTGCGCCCTTCGTAGTGGTGCCCGACAAACTGGATCACCCAGCCCACCACAAACATCGCCAACCCGCTGCTCAGCCAGACCATCGTGCTCTGCTGCGCCAGGGCATGCCCGGCCCAGACCGACAGGCCCATCAGCACCGTCATCAACACGCCGAGCTTCAGCTCCAGGCGCAGGTAAAACCACGCCGAGGCCAGCGCCACCACAACGGCGGGGGACAGCCACAACGCGCCCAGCGACCACTGCGGTCGCGACAACAAGACAGCCACCGCCACCACAATCAGCGGAATACCGATAAAGTGGCTGGCAATGTTGCGCGGGTCGCGGTGGTAGGCGGCGTATTGACTGAGGTAATCGGCGAGGCTTTTCATTGTTGGTCCTCCAGTAGGGTTGACCGCATCATCCCTCGGGATCCGCGTTCGCTCTGTCGGGCAGGCGACACTCCAGGAGTGGTTATGGAAATTCGTGCACGGCTGCTGAGCGGCCAGTGGTTCAGTCATCTGCCGGTGTCCTTTCAGGATAGCCTGCTGGCGCTGGCCCGCGAGCGGCGGCTGACGGCGGGGCAGCGTCTGTTCCAGCGTGGCGATGCGCCGTGCGGTCTGTACGCGGTGCTCGACGGCGCCGTGCGCATCGGCGCGGTCAGCGAGCAGGGTAAAGAGGCGTTGCTGAGCCTGGTGGAGGCGCCGCACTGGTTTGGTGAAATCTGCCTGTTCGACGGCCAGCCACGCACCCATGACGCCTATGCCGTCGGCTCGTGCACCTTGCTGAATATTCCGCAGGCAGCGTTGCTCAAGCTGCTCGATGAACAGCCGCTGTATTGGCGGCATCTGGCGCTGCTGATGAGCCATAAGTTGCGCCTGGCCTTTATCAACCTTGAACAGCTGAGCCTGTTGCCAGCCCCGGCGCGTCTGGCCCATCGCTTGCTGATGATTGCCGAAGGCTACGGCGAACTCGAGGCGCCACGTCGGGTGCTGCAACTGCCGCAGGAGCAATTGGCGGCGATGCTTGCGCTGTCGCGGCAGACCACTAATCAGATCCTCAAGGATTTGCAGGGGCAGGGGATTATTGGCCTGGCGTACGGCGAAATCGAAATCCTCGACGCGGCGCGGTTGCGTGCCCTGGCCACACTTTAAGGTTTCACACCGACCCTTGTAGGAGTGAGCCTGCTCGCGATCGCGGTGTATCAGTCAAAGATGAATCAACTGACAGAATGCTATCG
>NZ_JABWQR010000035.1:0-68784 GCF_014270125.1 Pseudomonas sp. SWRI99 | reverse complement strand
GGAATAGCTCAGTTGGTAGAGCACGACCTTGCCAAGGTCGGGGTCGCGAGTTCGAGTCTCGTTTCCCGCTCCAATTTCACAAAAACGCCGATCAGTGATGATCGGCGTTTTTGTTTGTGCGCGGTTTGTGGTGGCGGTAAAAAAGGAGCTGTCGCAGGTCCTTTTCATATTGAGCCCGACCTTACCAAATCCATCCGCGGCGCAGCTTGCTGAATTTCGGCTGTCGCGGCGTATGGCCTTGTTGGTCACCGGCGCGCCGACCCCGTTGCAAACCTTTGCCAGCCGCTGGTGAAAGGAGGCTCGGAGGCCGAGAAAATATCGACTTGGGTTGCTGTGCGTCGCTATCTCGATGGCTCCAGCCCCTTCCAAAGCCAGACGACTCTTTCACCATTCACTGTCGGCATGACAGCGTCATACTCAATGACTTGCTGATTTCCCGGCCTGTACTCACACACCCAGGCACCCGGATATGGGCAGGGCTGACCGCTATTCGCACGCATCCCGCTGACTGACCAATGCCATTTCACCACGCGTCCTTCGTGGGCGGGGAGTGGTTCGTTCAATTGAACGTCGCATGCGACGAAGCGGTCGTTTTCAAGTTCCCAGCGTCCCGCGCGAGGAGCCGGATCATGGGTGTTGGCAAAGCGCGCAGGCTCGGGTGGTGTCTGATCAAGGTCACGCTGCCAGGTCACCCAGTCGTCCGTGGACGCCCCGGCGACGTTTGGCATTATTTCGCCCTGTTTGAAAGCTTGTCGGGTTTCCGCCCGTCCTGGAACCAGCCACCATCCGGATTGAATGCAAGCGGTTCCCGCTACGCTGCGAAGAGTTAGGGGCGCAGAGGTTTGGCCGGAAGGCATTGAGGGTGGAGCGATAAAGCGCGTTGTTGGCGTCGGCCAATCGCTGTCAGGGTCAAAGCGGGCCATCCAGCGACGGCTGTCAGCATCCGTGAAACGCTCGTTGGGGTCGCCGTCCCATTGGCCGAAGCCCAGCAAACCCAAGTCGTCGTAGCGGATAGGCTTGAGCAGTTTGTTCAAGAGCATGGGTAGTTCGGGCACGCCTTGTTCGACCGGATACAATTCTGGCTGTTCGCCCAGTTCGATCCATTGGCCGCTTTGTAACTCGGTGATGCTGATGCGGCGATGAGACAGTGCCGAACGTACTTGTTCGCGGGTCAGGTCAAGCTTTTCGCGCCAGTGGTCGGAGAGGAGGAAGGCCCAGGTGGGGGGACGGATGCCATTGAGCAGTTCGCCGCGCATGCTGAACGCGTAGTCGATATCCAGGCCGTAGAAGCTGGGGGCGAGTGCTCGCTCCCAAGTGGTGACGGCTGATCGCGTACCAAATTCGAGTGGGTTGGCCATGGCGAAGCCACTGTAGACCTGATGCGCCTTGAGCAGATCAATGGTCTTGAACACAAAGCGGCGCCACGCTTCGCGGTTGTCCAGCCACCATTGCCAGCGGTAATAGAACGTGACTGAGGAGTGCGCGGTTCTTCTTCCTTCGTATTTTTTGAACCATGTGCGCCAGAAATATCCTGCTGTCGTCGGTGACGAGGCATGATTTTTTTCGTCGGTAAAATTAAAAACAAAGGCTTCGTTGTCGAAACTTTTCCTGGCCTGTTCGCGCAGGTTTGGCAGGCGTGCCGAGCCATATGGGTGTGGGCGTTCCGAAATCGGATGGGTGCCAACAGTGTAAGGCTTGCCAAGGAGTTGTTCGAAGGCTTCATGGATATCCACCATCAGCAGCGCTTCTTCTTGGTGTTTGTCCGGGCGAGGAGGGAAATAGAAGTTAATGAAAGGGCTGACGCTATGTGAAGCTTCCTCAGTGCCTGATTCCGAGTTTGGCCATTCCTTAAGGAGCTCGATAAAGAGATCTCTCTCTTCGGTGGTAAACATCTGATGAGTAGTGCTCATAGTTATTTCTTCCTCCGTGCCTGTTCGCTTGGCTTGGATTTGTTTTCATCTGCATGGAAGCCAGTGCAATCCTCCGGCACCCGTAGCAAGGCCACTTTCTCCCGACCAATCTTTTCTCGGTTGACGCCGGTTCTCGGCTCCATAAGCTCAGCGTATTGGTCGATTTGTTTTTGTTTTACCCAATCCCCTGGAAACTTGATTTCTACCGCCGCAAACACATTTTCCGATTCGAATGGCTCTTGTCGGTACTCAACAACGACTAGATCAGGCGCTAGCAATCCTCTAGGCCGTGGCCAAAACGGCTGAATATCGCTGCCGAACCGTTTGGGACGAGTTGCAGGGATCCCCAGTAAGGCTTTCTTGCTGCTGCCGTTGTAATTGGGCTCGGCCTTGAGTGGACTTCGCCATTCCAGTGCCTCGTCTACGGATTCAAAGAACAGCGAGGCGGTGAACTGTTTGAGTGCAACCTCAATCGTGGTTTCCACGCTATCGCCAGCGATTTTCTTACGAATGCGGCGTGGCACCTTGATCGGCATCTGCAGGGCAACTGTGCAGACTTGGCTAATAGCTGGGCGAAAAGGCACTTTACGTTCGATATATTCCTTGAAATTCAAGTTCTCCTTGCCTCTTCGAGAAACCGTGCTGTTGCCGCCCGGATCCACTGCGGCAAACGTGGAGCTTTTAACGTCGATTTCACGCGTCATTGCTTCGATAGTTGCTCGAAGCATTTTTTTAATCTGGTTTCTTCGCTCGTTGATCTCTACTGCAAGTTGGGCCAACTCGGCGGCGGTTTTTGCGTTTTCATAAGCCTGGTTTGCTCGGTAGGCCCGATAGGCTCTGTCGATGACGTGAGCGAGAGTACGGACAATGGGGGCTACTGGCATCAGTCGAGGTCTCCACTGTGCTGAGCAAGAAAGTCATCAGGAAAAATGGCCTTGGTCTCTCCAGGTGGGGCTTCATCATCGAAAGCCATCAGATAGGGCTGCCAGCTTTCGGTGATTCGCTGATCGTCGCGCATGATTGCCTTTTGGGCCTGCACGGATCTGGATGCCTCGGTAACAGTCCAATCAGTTCCCCCTTGGGGGCAAGTCAGGCCTTCCGTCAGTAGGGTGGCGCCATCGGTGATGCGATACCGATAGCCTGCGAAGGCACGCTGATCGCTCTTCAGCAATGTGTAACGTCCCAAAAATGCTCCAGGCGGCGCGGGAGGTGATTGTGGACTGCCAAGCGGATTGCCCGTACCGATTGCATCCGCGCTGACGGGGCCTTTGATCTTGATGGTCAGCCCATCAAGAGTAATGCCATCGCTATCAATCGTGATGCTGCCGCCGGGGGCTCTCAGGACAATGCGTTCTCCCGATGTGACATCGAACACTGTCGTTTTTTGCTCAATGCATTGCCCAGCGGACAGGTAATAGCGGTTCCGGACTGATTGCTCAGCACTGCCTCCGATCTGAATGTTATGGTCAGCGGCAATTTTATCGTGCCGGTTGTTGGCGATTTCCTCGACGCGGTCCCCGCCGATGCTGGTGTGATGGTTACGCCCTAGCGTCTGAATTCGATCACGGCCCAGTTCCAGATGCTGATCCTGCACAATAGCAATGTGCTCATCGTTACCTACACGCTCGTTGCGGTTATGGCCGATGTCTACCTGCTCGTCGTGTTCGACCCTCTCGCTTCGGTCGTTACCCACGTAGGTGGTGTTGTTGTGTTTGATGTGGACGTTCTTGTCTTTTTCGGCATGGATGAACACTTCCTGGTGGCCCAGTTCATCCTCAAAGCGCAGCTCGTTGAAGCCAGAGCCCTTGTGGGTGCGGGTTTTGATGGTCATTCGTGTTTTGTGCTTGGGCAGCTCATACGGCGGCAGATTTGTTTGGCGGTAGGTCCGCCCCGTGGCGATCGGCTGGTCAGGATCGCCGTCCAAAAAGCTGATGATCAGTTCCTGATTGATCCGAGGCACGGCCATGGCGCCCCAAGTCGCACCGGCCCAGCCTTGGGCCACACGAATCCAGCACGAACTCTGATCGTTGTTTTTGTCCGAACGGTCCCAAGGAAACTGCACCTTGACCCGGCCCCATTCATCGCAATAGATCTCTTCACCGGGAGGCCCAACCACCGTGGCGATCTGCGGGCCATCGATGCAGGGTTTGTCGCGTAGCGGTGCCTTCCAATCGGAGGTCCAGCGGATGGCGCTGGCCTTTAACGTGTAGGAGGTACCGAGGCCACTGCCAAACGATTCTTCCTGCAGGCTGGTGTGCTGCTTGCCTTCGTGCCTGATGGCGATGGTGCGCCAGCGGTCATTGAAGTCCTCGCGGGGATGATCGTTCAGGTCGAACGCCAACCCCGGTTGCAGACGTTCATCGTCGCCTTCCACATGGGCCAATTTGGCGTCGTTGCGCAGGGCTGCCAGGCGGGTCTTGGTAAAGGGCTTGCCGGCGATATCGCGTTTGTAGCGCCCGGGATAGTCGTAGCGTTCATAGTCCTTGTGCTGGTTGTTCAGGTCCTGGTCGCCGGTGGCGGTGTGCTGCTGGTTGTAGCGCGGGTGGGTGAAGGTGTAGTCGCGCTGCACCTGGCGGGCGGTACGCACTTGTTCGGTGTAGTGGAAGCGGGTCAGGGCCGGCTCCATGGAATCGCCGCCACCCATGGCCTGGTAGATTACCGGGCAATCGGTGTGGGTGCCGATGGTGCCGAGGCCGCCGACGCGGTCTGTCAGGATCAGCGTGTGGCCGTCGGCACGGTGTTCGAAGGTGTAGAGCAGGCCTTCTTCTGCGGCGAGGCGGGCGATGAAGTCGAGGTCGGTTTCGCCGGCCTGCACACAGTATTCGCGGGGTTGGTGCTCGAAGCAGATTTCGCTGCGGATATCGGTCAGTTTCTGCTCGGCCAGCATGCTGGTGATGATGTCTGGCACCGTTTGGCTCTGGAAGATCCGCCAATTGGAACGCAGGTCGAAACGCTTCAGGGTTGGCTCGACTATGGCGGTGTAACGGGTGCGGCGAAAGCCGGTGTCGCCCTGCTGGAAGAGACTGACCAAACCGTGGACGTAGCGCACTGGAGTGTCATCGCGCCAGATGGTGAACACGGCGGCCAGGTCAAGCATGCGGTAGAAGTCGATGGCCGGGTGGTGACTGACCAGCTCCAGTTCGAGTTTGAAGGGCTGGGAGAGTCCTTCTTCAAGGGTGAACGAGACCACTTCGAAAGGATCGCCCCGCAGCGGTTCGAAGGTGTAACGCAGGTCGCTTTGGCGTGGCATGAAACCTCCTTGTGGTGAGTCCGGGTCAGTTGATCAACCAGCTGGCGTCGCCGTTTTCCAGCACGCCTTCGTGGTCGGTGCTATCGCCGACACGGGCTACGGCCTTGCCGTTGATGATCATCGAGGGTGAACCGCTGATGATCACGGCACCGCAACTGAGTGTGTCGCCAGCGCGTGCAACAGCCCGGCCATTGACAGTGAGACTCCCTGATCCACTGGCGACAGTGGCTGGGCCACACGCTGGACAAGCATGGTCGTGACCGACCAAAACGACGGCAGGCATAGAGCCTCCTTATGGCGTTCACACGGGAGTTAGAGCTTGAGAATTTTGTCCAGTGACGCAAGGACTTCTTGGGTGATGGCGTTCAGGCGGATCGAGTAGATCGTGTAGGCGACCGTCAGCACGACGGCGGCCATGGCCCACGGCGTCCACAACGGCCAGGCGCGTTTGATCCGGTAGTTGCGCGGCGCCACGTTTTTCAGCGGGTCGGTCAGACGCTTGGGCGTCTCGCCGCGCAAGGGGCGCAGCAGGCCGTGCAACTGGTCGATGATCTTCTGTATTTCGGCATCGCCGTTGATACGGGCGCCATATTTGCCTTTGAGGCCGGAGATCAAACACTGGTACATGAACTCAAGTACATGCTGGTACCTGGCCGCTTCGGGGATCATGTTGTTCATGACGGTAAAGAATTTTTCGCCGCCCCACGTCTCCCCATGAAACTGACTGAGCAGTGAGCGTGCACTCCAAGTGGAGGACTTGCCCCAGGCAGTGCGCATGACTACCTCGTCCAACAACAGGCACAGGCTGTAGGAGTAGGTCTTGAGCATGCCGGCGTCGTAGTCGAGCTGGCTGACTTCTTCCATGATCGTAGTGATCTGGTTGCTGACGCTTTGATAGAGCGCGGGCACGTTGTCGTGTTGGTCCAGGCGGCGCAGGCGAATCACTAGGCCGATCAGCGGCGTGGCGGCATCGCACAGCGGGTTCCAGGCCAGGCCGCGCATGACGAATTCGGGATCTGCCAGCAGCGGTTCGGGTTTGGTGCCAGTAGACGTCGGTTCAAGGGTGTTTTCGGGCGAGGCGACAGGTGCGGGTTCTGTGTGGGTGGCTCTGTTCGATACGGCGTCACTCATCGCGTGCACTCTTCTATCTATGGGTTGAGAGCTGCAACGCCAGTCCTGCATGGATGTTCGCTGCTGGCGCCACTCTAGGCAGGCAAGGTTTGGCGCTTCAAGAGGGCGTGGACGATCAAGAGATGTCCTACAATTACCGGTGTAATAGGCTGTCAGTTTTGGCTGTCTTTGGCGGGGGCCTTTCGGCGGCTGATGTGGCTAGAGTCCTTGCGCATAGGTTGGGCATGCTCTGCGCAGCGTTCCACGGACGCACTTGGAATAAAAAAGGACCTTTAACAGGTCCTTTCTTATCTCGACCCGATTATCGCTGACCGGGTTTAAACAGCGCTTTACAGCTTCGGCAACTGCCCGACACGCCCCATCATTTCCGTGACGATCTGCAAATCGAGCAGGAACTGATCCACGGTTTTGAATTCGCCATCGGTGTGCCCGGTGTATTTGGCCTCAGGCCGAGCCAGGCCGAATTGCACCCCGTTCGGCAATTCGTGAACCGAGGTCGCACCAGCGGAAGTACCGAACTCTGACTTCATGCCGAGGTTTTCGCTGGCCACTGCGAGCAACGCCTTGACCCACTCACCCTCGGGGTTGCGATACATCGGTTCGGCCACTGAGTAGTCGAACGCTACAGCGACGTGAGTCTTCTTGCTCCAGGCATCCAGTTTTTCAGCGAGCTCAGCCTTGAGTTTTTCTGGAGACTTGCCTTTCGGCACGCGCAAATTGACCGCCAGCTTGAAGGCTTTGTCATCCTCACCCACATAGGTCAGGGATGTCGTCAGTGGTCCCATGAACGCGTCCGAGAAGCCCACCCCGAGTTTCTTGCCCAGATAGTCGAGGCCCCAGTTGTCGTCGGCATAGCGCGCGGCGTCGGTGAATTGGTTGTGCTTGAGCGCGACTTTGCCGTCCAGGCTGTTGATGAAGCTCAGCATGCGTGCGACCGGGTTGATGCCCGACTCGGGTTCGGAGGAGTGCGCGGAAACGCCGGTGACGGTCAACTTGACGTCTTTGCCTTCAACTTTTGCAGCAACCTGGAAGTCGCCGCCGTTGGCTTTGGCGTAGGCGTCTCCGGCTTTTTGCAGGCTCGCTGCCAGCTCGGCAGGTTTGTCGGTTACCAGTGTCACCACTGAGGCGGACGGAATCTGGTTGGTCGCCTTGCCGCCAGTCATCGACACGATTTCTGCGCCGTTGCCCTCGGCCTTGCGCTTGGCGAAGTTGGCCATGACGGTGCCGTAGCCCTTCTCGGCAATCACCACCGGGTAACCGCCGTCCAGCGCCATGTTGTAGGTGGGCGTCGGGTTACGCTCGAAATAGTAAGGGATGGCGTTGCCCGTGGTTTCCTCGGTGGTATCGACCAGCAACTTGAAGTTACGCGCCAGCGGCAGTTTCTCGTCCTTGATCACCTTCATGGCGTACAGCGCGACGACAATGGCGTTCTTGTCGTCCTCGGTGCCGCGCCCGTACATGCGATCGCCAATCAGCGTGACCTTGAACGGGTCGAGCCTGGTGCCGTCCTTGAGCACCCAGTTTTCCGGTGTTACTGGCACCACATCGGCGTGCGCGTGAATTCCGACGACTTCGTTGCCTTTGCCGTCCAGAGAGATTTCGTAGACACGGTTATCGACATTGCGGAATTTCAGATTGAAGGATTCGGCGAGTTTCTGAATCTCACCGGCAATCTTGATGAATTCAGGGTTGTCGTGTTGCGCCACGCCGTCCTTGCGGAAGGTCGGAATCTCGACGAGTTGGTGCAGTGTTTCCAGCGCGGCCTTGCCGTATTTCACACGGGTGTAGATACCCAGCAGGCGATGGATTTCATTCTGCTGTTCGGCATTCAAGGTTTTGTTGTCGAGGAAGGCGCTGACGGACGGGTTGAGGTTGTCCGTTTTGGCCAGGTCGCTTTTCGCCAGGCTGCCGAGGAAGCTGCGGAAGTCCGCTACGTTCTTGCCGTCGAAGGATTTCAGGATCGCTGCGCTCTGCTCGGCAGTGATGTTGGCTTGGGCGGCGCTGGTAAACGCGGTGAGGCTGGCTAGGACCAGAGTGGCGGCGGCCAGTTTTTTCAGGGAAAAGACCATGTAACAGGCATTCCTTTGCTAGAGATTGGGAAAGTATGTCTGACGCTTGCGACAGAAACATTTTGCAACCTAACACCGTGAGCGGGTGAAGAGGGAGTCACAAACTTGATCTGTCGCACAGAAATGCAAAAGAGGCGCACAAATGAAAAGTCCCGGCGGGTGATGGCCGGGACTTTTTTGTGTGACTTACATCGATAGCATCAGGCGTCCGGCAAACAGGATCAGAATGACGCCCATGCTGCGCTCGAACCAATGTCCGAGGCGCATGAACAGCAGGCGCACTTTGTTACTGGAAAAAAACAGCGCGACGATCACGAACCACAGCGCGTTGACAAAACACATCCACAAACCATAGAACGCCTGGATCTGCAGCGGTGTGCTGGCGCTGATGATCGTGGTGAAGATTGCGAGGAAAAATAGCGTGGCCTTGGGGTTCGTCGCGTTGGTCAGAAAACCGGTGCTGAATGCTTTGAACAACGACTGTTCGACCAGCGGCTCGTCAGTGTTTTTTTCGCCTTCGACGCTGCTCTTCGGTTTGCTGCGGATCAGGCTGATGCCCAGATAAAGGATGTATGCGCCGCCGACCACTTTGGCCACCGTCAGCAGCCAAGGCGTGGTGTGCATCAAGGCGCCGACACCGAGCAAGGTGTACAACACGTGCACGGAAATCCCCGCGCCAATACCCAGCGCGGTGCAAATCCCCACCAGTCGGCCGAAGCGAACGCTCTGGCGAATGGTCACGGCGAAGTCCGGGCCGGGTGCGACCACGGCGAGAAAGTGAATAGTTGCCAGCGCCAGAAACTCGCCCAGGTAGTTGGAAAACATGTCAGCTCCAGAAAGTCAGAGGGGAAGCATTGCCGCGATAGCCGACAAAGAAGGACAGGCTCAAGCGCGGATCCGCCACGCCTGGGGTGACCGAGTGCATACGGCGCGAATTGAACATGATGAAATCGCCGGGCTGCGGTCGCACTTCGAGGGCGGGCGGCCCCAGCAGCGACGGCTCGATGCCGTAGCTGTCGCCACGCATTTCATCGAACTGGTCCGGCGTGATGTCGTCTTCCCACATCTGCAAGGCGCCGCCCTCGGTGGGCATGTTCAGGTAAACGTTGCAGGCGAACTGCGCTTCGAGGCTGCGCGCCTGGAAGCTGTCCGGTGCGTCTTTGGCGAAGATGTCGTGGTGGGCCAGAAAGCACACGCCGGGTTTGACTACGCGGGACAGGCCGACATACATCTTGCGACCGTAGAGGTTTTCCAGGTGGGCACCGGCCGGCCATGATTCATCGAGCATGCAGCGCAGGGTGTCGACCGGGGAAGAGTAGGGCGCGCAGCGATTGCGCAATTCGGCGATATTGCGGGTGGCGCGTTCGAAGTAATCCTCGATCAGTAACGGTTGGTTTTCCGCCTCATAAAATGCCATGCCGATACGGCCGATGCTCGGCGCGTTGATGTAGCCTTCAAAACCCGGCGCGAGAATCTTGTCGCCGAGCTCGATCGCCAGCGGCTCGGGCAAAAAGCTTTTGAGGCGGATGGCGAGGACTTCTTCGTTGGCCAGTTTTTTTATGCACGTCTCATCGAGACGCTCGACGTCTAGCATCATGGTTTAGGTCCATCTATCGATAGTCAACGGAACCTTCGAATGCGGCTCCCCCGGCGTCGGACGCTGCGCGGCGGCAGCGCCCGAAAAGCTCAATCCACGCTGTAGTGGACGGACAACGTGCCCTTCTTCTGCGAAAGGGACGCGATCGTGACTGTGCCCAATTCCTTCAGGCTGCGTACATGAGTGCCGCCACAGCCGTAGGCCGGCAGTTCTCCAAAACCGATTTCCCGCGCGCCTTCGCGCAGTGAGGTCAGGCGCGGCAGATCGTGTTCGATCCACTGCGCGATGCCGTGCTGGACGGCTTGCGCCTGTACTTCTTGCGCGGCGTCGCCCGGTTTGAACTGGACGCGGCCTTCGTCTGGCCAGTGGTGCGCCTTGACCGGCGTCCAGCCCATGGCCTGAATGAAGTGACCGATCAAATGCCCCGCTGAATGCATGCGGGCGTTATAACGACGGCGTTCCCGGTCGACGCGGATCGGCGTCATGCCAAGGCTCACCGGCCGATCGACGTAATGAATGATTCGCTCGGGATCCTGAACCACCCGCAGCACTTCGGCATCACCGATCCAGCCCGTGTCGTAAGGCTGGCCGCCACCCTGCGGATGAAACAAGGTGGCGCGCAGCACCACGGCGAATTCGTTCTCGTAGGGTGTGCAGTCGAGGACTTCGACATTCGCCTTGAGGTCATCGCTATGGAAAAAAAGGCGAAGCGTCATATTCCATGCCCTGATTGAAGTTTCTATTTTTATTATATGAATCGTGCAATAACGTGATAATCCGTTCAAACATCAAAGGACTTGTGCGTTGTGAGCATCAATCTACCGCTGCCACTGCTGGGTGAAATGGCGATTTTCGTCAAGGTGGTCGAGACCGGCAGCTTTTCGGAAGCGGCTCGGCAGATGGGCTCGTCACCATCGGCGGTGAGCCGCAGTATTTCGCGTCTGGAAAAAGCGCTGGCCACCCGCTTGCTGCAACGCACCACGCGCAAACTGCGCTTGAGTGACGGCGGGGAAGAGGTGTTCAAGCGCTGCCGGGAGATGGTCAGCGCGGCCCGTTCGGTGATGGAAATCAGTGGCCAATTTACCCATGAGGCGGAGGGCCTGGTGCGCGTCAGTGTGCCGAAAGCGGTGGGGCGGTTTGTGGTGCATCCGCACATGCCGGAGTTTCTGCGGCGTTACCCCAAAGTGGATGTGGAGTTATTGCTGGAAGATCGCGAGGTCGATTTGATTGACGATCATGTCGACCTGGCGATTCGCATAACCGATCGCCCCCCAGCCGGTCTGGTGGGGCGGCAGTTGCTGACCATCGACCATTTGCTTTGCGCCACGCCGCAATATCTGGCTGAACACGGTACGCCGACGCATCCTCACGATTTGCTCAACCACAGTTGTATTTATCTGGGCGAAACGCCGAGCGATGCGCGCTGGAAATTCAAGAAGGGCAGCAAGGCGGTGACGGTGGGTGTGCGTGGGCGATATGCCGCCAATCATACGGGCGTGCGGTTGGGGGCGGTGTTGCAGCATATCGGGATTGGCAGTTTGCCGTATTTCACGGCGCGTTATGCGTTGGAGCAGAAGCTGATTGTGCAGGTGTTGCCGGACTGGACGTTCCTTGCCTCTTACCACGGCGGGTTGTGGTTGCTGCATTCGCCGACGCGTTATTTGCCACCGAAGTTGCGGGTGTTTATTGATTATCTGGTGGAGTGTCTGGAGAAGGAGCCGACGTTGGGCAAGCCTGGGAAATCGGTTAGCGGGAGCAACGCGGCTGTGGCGTATGAGTTGCCTGAGAGTGAGGGATTGCTTTGAGCGTTTTTTTCTGGGGGACTTGGCGGCCTTGGGGCCGACCAGGCTGCTTGGGTTTTGGGTGAATATCCGTTGCTTCGGGTGGTGCTTCTGGCGGTTTCGCCCTTACGGCGAGTCCCTTTTTCAAACGCCAAAAAGGAACCAAAAGGCTGGGCCCCGGCGTTCGGCCCGCTCGCTGGGGCTCGGGGTTCCTTCGCTCCGGGATCGATCCGGGCGCAGCGTCTCCGGTTTGCTTCGCTGCACCTCCTTTCGATGTGTACGACTGCGTCGTACGGTCGCTGCGCTCCCACGCCCGGATCAATCCCGTAACGAAGCCTGCCGATGGGGCCGGCATGGCAAGATCAAGAGCGGTACTCGAGCTTGCGCTCATTGTTTTGAGTGGTGAGGAGCGGGCGGTGTTTGGCTTTGGTTTTGGTTTTGGTTTTGGTTGGTTTTGGTTTTGTGGGGGGGCTTTGGGTCTTGAAAAAAAGGCCCGCATGGGATTTCCAAGCGGGCCTCTGATCGTGTGTTGAAAATTAGTGTTTGCTGTCCTGTGCGGACATGGCCATCAGTTGTTTTTCCTGGTTCCAGTCGAAGGGTTCGTCGTTCTGTTCGGCTTCGAAGCGGCGTTCTTCGAGGGCCTGGTACAGGTCGATTTCTTCGTCGGACAGGTAGTGCAGGCAGTCGCCGGCGAAGTACCACAGCAGATCGCGCGGGATCAGGTGGGCGATTTGCGGGTAGCGGCTGATGACCTGGGTGAGGATGTCCTGGCCCAGGTATTGGCTTTCGATAGGGTCGATCGGCAGGGAGGCCAGCAGTTCGTCGAAGCGCTCGAGGAACAGGGCATGGCTTTCTTCGGGTACCTGTTCGGCCTCACCTACGGCGACCAGGATACTGCGCAGGTGGTCGAGCAAAACAAGATGGTCGGCAACGACGTTGGACACGAGATAAGTCCTCAAGAGCAAAACGGGCGCGGGAGTATAAAGCCCCCGCGCCCGTTTTTCATAAATAACCGCTAAACGTCAGCACGTCTCAGCGGATTTTTCCTTCGGCCAGCGCCAGCTCCTCTTTGTCGAAATCATCGACGTCGATCACTTTGCGGCGTGCCGCTTCGGCATCACGCAGGCTCTGCGCTTCCAGCGGTTGCAGCACGCCGGCTTCCAGTGCCGCGTCGATGGCGTGTTCGCCCGCAGTCGGTTTGACCTGACCGTTTTTCAGGGCGATGTGGAGTTTTTTGTGCAGCGGTTGTGTAGCATTCAGCAGATCGCTGGCGTGTTGCAGGGCGCCCACCGCATCGTCCGGTGCTTGCGGGCGATAGCAGCCGGCAAGCAGTTCTTCCAGCGCCGGATCGCCCTTGGCGCGACCGATGACTGCCGCGACTTCGGCACCGAGTTTGTCGGACGGGCCTTTATGGCGTCGGCCGAACGGGAACACGATGACGCGCAACAGGCAGCCGAGCACTTTGTTGGGGAAATTGCCCAGCAGTTCATCCAGTGCCCGTTCCGACTGGCCGAGGCTTTCTTCCATGGCCCAGCGGAACAGCGGCTCCATGTACGGCGGCGAATCCAGATCGTGATAGCGCTTGAGTGCGGCGGAGGCCAGGTACAGGTTGCTCAACACATCACCCAGGCGTGCCGACAGACGTTCGCGGCGTTTCAGTTCGCCGCCCAGCAGCATCATGCTGAAGTCGGCGAGCATGGCGAATGCGGCGGCCTGACGGTTGAGCGCACGGAAGTAACCCTGGCTGATTTTGTCGCCCGGCGCATGTTCGAAGTGGCCAAGGCCGAGGTTCAGCACCAGCGTGCTGGCGGCATTACTCACGGCGAAACCGATGTGCTTGAGCAGCAGGCCATCGAATTCCTTGAGCGCCTGATCTTTGTCTTCGCGACCAGCGAGGGCCATTTCCTTGAGCACGAACGGATGGCAGCGGATCGCGCCCTGACCAAAGATCATCAGGTTGCGCGAGAGAATGTTGGCGCCTTCCACGGTGATGAAGATCGGCGCGCCGTTCCAGCTGCGACCGAGGTAGTTGTTCGGCCCCATGATGATCGCCTTGCCGCCGTGCACGTCCATGGCGTGACTGATGCACTCGCGGCCGCGCTCGGTGAGGTGATACTTGAGGATCGCCGACAGCACCGAGGGCTTTTCGCCCAGATCCACGGCGTTGGCGGTGAGCATCCGCGCCGCATCCATCATCCACGCGTTGCCACCGATGCGCGCCATGGCTTCCTGAATGCCTTCGAAAGCGGACAGCGGCACATTGAACTGCTCACGAATCTGCGCGTACTGGCCGGTGACCAGACTGGTGAACTTGGCCGCGCCGGTACCCACCGCTGGCAGCGAGATCGAACGCCCGACCGACAGGCAGTTCATCAGCATCATCCAGCCCTTCCCGAGCATTTCCTGACCACCGATGAGGTAGTCCAGCGGAATGAACACGTCCTTGCCGGCGTTGGGGCCGTTCATGAACGCGGCGCCCAGCGGCAGATGGCGACGGCCGATTTCCACGCCGGCGGTGTCGGTCGGAATCAGCGCGAGGCTGATGCCCAGGTCTTCCTTGTCGCCCAGCAGGTGATCCGGGTCGTAAGCTTTGAACGCGAGGCCGAGCAGGGTCGCCACCGGGCCAAGGGTGATGTAGCGTTTTTCCCAGTTCAGGCGCAGACCAATGACTGGCTCACCTTCCCATTCGCCTTTGCAAATGATCCCGGTGTCGGGCATCGCTCCGGCATCGGAGCCGGCAAGCGGGCCGGTGAGGGCGAAGCAAGGGATGTCGTCGCCACGGGCCAGACGCGGCAGATAGTGATTGCGTTGGTCGTCGGTGCCGTAATGCAACAGCAGTTCGGCCGGGCCGAGGGAGTTGGGCACCATCACGGTGGAGGCAAGGTCGCCGCTGCGAGTCGCCAGTTTCATCGCCACTTGTGAGTGGGCGTAGGCGGAGAAACCCTTGCCGCCGTATTCCTTGGGAATGATCAGGGCGAAAAAGCCATGTTCCTTGATGTGTGTCCACGCTTCGGGCGGCAGGTCCATCGACTGGCCGATCTGCCAGTCTGTGACCATCGCGCAGAGTTCTTCGGTCGGCCCGTCGATGAAAGCCTGTTCTTCTTCGCTCAACTGAACCTTGGGGTAGGACAGCAGTTTGTCCCAGTCCGGACGGCCGCTGAACAGCTCGCCATCCCACCACACCGTGCCGGCATCGATCGCGTCGCGTTCGGTCTGCGACATCGGCGGCAGGGTTTTCTGAAACCAGTTGAACCGCGGCGCAGTGAAGTGTTTGCGGCGCAGGTCAGGCAGCAACAGCGGCGCGGCAACCACCGCCAGCAGGCCCCAGAAGATGAACAGCAGCCAGCCCGGCGCGTGACTGAAAATCCCCATTGCCAGTAAATAGACGGCAACGATGCCCAACGCGGGCAGCGGGGCGATGCGTCGGTGGGCGAGATACGCCACGCCGACGATCAAAACCAGTATCCACAACAACAGCATATTCAGTCCTCCGTGAACCAAGGCAAATCGACCCTCCAGAGCTTAGACGGCATCTGTAAAACCGGGTGGTCAGAGCATGGTGATTGAAATCGTGGGAAACCCCGGATGGTTTTTGTAGGTTCGGTGGGCAACACGTGTGGGAAATCGTTCGTAGCTGCGCAGCTTTGCTTTCAGGTTTGGCCGAAACGTCGTTATCTCTGTGCTCAGGCTGTCGCTAGACTCGTGACTCATCCAGGAGATTACCGCCATGCACGAGTATCTGAGCCCCGGCCGCTTCATCGATAGTGACCACCCGGCGGTGGTGGAGTTCGCCGAGCGGCATCGCGGCGCCAGCCATGATCCGCGTAAGCAGGCGATCAGTCTTTACTACGCCGTGCGCGAGGCGGTGCGTTACAACCCCTACACCTTCAGCCGAGATCCGCAAACCTTGCGTGGCAGCTACGCGCTGGCAGCGGGGGAGAGTTACTGCGTGCCGAAAGCCACGCTGCTCGCCGGTTGCGCGCGGCATTGTGGAATTGCGGCGCGCATCGGTCTGGCCGATGTGCGCAATCACCTGTCGACGCCGCGTCTGCTCGAGTTGCTGAAAAGCGATGTGTTTGCCATGCATGGCTATACCGAGCTGTTTCTCGATGGCCGCTGGGTCAAGGCCACTCCGGCGTTCAATCAGCAACTGTGCGAGTTGTTTAACGTTGAAGCATTGGATTTCGATGGCATCAACGACAGCGTTTTTCACCCGTTCAACCGTGACGGCGCGCAGTTGATGGAGTATCTGATCGATCACGGCCAGTTCACCGATGTACCGGAAACTTTCTTCTTCGAACACCTGGAAAAGTGCTACCCGCATCTGTTCAGTGCGCAGTTGCCGGTCCTGCTGGGCGATATGCAGACGGATTTGAGTCGCACCTGATCCGGCGTATGCTGGCCGTCCACTCACTTGCAAAGAGGCGGTCATGCTGAAGATCTGGGGACGGAAAAATTCGTCGAACGTCAGAAAGCCCTTATGGGCTGCCGAAGAGCTGGGCTTGGCGTACGAGGCCATCGATGCCGGCGGCGCGTTTGGTGTGGTCGACACGCCCGAGTACCGGGCGATGAATCCGAATGGCCGGGTGCCGGTGATCGAGGATGACGGTTTCGTGCTGTGGGAATCCAACGCCATCGTTCGCTATCTGCTGGCCAAACACGCCCCAGACAGCGCTTGGTATCCGGCGGATGCGCAAGCCCGCGCAACGGCGGACAAATGGATGGACTGGACCACTTCGAGTTTCGCCGGGCCGTTTCGCACGGTGTTCTGGGGTGTGCTGCGCACGCCTGCCGAGAAGCAGGACTGGAAGGCGATCAACGCCGCGATCAAGGAATGCGATGAATTGCTGAACATGGCCGACCATGCCTTGATCAGCCAGCCTTATCTGTCCGGAAACGAGATTGGCATGGGCGACATCCCGTTGGGCAGCTTCATTTATGCCTGGTTCGAAATGCCCATCGAACGCGCCGCGCAGCCCCATCTGCACGCCTGGTACCAGCGCCTGAAGCAGCGTCCGGCGTACCAGAAGGCGGTCATGACCGCGTTGACTTGATAATTACTATCGACACACTTGACTGTACTTGTGCGGCGACGGCAAGCACCATTGCGCTTCGTGTCGCGGTTGTTTCCCTCGCCGCCCGCCCTTATTTATTCCTTTCCTTCCTTCTTGGTGCATAAATCAGATATGAGTTCCGCTCTGTCCATCCGGCAGCTAACCAAAACCTACGGCAACGGGTTCCAGGCCTTGAGTGGTATCGATCTGGACGTCGCCGAAGGTGATTTTTTCGCCTTGCTCGGCCCCAACGGCGCCGGCAAATCCACAACCATCGGCATTCTCTCGACCCTGGTCAACAAGACCAGCGGCACGGTGAATATCTTCGGCCATGACCTGGACAAGAACCCGGCGGCGCTCAAGCGCTCGATCGGCGTCGTGCCTCAGGAATTCAACTTCAACCAGTTCGAAAAGACCTTCGACATCGTCGTGACCCAGGCCGGTTACTACGGCATCCCGGCGAAAATCGCCAAGGAGCGCGCCGAGCAGTACCTGACCGAGCTCGGCCTGTGGGACAAGCGCGATGTGCCGTCGCGTTCGCTGTCCGGCGGCATGAAGCGGCGCCTGATGATCGCCCGTGCGCTGGTGCATGAGCCACGCCTGCTGATCCTCGATGAGCCGACCGCCGGCGTCGACATCGAGTTGCGCCGTTCGATGTGGACGTTCCTCACCGAGCTGAACCAGAAAGGCATCACCATCATCCTGACCACGCATTATCTGGAAGAGGCGGAACAGTTGTGCCGCAACATCGGCATCATCGACCACGGCACGATTGTCGAGAACACCAGCATGCGCCAGTTGCTCAGTCAGTTGCATGTCGAGACCTTCCTGCTTGATCTCAAGGGCGATCTGTCTGCCGCGCCGCAGTTGGTCGGCTACCCGTCGCGGCTGGTCGATGCGCATACGCTGGAAGTCCAGGTCGACAAGTCGATGGGCATCACCGCGCTGTTTGGCCAACTGGCGCTGCAGAACATCGAAGTGCTGAGCCTGCGTAACAAAACCAATCGCCTTGAGGAGTTGTTCGTGTCCCTGGTGGAGAAAAATCTGTCGAAGGTGGCGGTATGAGTTCCGAGTTCGGTCCCAACCTTGTCGCCCTGCAAACCATCGTTTACCGCGAGGTCAAACGCTTCATGCGGATCTGGCCGCAGACCCTGCTGCCGCCGGCAATCACCATGGTTCTGTACTTTGTAATCTTCGGTAACCTGATCGGCCGGCAGATCGGCGATATGGGTGGCTTCACCTACATGGAGTACATCGTGCCGGGACTGATCATGATGTCGGTGATCACCAACTCCTACGGCAACGTGGTTTCCAGCTTTTTCGGCAGCAAGTTCCAGCGCTCGATCGAAGAATTGATGGTTTCGCCGGTGTCACCGCACACGATTTTGATCGGCTTCACCATTGGCGGCGTATTGCGCGGTTTGGCGGTGGGTCTGATCGTGACGATGCTGTCGCTGTTTTTCACCGATTTGCAGGTACATCACCTTGGCGTGACCATTCTGGTGGTGGTGCTGACGGCGACGATCTTTTCGCTGCTGGGTTTTATCAACGCGGTATTTGCGCGTAACTTCGACGATATCTCGATCATCCCGACCTTCGTGCTGACCCCGCTGACCTACCTGGGCGGCGTGTTCTACTCGATCACCTTGCTGCCGCCGTTCTGGCAGACCGTGTCGCTGGCCAACCCGGTGCTGCACATGGTCAATGCGTTCCGCTACGGGATTCTCGGTGTGTCGGATATTCGCATCGGCATTGCCATCACCTTCATGTTGGTGGCGACGGTGGTGCTGTATCTCGGCTGTGCGCGGTTGCTGGTGAGCGGGCGCGGGATGCGCACCTGATTACAGACCGCGTCGCCTTCTTCGCGAGCAGGCTCGCTCCCACATTGGAATGATTTTCTCTGTGGGAGCGAGCCTGCTCGCGAAGGGGCCAGTCCAGGCAGCGTAAAAAAAACGGCCTCCCATCGCGGAGGCCGTTTTGCATTCATTCATTTCTGCCGACTTTTCTTGCGCCGCCGCCATTGCCGTGCCACCCACCAGCGCCAGTACAGCATCACCAGGCAATAGGCGAGGGCGCCCAGCACCAGGCCGACCACCACCGAACCCAGCAGAAACGGCTGCCACAACGTTGACAGTTCACCGCTGATCCATTCCCAGGTCAGCTCATCCGGCAGGTGCCGTGCGGGCACGTCCATCAAGAACGCGCCGGCCTGATAGGTGCAGAAGAACACCGCCGGCATGGTGATCGGATTGGTCAGCCAGACCAGACTCACCGCGATCGGCATATTGCCGCGCACCATCACCGCCAGCGCAGCCGCCACCAGCATCTGCGCCGGGATCGGCAGGAAGGCCGCGAACAGGCCAACCGCCATCGCCCGGGCGACCGAATGGCGATTGAGGTGCCAGAGGTTAGGGTCATGCAGCAACGTGCCGAGAAAGCGTAAGGATTTGTGTTCCCTGATGCTCGTCGGGTCGGGCATGTATCGTTTGAATAAGCGCCGGGGCATAAGGCTTCTCGGTCGGTTAAGGCGGCAAGTATGTCTGGATTCTACGAACCACCCATTCAGACTTTGTGACAATTGTTGACGGCGGACGTGCCCGGCACCGGCTATGCCTAGGTGGGGACTCTCAAGGACGGGCATATGCGCACAGGGATGATGGCGCTGGCAGTCGGTCTGCTGGCCCCGGTTTTCATGCCGGCCTTGCCGCCGGTCGGTTTGTTGGTGGTGCTGCCAGTAATGGCGTTGATGCTGCTGCCCTTTCGCAGCTATCCATTGGCGTGTTTTCTGTTTGGCTTCACCTGGGCCTGCGTCGGCGCGCAGTGGGCGCTGAACGATCGCTTGCCGCCGCGCCTGGACGGCGAAACCCGCTGGCTCGAAGGACGGGTGGTCGGCTTGCCGCAGAGCAGTGACGGCGTGGTGCGTTTCGAGCTGGCCGATGCGCGCTCACGCCATGCAAAGCTGCCGTCGCTGATGCGCCTGGCCTGGTACGCCGGACCGCCAGTGAAAAGCGGTGAGCGCTGGCGCCTGGCGGTGAAGCTGAAGCGCCCCGGTGGCCTGCTCAATCCAGACGCGTTCGATTACGAGGCCTGGCTGTTGGCGCAGCGCATCGGCGCGACGGGTACGATCAAGGACGGCCAACGCCTCACGCCAGCCCGCAATGCCTGGCGCGACAGTCTTCGTCAGCGCTTGCTGGCAGTGGATGCACAGGGACGCGAGGGCTCGCTCGCCGCGCTGGTGCTGGGCGATGGTTCCGGTCTCAGCCGCGAGGACTGGCAAATTCTGCAGGACACCGGCACCGTGCATTTGCTGGTGATCTCCGGCCAGCACATTGGTTTGCTCGCGGCCGTGGTGTATCTGCTGGTCGCCGGGCTGGCGCGCTATGGGCTGTGGCCGCTGCGCTGGCCCTGGCTACCGTGGGCCTGCGGTCTGGCATTCGCCGCAGCGCTCGGTTACGGCCTGCTCGCCGGGTTCGACGTGCCGGTGCAGCGCGCCTGTGTGATGGTGGCGCTGATGCTGTTATGGCGCCTGCGCTTTCGCCACCTCGGTGCATGGTGGCCGTTGTTATTGGCATTCAACGGCGTGTTGTTGCTTGATCCGCTGGCGAGTTTGCGGCCTGGGTTCTGGCTGTCCTTTGCTGCGGTGGCGGTACTGATTCTCACCTTCGGCGGGCGGCTGGGCGCGTGGCGCTGGTGGCAGACCTGGACGCGCGCGCAGTGGTTGATCGCGATCGGGTTGTGCCCGGTGTTGCTGGCCTTGAGCCTGCCGATCAGCGTGAGCGGGCCGTTGGCGAACCTGCTGGCGGTGCCTTGGGTCAGCCTTGTGGTGCTGCCGCCGGCATTGCTCGGAACGTTGTCATTGCCCGTGCCCTATGTTGGCGAAGGGCTGCTGTGGCTGGCGGGCGGCCTGATCGACTGGCTGTTTATCGGGCTTGCGCTGATCGCCGGACAATGGCCGGCATGGATACCCGCAGCCATTCCATTCTGGGCACTGGCGGTGGGCGGCCTCGGCGCGGTCTTATTGCTTTTGCCCCGTGGCGTACCGCTGCGCCCATTGGGCTGGCCGCTGATGTTGCTATTGGTGCTGCCGCCCCGAGAGCCAATAGAAGAAGGGCAGGCGGATATCTGGCAACTCGACGTCGGCCAAGGTCTTGCCATCCTGATTCGCACCCGCCACCACGCGGTTCTGTATGACGCCGGCCCGCGTGTTGGTGATTTTGATCTGGGCGAACGCGTGGTGCTGCCTGCGCTACGCAAACTCAACGTGCAAAAGCTCGATTTGATGCTGCTCAGCCACGCCGATGCCGATCACGCCGGCGGTGCCCGGGCGGTGAGGCGCGGCTTGCCGGTGGCGCGGATCGTCAGCGGCGATCCGCTAAACCTGCCGGCGGAACTGAACGTCGCAGCCTGTGAAAGTGGCGAGCAGTGGCAGTGGGATGGCGTGCAGTTCCAGCTCTGGCAATGGTCGGACGCTGATGATAGCAATCAGCGTTCCTGTGTGTTGCAAATCGAGGCCAACGGCGAACGCCTGTTGCTCACGGGCGACATCGACACGCACGCCGAACGCGTCCTGCTCGCCAGCCCTCTGGCGGTGCCGACGCAATGGCTGCAATCGCCGCATCACGGCAGCCGCAGCTCATCATCGATGGCCCTGCTCAACGCGCTGCAAGCGCAATCGGTACTGATCTCCCGAGGCCACGGCAATGCCTTCGGTCATCCGCATCCGACCGTGCTTGCGCGCTATCGCAAGCAAGGCCTGCGCATCTACGACAGCGCCGAGCAGGGCGCCATTCATTTGCAGCTGGGTCGCTTCAAACCGCCGTGGACGATGCGTCAACAGCGGCGTTTCTGGCGTGATCCGCCTGCGCCCGGCCATTGATCGGTGCCAGCATGGATGCCACCTCACGGTCGTCGGGGCAGCGGGTCTTAAACGCCAATCGGTATGGTAAAGTGGCGCACTTTTTCGAGGGGGCTGTCACTGTGTGGGAATTGGTCAAATCCGGCGGCTGGATGATGTTGCCGATCATTCTGAGTTCCATCGCGGCCATGGCGATCGTCGCCGAGCGTCTGTGGACCCTGCGCGCCAGTCGCGTCACCCCCGAGCATTTGCTGGGCCAGGTCTGGGTCTGGATCAAGGACAAGCAGCTCAACAAGGAAAAACTCAAGGAACTGCGCGCCAACTCGCCGCTGGGGGAAATCCTCGCCGCCGGCCTGGCCAACTCCAAGCATGGTCGCGAGATCATGAAAGAGTGCATCGAAGAGGCCGCCGCGCGGGTCATTCATGAACTTGAACGCTACATCAACGCCCTCGGCACCATCGCGGCCATGGCGCCGCTGCTCGGTTTGCTCGGCACCGTGCTGGGCATGATCGACATTTTCAGTGCGTTCACCGGTTCCGGCATGACCACCAACGCTTCGGTATTGGCGGGCGGTATCTCCAAGGCGCTGATTACCACCGCAGCGGGCCTGATGGTCGGCATTCCGGCGGTATTCTTCCACCGCTTCCTGCAACGTCGTATCGATGAGCTGGTGGTCGGCATGGAGCAGGAAGCAATCAAACTGGTCGAAGTGGTGCAGGGCGACCGTGACGTCGACCTCTCTGAGGGCAAAGCGTGAAATTCCGTCGCAAGCCCCGGGAAACCGTGGACATCAACCTCGCGTCGCTGATCGACGTGGTGTTCATCCTGCTGCTGTTTTTCGTAGTGACCACCACGTTCACCCGTGAAACCCAGCTGCGCGTGGACCTGCCGGAAGCCGTCAGCGGCTCGCCGGCCGAAGACCAGCAGGTCAAACAGCTCGACGTTGCGATCAGTGCCGAAGGCGTGTTCTCGGTGAACAACAAGATTCTGCCGAAAAACGATCTGGCAACGCTGATGGAAGCCATGCAGAAAGAATCCAACGGCGACACCAACATGCCGTTGTCGATCAGTGCCGATGGCAAGGCCCAGCATCAATCGGTGATCACCGCCATGGACGCGGCCGGCAAGCTTGGTTTCAGCCATCTGCGCATGACGACGGTCGAGGCGGCGCCGAAATCCTGATGAGCCTGTCTGATCGTCTGCTCGCCGCGTGGTACCAGGGGCACCCGGCCCTGACGCTGCTGCGGCCGCTGGAAATGCTTTACCGCCGCGTGGTGGTCAACAAGCGTCAGCGCTTTCTCGACGGTGAAGGTGAAATCTATCAGTCGCCGGTGCCGTTGATCGTGGTCGGCAATATCACCGTCGGCGGCACCGGCAAAACGCCGATGATCCTCTGGCTGATCGAGCATTGCCGCCGCCGTGGACTGCGCGTCGGGGTGGTCAGTCGCGGTTATGGTGCCAAGCCACCGCAACTGCCGTGGCGGGTCGAGGCCGGGCACAGCGCCGAGGTTGCCGGTGACGAGCCGCTGCTGATCGTCCAGCGCACCGGCGTGCCGCTGATGATCGATCCTGATCGCAGCGCCGCCGTCAAAGCCCTGCTCGCCAGTGAGCCGCTCGATCTGATCCTCTCCGACGACGGCATGCAGCATTACCGCCTCGCGCGGGATCTGGAATTGGTGCTGATCGATGCCGCCCGTGGCCTCGGCAACAAACGCTGTCTGCCGGCCGGGCCGTTGCGTGAGCCTATCGAGCGTCTGAAAAGTGTCGACGGCGTGCTGTTCAACGGTGCCCTGGATGATCGCGACGATGGTTTCGCCTTTCGCCTGCAACCCACTGCGCTGGTCAATCTGCGCAGCGGCGAGCGCAAACCCCTCGATCATTTCCCGGCAGGCCAGGCCGTGCACGCGGTCGCCGGCATCGGCAATCCGCAACGTTTCTTCAATACCCTCGAAGCGCTAGACTGGCGCGCAGTGCCCCATGCGTTTGCCGACCACGCCGAATACAGCGTGCAAGCCTTGAATTTCACCCCGTCATTGCCGTTGGTGATGACCGAAAAGGATGCGGTCAAGTGCCGTGCCTTCGCTGCGGACGACTGGTGGTATCTGGCGGTCGATGCCGTGCCGTCGCCGGCCTTCGTGGCCTGGTTCGACACACAGCTGATACGCCTGTTGCCGGATCGTCTTTTGCCTTAACTCTTTTTTCCTGGGAATGTTCATGGACACCAAATTGCTCGACATCCTCGCCTGCCCCGTGTGCAAAGGCCCGCTCAAGCTCAGCGCCGACAAGACCGAACTGATCAGCAAGGGCGCCGGTCTGGCGTACCCGATCCGTGACGGCATCCCGGTGATGCTGGAAAGCGAAGCCCGCACCCTGACCACCGACGAGCGTCTGGATAAATGACCACTGCCTTCACCGTTGTCATTCCATCACGTTACGCCTCGACCCGTCTGCCGGGCAAACCGCTGCTGGATATCGGCGGCAAGCCAATGATCCAGCACGTCTGGGAGCAGGCGAGCAAAAGCAGCGCCAGCCGGGTCGTGGTCGCGACTGACGATGCGCGCATCGTCGAGGCCTGCAAGGGATTCGGCGCTGAAGTGGTGCTGACCCGTGAAGATCACAATTCCGGCACCGATCGTCTGGCCGAAGTGGCGGCGAAGCTGGGCCTTGAGCCGGACGCAATCGTAGTCAACGTGCAGGGCGACGAGCCGCTGATTCCGCCGAGCGTGATCGATCAGGTCGCGGCCAACCTGGCCGCCCACACCGAAGCGCGGATGGCGACGCTGGCCGAGCCGATCGAAGACGTCGAGACGCTGTTCAACCCGAACGTGGTCAAGGTCGTCAGCGACCTCAATGGCCTGGCGCTGACATTCAGCCGTGCCACGCTGCCGTGGGCGCGCGATGCGTTCGCCAAAAGCCGCGAGCAACTGCCGGAAGGCGTCCCCTATCGCCGCCACATCGGCATCTACGCCTACCGCGCCGGTTTCCTGCAGGATTTCGTTAACTGGGGCCCTTGCTGGCTGGAAAACACCGAATCGCTCGAACAGCTGCGTGCCCTGTGGCATGGCGTGCGCATTCATGTCGCCGATGCGTTGATCGCGCCGCCGACCGGTGTCGACACGATCGAAGACCTTGAGCGCGTTCGCCGCCTGCTGGAGGCGTGATGCGCGTTCTGTTTGTGTGCCTGGGCAACATCTGCCGGTCGCCCACGGCCGAAGGTGTGTTGCGCCATAAATTGCGCGAAGCGGGGCTGGCGGATCAGGTTGAAGTAGCCTCTGCGGGGACCGGCGACTGGCATGTCGGCAATCCGCCGGACAAACGCAGTCAGGCCGCCGCGAAACTGCGCGGATATGACCTGTCGCTGCAACGCGCGCAACAGGTCAGCCGCGCCGACTTCGCCAGCTACGACCTGATTCTGGCGATGGACCACAGCAACCTGCGCAACCTCAAGGCCTTGCAACCGTCTACCGGCAAGGCCGAACTGGATCTGTTCCTGCGTCGCTACGCCGGTCTGGTCGATGAGGTGCCGGACCCGTATTACGACGGCGACCAGGGTTTCGAGCAAGTGCTGGACCTGATCGAAGCGGCTTGCGACCAACTGCTGATCGAAGTGAAGGGCCGGTTATGAGTGTGCAGGTGCAATCGCAGGTTTCCCTGAAGCCGTTCAATAGCTTTGGTGTGGATGTTCGCGCGCAATTTTTTGCCGAAGCCCACAGCGATGCCGATGTGCGTGAAGCGCTGGACTATGCCAAATCTCATGAGCTGCCGTTGCTGGTCATCGGTGGCGGCAGCAACTTGCTGCTGACCGCGGATATCCAGGCGTTGGTCTTGCGCATGGCCACGCGGGGCATTCGCGTGCTCAGTGATGACGGCAACCGCGTGGTGATCGAAGCGGAAGCCGGCGAGCCGTGGCATCCGTTTGTGCAACACACTCTGGCCCAGGGTTTTTCCGGTCTGGAAAACCTCAGCCTGATTCCCGGCACCGTCGGTGCCGCGCCGATGCAGAACATCGGCGCCTACGGCGTCGAGATCAAGGATGTGTTCGCCGGTCTCACCGCGCTGGATCGCCAGTCCGGCGAGCTGCGCGATTTCAGCTTGCAAGAGTGCAACTTCGCTTACCGCGACAGCCTGTTCAAACAGCAGCCGGGGCGTTGGCTGATCCTGCGGGTGCGCTTTAACCTTGATCGCGCCGCGCATCTGCATCTTGAATACGGCCCGGTGCGTCAGCGCCTGAGCGAGCAGGGCATCGAGCAACCGACGCCCACCGACGTCAGCCGCGCCATTTGCAGCATCCGCAGCGAAAAACTGCCGGACCCGGCGGTGCTCGGCAATGCCGGCAGCTTCTTCAAGAATCCGCTGGTGCCTGCCGCCGTGGTCGCACAGATCAAGCAGCAGCACCCGGATGTGGTGGCTTATGCGCAACCGGACGGGCAGATGAAACTCGCTGCCGGTTGGCTGATCGAGCGCGCCGGCTGGAAAGGTTTTCGCGAGGCCGACGCCGGCGTGCATAAATTGCAGGCGCTGGTGCTGGTCAACTATGGCGCGGCGACCGGGCTGCAACTGCTCGACCTGGCGCAACGGATCCAGAAAGACATTGCCGAGCGTTTCAATGTCGAGCTGGAGATGGAGCCGAATCGGTATTGAAGCAGTTGCAAGCTTCAAGCGGCAAGCGGCAAGCTACACTGCGTCGTGAGCCACCTGCCGCTTGTGCTTGCAGCTTGTAGCTAAAAACTTGCAGCTAGAGGACGCCCTGTATAAGCAGGGCTTTTTTGTTAATGCTGGGTTAACTTAGCGAGCTAACGATACCACCCATTTGCTCCACCAAAGGCCCGGTTGCGAGCTACAAGCTACAAGCTACAAGCGAATCAGAAACGCCTTTACTTGCGCCTGAAGCTTGCCGCTTGCAGCTCAGATGTGACCCCATAACCTCCAATAACTATGCGGGCGTGCCCATGATTACCCTGAAACTCAACGGTCAAGACCATTCTCTCGATGTCACTGAAGACATGCCGCTGTTATGGGCGATTCGTGACGTCGCCGGTTACAACGGCACCAAATTCGGCTGCGGCATGGGCCTGTGTGGCGCCTGTACCCTCCATATCGACGGTTCACCGGCGCGCAGTTGCATCACGCCGATCGGCTCGGTAGTCGGCCAGAACGTCACCACCATCGACAACCTGCACGCCGACCCGATCGGCAAAGTCGTCCAGCAGGCATGGCTCGACAGCGCCGTTGCACAATGCGGTTATTGCCAGGGCGGGCAAATCATGTCCGCCACCGCTTTGTTGAAAACCAACCCGAACCCCAGCGACGAGCAGATCGAAGAAGCCATGGTCGGCAATATTTGCCGCTGCGGTACGTACAACCGGATCAAGACGGCCATCCGCCAGGCCTCCACCCACCTGAAGGAGGCCAAGGCATGAGCCGCCTTCCGAATGATTTCGCCCTGAGCAACCTCAGCCGTCGTGGCTTTCTCAAAGGCGTCGGCGCCACCGGAGCGCTGGTACTGGCCGCGAGCTGGGGCTGGCAGGATGCATTGGCCGAAGACGCGCCGAAGAAATTTGGCGCCGACGGCATGCCCAATGGCTGGATCGACGACCCCAAGGTTTATGTGAGCATCGCCGCCGACGGCAGCGTCACCGTGGTGTGCAACCGTTCGGAAATGGGCCAGGGCGTGCGCACCAGCCTGACCATGGTCGTGGCCGATGAGCTGGAGGCTGATTGGGCTCAGGTCAAAGTGCAGCAAGCGCCGGGCGATGAAGTGCGTTTCGGCAATCAGGACACCGACGGTTCGCGCAGCATGCGCCATTGGTATGAGCCGATGCGTCGTTGCGGTGCGGCCGCGCGGACCATGCTTGAGCAAGCGGCCGCCGCGCAGTGGAAAGTGCCGGTCGGCGAATGCCACGCGCAGCTACACAAAGTCATCCATAAACCGTCCGGTCGCGAGCTGGGCTATGGCGAACTCGCCGCTGCCGCGAGTGCGTTGGCGGTGCCGGCGCGTGACAGCCTGCGCCTGAAGCAGCCGTCGGAATTTCGCTACATCGGCAAGGAAGGCACCAAGGCCATCGACGGTGCCGATATCGTCAATGGCCGTGCGGTGTACGGCGCCGACGTGCATTTCGATGGCATGCTCTACGCCACCATCGCCCGCCCGGCGGTCTATGGCGGCAAGGTCAAAAGCCTGGATGACAGCGCCGCGCTGAAAGTGCCCGGCGTGCTAAAAGTGATTCAAATCGAAAGCCGGCCGTTGCCGTCGGAGTTCCAGCCACTGGGCGGCGTGGCCGTCGTCGCGAGCAATACCTGGGCGGCGATCAAGGGCCGCGAGGCGCTGAAGATCGAGTGGGACGATGGCCCGAATGCCAGCTATGACTCGATTGCCTATCGCAAGGAGCTTGAGGCGGCTTCGCTGAAGCCCGGCAAAGTGGTGCGCAATACCGGTGACATCGACAAGGCCTTGAGCGGCGCTGCCAGCACGCTTGAGGCGTCTTATTACTTGCCGCATCTGGCGCAGGCGCCAATGGAGCCGATGGTTGCCGTTGCTCGTTTCCAGGACGGCGTGTGCGAAGCCTGGGCACCGAGTCAGGCACCGCAAGTCACCCGTGAGCGCATCGCTGAGCGTCTGGGCGTGCCGTTCGACAAGGTCACCTTCAATGTGACGCTGCTGGGCGGTGGTTTCGGCCGCAAGTCGAAACCGGACTTCGTGGTTGAAGCCGCAATCCTCGCCAAGGAATTTCCGGGCAAGGCCGTACGGGTGCAGTGGACGCGTGAAGACGACATCCACAACTCGTATTTCCACACCGTGTCGGCCGAGTACCTGAAGGCCAGCGTCGACAAGAACGGCATGCCGTCCGGCTGGTTGCATCGCACCGTGGCCCCGAGCATCACCGCGTTGTTCGCGCCGGACATGAACCATGAGGCGGCGTTCGAACTGGGCATGGGCTTCACCAACATGGCCTACGCAATTCCCAACGTGCGTCTGGAGAACCCCGAAGCCAGGGTGCACACGCGGGTTGGCTGGTATCGCTCGGTATCGAACATTCCCCATGGTTTTGCGATCCAGAGTTTCGTCGATGAGCTGGCACACAAGGCCGGGCAAGATCCGCTCAAGTACCAGATCAAGCTGCTGGGTCCGGATCGGCAGATTGATCCGCGCACGCTGAGCGAGGAGTGGAACTACGGCGAATCCCCTGAGCGCTATCCGATCGATACCGGGCGCATGCGCACCGTACTGGAAACTGCGGCCAAAGCCGCCGGATGGGGTCGCAAACTGCCCAAGGGCCGTGGTCTCGGTCTGGCGGTGCATTACAGCTTCGTCACCTACGTGGCAGCGGTGATCGAAGTCGAGGTCAAGGACGACGGCACGCTGATCGTGCACAAGGCAGATATCGCCGTCGATTGCGGGCCGCAAATCAACCCCGAGCGGATTCGTTCGCAGTTCGAGGGCGCCTGTGTCATGGGCCTGGGCAATGCTGTGCTGGGCGAAATCAGCTTCAAGGACGGCAAGGTCCAGCAGGACAACTTCCATATGTACGAAGTCGCGCGCATGTCGCTGGCGCCGAAAGAAGTGGCCGTGCATCTGGTCACGCCGCCCGGTGAAGTGCCATTGGGCGGGGTTGGCGAACCGGGCGTGCCACCGATTGCGCCGGCGCTGTGCAATGCGATTTTTGCCGCTACCGGCAAGCGCATCCGCAATCTGCCAGTGCGTTATCAGTTGCAGGGCTGGCAAAAGGCAGAAGCGTAATGGACAGCGTCGACCTCAATGTCCTGCGCAGCGTGCTGGAATGGCGTCGCGCCGGACAACGGGTGGTGCTGTTCAGCGTGGTCCAGACCTGGGGCACCGCGCCCCGGGCACCTGGCGCCATGCTGGCATTGCGCGAGGATGGTGTGGTGATCGGTTCGGTGTCGGGCGGGTGTGTCGAGGATGACTTGATCGCCCGGCTGCACGACGGCCGGATCGCCGCCGACGGCCCGCCGGTACAGATGATCACCTACGGTGTGACCCGCGAGGAGGCTGCGCGTTTCGGCCTGCCTTGCGGGGGCACCCTGCGTTTGACCGAGGAGCGTGTTGGCGATCCGGCGTGGGTGGCCGAACTGCTGCAGCGTTGCGAAAACCATGAAATTGTCGCTCGCGAGCTGAACATCGAAACCGGCGAGGTGGTGCTTGCGCCGGCGAATAAAGCCGATTCGCTGGTGTTCGACGGCAAGACCCTGCGGGCGATTTACGGCCCGCGCTGGCGCTTGTTGTTGATCGGCGCCGGGCAGTTGTCGCGCTACGTTGCGGACATGGCGCGGCTGCTGGATTTCGAAGTGCTGATCTGCGATCCGCGCACTGAGTTCGTCTACGGTTGGGAAGAGCAGCACGGCCGATTCGTGGCCGGCATGCCGGATGAGGCAGTGCTGAACATCCAGACTGACGAGCGTACGGCGATCGTCGCATTGACCCATGATCCGCGTCTGGATGACATGGCGTTACTCACGGCGCTGGATTCGCCGGCCTTCTACGTCGGTGCACTCGGCTCGCGGATCAACAGCCGCAAACGCCGGGAAAACCTCGCTGAGCTAGGCTTGTCGCAAGCGTCGATCGATCGCCTGCACGGGCCGATCGGTTTACACATTGGCAGCCACTCGCCGGCGGAGATCGCCTTGTCCTTGCTGGCGGAGATTGTCGCGATCAAGAACGGTGTAGAGCTGAAACAGAAGAAACCGCTGGAGGGCGTATGAGCCGATCCATCGCAGTGATTGTGCTGGCGGCGGGCGAGGGCAGTCGCTTTCGCCAGGTCGCCGGCCCTGATAAGGACAAATTGCTGGCTGACTGTACGGGGCGCGACGGCGCGGTGCGTTCGGTGATTGAACAGGTGCTGGTGAATTTGCCGGCCAGCCTCGACAAGCGTGTGCTGGTGACGACTGAGGCACGGCCGCAGGCGATGCGCATGGCGCAGGCTTATGGCTGCGACGTCGTGTCGATCGAATCGACCGGGATGGGCGACAGCATTGCTGCAGGTGTTGCTGCGTGCGCCGATGCGGATGGCTGGTTGATTATCCTTGGCGACATGCCGTTTATCCTGCCATCGAGTATTGAACAGGTGGTCGCGGCGATGGCCGATGATGCGGTGAGCGTCCCGGTGCTGGGTGGCGAGTTTGGTCATCCGGTGGGGTTTGGACGTGGGTTTGGCGCGCAGTTGCAGGCGCTGACCGGCGATCGTGGGGCTCGGCCGTTGTTTGCGCAGGGGCGGGTGGTAGAAGTGGCGGTGGATGATCCCGGAGTGTTGTGGGATATCGATGTGCCTGAATCTTTGGTATTTCCTCATTCCTGAGCCATACACAGATCCCCTGTAGGAGTGAGCCTGCTCGCGAAAGCGGTGGTTCAGCTAAAGATGTGCTGACTGACACACTGCTATCGCGAGCAGGCTCACTCCTACAATGAACATCGGTGCGGTCTGGATTGCGTACATAAAAAAGCCCCGCCTGGCTTTCACCAGGCGGGGCTTTTTATTGAGCTTCAGTAATCAGACAAGCGGTTTAGGCTCGTGCTCTTTTTCCTGAGCCTCTTCGCGCTGTTCAACCGCGTCCTGAACGGAGCGTGGTGCTTCAGCGATTACCGCTTCAACCGATGCCCGCTCAGCGACCGGGGCAGGCGCTGCCTCGACCACGTCAGCCGCAGCGGCGGGTTCGGCGGCGACCGGAGCAGCAGCGGCAGCCAGTTCGGCCTCCTTCTGCAGACGCTCTTCTTCACGCTTGCGACGACGCACTTCACGCGGGTCGTTAGGCGCGCGGCCATTTGGCGTCAGGGCGCTGACCGGAGCCGGCGCTTCAACTACCGGAGCTGGCGCTTCGACAACGGCCGGCGCTTCGACAACCGGTGCCTCAACCACTGGCGCTGGTTCAGCCGCGGCGACTACTGGCTCGGAAACCATGGCTGGCGGTACTTCGGCTTCAGCGACCGGCGCTGGAGCTTCGGTGACAGCTGGCTCGGCAACCCAGTTGAACGCAGTCTGCTCTTCGCGAACTTCACGCACGGTCTCGGTCACTGTTTCAGCTACGGTTTCAACCGCTGGCTCAGTGATTGCCGTTGGCGCTTCAGCGACAGCTTCAGGTTCGGCAGCCGTCTCAACCTGAGGTTGAGCTTCGCGAGCAGGGGCCACTTCGATTTCCGGCGCGGCGGTCACTTGCACCGGAGTAGTCGCTTCGACAACCGGCGCTTCGACTGGAGCGCTTTCCAGTGTAGCGGCGGTAGCACGTTCAGCCTGCTCATGAGCCTGTGCTTCAGCCGGAGCGCTGATGGTGCTGCTGGCTACAGCGGCGGTGACTGCCAGGCCGGCGGCCAGATCGGCAGTGCTTGGGCTTTCAGCGTTTTCGCCGGACTCGGATTCTTCCGAACCTTCGATCACGTTGCCATTGGCATCGCGCTGACGTTCACGACGATTGCTGCGACGACGCTGACCACGGGAGCGACGACGTGGACGATCGCCTTCGGCGTTGTCCTGACCGTCTTCCGGCAGTTGCTCTTCGTTATTGGTGTTGACTTCTTCTTCAGCGACGGCAGCTGCGGCCTGCTCGGCACGCGGTTGACGCTCTTCACGCGGCGGACGCGGGGGGCGCTCTTCGCGTGGCTGACGGGCCGGACGCTCTTCAGCGGTCACGGCAGCAGCGGCTGCGGCTGCGGCTGGCACGGCGTCCAGTGGCTCGCGCAGTTCACGCACGCGTTCTTCACGCTCGCCACGTGGCTTGCGGTCTTCACGCGGGGCACGCGGTGCACGTTCTTCACGCGGAGCACGTGGTGCGCGCTCTTCACGGGCTACCGGTGCTTCGCTGCGAGCTTCACGAGGCTCGCGCACTTCGCGGGCTTCACGTGGCTGACGCTCTTCACGCGGCTCGCGTGGTGCGCGTTCTTCACGCGGGGCACGTTCTTCGCGTGGCTTGCGTTCTTCATCGCGGCGACCGTTACGGTTGCGGCTCTGCTGACGACCGTTGCGACGCTCTTCATTGCGGGCTGGACGCTCGGTGGCCGGTTTTTCTACGGCAACCGGTGCAGCAGGCTCTTCCTTGGTGGCGAACAGGCTGACCAGCGACTTCACCAGGCCTTTGAACAGGCTTGGTTCTGGCGCGGCGACCGGAGCCGGGGCTGGCGCAGCGGCGGCGACTTCGGTCGGCACCGGCGCGTTGGCGCGGGCCGGCGCTGTCTTGACCGCAGCTTCCTGGCGAACCAGGGTGCGGGTCGCGGCGGCTGGCTGGACTTCTTCGACTTCGGCAGCGGCCGCCGCGATTTCGTAGCTGGACTGGTTGGTCGCAGCTTCCGGGCTGTCGTCACGCAGGCGCTGAACTTCGAAGTGCGGCGTCTCGAGGTGATCGTTCGGCAGAATGACGATGCGCGCGCGGGTGCGCAGTTCGATCTTGGTGATCGAGTTGCGTTTTTCGTTGAGCAGGAAGGCTGCAACCGGGATCGGCACTTGCGCGCGGACTTCAGCGGTGCGGTCTTTCAGCGCTTCTTCTTCGATCAGGCGCAGGATCGCCAGCGACAGCGATTCAACGTCACGGATGATGCCGGTGCCGTTGCAACGCGGGCAGACGATGCCGCTGCTTTCGCCCAGCGATGGACGCAGGCGCTGACGGGACATTTCCAGCAGGCCGAAGCGCGAGATGCGGCCGATCTGCACGCGGGCGCGGTCGGCTTCCAGGCATTCGCGGACTTTCTCTTCCACGGCGCGCTGGTTCTTGGCCGGGGTCATGTCGATGAAGTCGATGACGATCAGGCCGCCGATGTCGCGCAGGCGCAACTGACGGGCGATTTCTTCGGCGGCTTCAAGGTTGGTCTGCAGGGCGGTTTCTTCGATGTCGCTGCCTTTGGTGGCGCGCGCCGAGTTGATGTCGATGGACACCAGGGCTTCGGTCGGATCGATGACGATGGAGCCGCCGGAAGGCAATTCGACGACGCGCTGGAAAGCGGTCTCGATCTGGCTTTCGATCTGGAAACGGTTGAACAGCGGCACGCTGTCTTCGTACAGCTTGATCTTGCTGGCGTACTGCGGCATCACCTGGCGGATGAAGGTCAGGGCTTCGTCCTGGGCTTCAACGCTGTCGATCAGCACTTCGCCGATGTCCTGGCGCAGGTAATCGCGGATGGCGCGGATGATCACGTTGCTTTCCTGGTAGATCAGGAATGGCGCGGAGCGATCCAGCGAGGCTTCTTTGATGGCGGTCCACAGTTGCAGCAGGTAATCGAGGTCCCACTGCATTTCTTCGCTGCTGCGGCCAAGGCCGGCAGTGCGCACGATCAGGCCCATGTCGGCTGGAGCGACCAGACCGTTCAGCGCTTCACGCAGTTCGTTGCGTTCTTCGCCTTCGATGCGACGGGAGATACCGCCGGCACGCGGGTTGTTCGGCATCAGCACGAGGTAACGACCGGCCAGGCTGATGAAAGTGGTCAGGGCGGCGCCCTTGTTGCCACGTTCTTCTTTCTCGACCTGAACGATGACTTCCTGGCCTTCGCTCAGGACGTCCTTGATATTGACGCGGCCTTCAGGGGCTTTCTTGAAGTATTCGCGGGAGATTTCTTTGAGGGGCAGGAAGCCGTGGCGCTCGGAGCCGAAATCGACAAAGGCAGCCTCAAGGCTTGGTTCGATGCGAGTGATACGGCCTTTATAGATGTTGGCCTTTTTCTGCTCGCGTGCACCGGATTCGATGTCCAGGTCGTAGAGGCGTTGGCCATCTACCAGTGCAACACGCAACTCTTCGGGTTGAGTTGCGTTAATCAGCATTCTTTTCATGTAGTACCGTCGGTTTCCGGGCTGCCGGAAACGGCGTTCGGCACACACGACTTCTCACGGTCGGTGTCAGGTGCGTCGGGAGTGGTTGGCCATTCCCGTGTCCAGCGATGTCAGGCCAATTGGGCCGATACCGCGACGTACGCGTCCTGCTTGCTGTGGCTACTTAAGCACTCAGTCAGGAGGAGGAATCAACCAGCGGCTGTGGACGAGATGAAGCGTCTTGATCAAACCTGTTGCTACACAGTCCGGCGGTTGTGCATCTCCACCCTACACGTATCCCTGATAATTCGGGTGCTGCCGCGCGCAGAATCCGCAGCGGGTTGGCATTTACCGTGAGCTCCGAAAGGGGAGGTCACGCATCATGGCTAATTCAGGCGATGTTTCCGAAGTCTTCGCTCGGGGTCATTTGCAGCTGACTGCACTTTGTGAACTGGCCGTGAATATTTGCCTGCCAGGCGAGTGAAAACTCTGCTCGGCGGTGTAATTCAGGCCTCATGTCACCTGCGCTCGTTACAACTGCAGACTCCACCGTTACGTAGCGAAAGCCCCGTAGGACGGCCTCGCGCCCTGGTGAATTGCGTTGGTCAGGGCCGGTCTTTGACCGTGGTTCCGCTGTCCAGGCCGCTTTTGGCGGCGTTCGCGACTATAGCAGCAATGATTAAGTGCTTCAATTCCATAAAAATTGTTATCATCCGCGGCATGACAACTACTGCCCCTTCGACTCCAGGCGTTCAACTGCTTGAAGTCTCGCCGGAGTATGCCGGCCAACGAATCGACAACTTTCTCCTCGCCCGGCTCAAAGGCGTGCCCAAGACCTTGATTTACCGCATTTTGCGCAAAGGCGAAGTGCGCGTGAACAAAGGTCGGATCAAGCCTGAATACAAGCTGCAGGCCGGCGATATCGTGCGCGTACCGCCGGTTCGCGTGCCTGAGCGCGACGAGCCGGTGCCGCTGGCCCAAGGGCTGTTACAGCGCCTGGAAGCCTCGATCGTCTTCGAAGATAAAGCCCTGATCGTGATCAATAAGCCCGCCGGCATTGCGGTTCACGGTGGCAGCGGCTTGAATTTCGGCGTGATCGAAGCCTTTCGTCAGTTGCGTCCCGATGCCAAGGAGCTGGAGCTGGTTCACCGTCTCGACCGGGACACCTCCGGCCTGCTGATGATTGCCAAGAAACGCAGCATGTTGCGTCACCTGCACGAGCAGTTGCGCGGCGATGGCGTCGACAAGCGCTATATGGCACTGGTCCGAGGCAACTGGGCCACCTCGATCAAGCAAGTCCGTGCGCCATTGCTCAAGAGCAATCTGCGCTCCGGCGAGCGCATGGTCGAAGTCAACGAAGAAGGCAAAGAAGCCCTGACCGTGTTCAAGGTGCTGCGCCGCTTCGGCGACTTCGCGACCATGGTCGAGGCCAAGCCTGTCACCGGGCGTACTCACCAGATTCGCGTGCACACCCTGCATGCCGGGCATTGCATTGCCGGCGACAGCAAATACGGCGATGACGATTTCACCAAAGAAATCCGTGATCTGGGTGGCAAGCGCCTGTTCCTGCACGCCTACATGCTGACCGTGCCGCTGCCCGACGGCGGCAAGCTGACCCTGCAAGCACCGGTCGATGAAATGTGGGCCAAGACCGTGGAGCGATTGAGTGCGCCCATCTGATTACAAACTGCTGATCTTCGATTGGGACGGCACGCTGGCTGATTCCATCCATCGGATCGTCGAAGCCATGCATTCGGCATCCGGGCGTTCCGGCTTCGAGCTGCGCGATGACTTCGCCGTCAAGGGCATCATCGGCCTCGGCCTGCCGGAAGCGATTCGCACCCTTTACCCCGAAATCAGCGACGCTGAAATGCTCGCGTTTCGCGAGTACTACGCCGATCACTACATCGCGGCAGAAGCCGTGCCTTCGCCGTTATTTGAAGGCGTCGTCGAGTCGATGGCGTCGTTTCGCGAACAGGGTTATCACCTGGCGGTCGCGACCGGCAAGAATCGTCGCGGGCTGGACCGCGTTCTAAAGGCCAACGGCTGGGAAGATTATTTCGATATCACCCGTGCTGCCGATGAAACTGCCAGCAAGCCACACCCTCTGATGCTTGAGCAGATCGTCAGCCACTGCGGCGTGCGCCCGGAGCAGGCATTGATGGTCGGAGATTCGTCCTTCGACCTGCTGATGGCGCGTAACGCGGGGATGGATTCGGTGGCGGTCAGTTATGGCGCGCAATCGATCGAATCCCTGCAGCAGTTCGAGCCGCGCCTGTCGATCGATCGTTTTTCTGAATTGCATGCCTGGCTGGGCCAGCGGGCTTAATAGATTTTTGTTGGGGTAGATGGCATGACCGACGAATGGAAAGCACCGGCCAAGGCAAGTGCCGACGACGGTGACGCAAAAAGCTGGAAGCTGCTGGAAAAGACGCTGCTTGCCGGTGTGCAGGAACAACGTCGCTCGCGGCGCTGGGGGATTTTCTTCAAGCTGCTGACGTTTGTTTATCTGTTTGTTGCGTTGATTCTGTTCACGCCGCTGATGGACATGGAAAAGAGTGCAGCGCGCGGCACGAATTACACCGCATTGATCGACATCAACGGCATGATCGCCGACAAGGAGCCGGCCAGTGCCGACAACATTGTCGGCAGTCTGCGGGCGGCGTTTGAGGACAAGAAGGTCAAGGGCGTGATTCTGCGCATCAACAGCCCGGGCGGCAGTCCGGTGCAGTCCGGTTATGTCTATGACGAGATCAAGCGCCTGCGGGGCCTGCACCCGGAGATCAAGCTGTACGCGGTGATTTCCGATCTCGGTGCGTCCGGTGCCTATTACATCGCCAGCGCGGCGGACCAGATCTACGCCGACAAGGCCAGTCTCGTCGGTTCGATTGGGGTAACGGCGGCCGGTTATGGTTTTGTCGGTACCATGGAAAAACTCGGCGTCGAGCGCCGCACCTACACCTCGGGCGAGCACAAGGCATTCCTCGATCCGTTCCAGCCGCAAAAGCCTGAGGAAACTGCATTCTGGCAGAGCGTGCTGGATACCACGCACAAGCAGTTCATCAATAGCGTGAAGCAGGGGCGCGGCGATCGCCTGAAGGATAAAGAGCATCCGGAGCTGTTCTCCGGGCTGGTCTGGTCCGGCGAGCAGGCCTTGCCGTTGGGGTTGATCGATGGTTTGGGCAATGCCAGTTCGGTGGCGCGTGACGTGATTGGTGAGAAGGAATTGGTGGACTTCACTGTTGAAGAGTCGCCGTTCGACCGCTTCTCGAAAAAGCTCGGTGCCAGCGTCGCTGAGCAGTTGGCGATGTGGATGGGCTTCCACGGGCCTTCGTTGCGTTAATCCGCCGGTAGATTAAAAGATCGCAGCCTGCGGCAGCTCCTACAGGATTAATGTTCAATCGCTTTTTTTGCGGTGACGCTGATTCTGTAGGAGCTGCCGGAAGGCTGCGATCTTTTGCTTTTAAGGAATCTGTACGCCTTCGGCCAACAACATGTCGATCAGGCGAATCAGCGGCAGGCCGATCAGGCTGGTGGCGTCCGGGCCTTCGGTCGATTGAAACAGGCTTACGCCGAGGCCTTCGGCCTTGAAACTGCCGGCGCAGTCGTACGGCTGCTCGAGGCGCAAGTAGCGCTCGATGCGTGCTTCATCCAGTGTGCGCATATGGACCGTGAACGGCACGCAGTCGACCTGGCAGCGCCCGGTCTGGCTGTTGAGCAGGGCGAGGCCGGTGAGGAAGGTCACGCTGGCGCCGCTGGCGGCCATGAGTTGCTCGCGGGCTTTGTCGAACGTATGAGGCTTGCCGATGATGCGGTCGCCGAGTACGGCCACCTGGTCCGAGCCGATGATCAGATGAGCAGGGTGGCTGTCAGCCAAGGCCCTGGCTTTTTCCTCGGCGAGGCGTTTGACCAGTTCGATCGCGGCTTCGCCTGGACGGTGACTTTCGTCGATATCCGGCGAGCTGCAGACGAACGGCAGGTGCAGGCGGGCGAGCAATTCCCGGCGATAGGTCGAGCTGGAAGCAAGTAATAAAGGCAGCATGGGTGTCTCCTGAGGCAGGAGCGGATTCTAACGGAGGCACGCAAGTGACGGACAGGGCACAATTTCCTTTGACATGGGTGGGTGCATCCCTATAATGCTGCGCCTATGTTGAATGACCCGATTCCACCTCACGTTGACCCGCGCAAATTGGCTGATCGTGGCACCACCCTTCAAGGTGAACTGCTGCTGGCCGATTTGAAGAGACTCTGCGACCCGCTTTCCGACGATGTCGGTACGGTGCAGGCCAAATTCGTTTTTGAACGAGATGAACGTAAATCTGTGGTCATCCACAGTTTTATCGACACCGAAGTCAAAATGGTTTGCCAGCGTTGTCTTGAGCTGGTCACCCTGCCGATCCACAGCGAATGCAGTTACGCGGTGGTGAAGGAGGGTGCGAATACCCAGTCGTTGCCGAAAGGTTATGACGTGCTGGAACTGGGCGAAGATCCATTGGATCTGCAGTCACTGATCGAGGAGGAGCTTCTGCTCGCCTTGCCCATTGTGCCTGCTCATCATCCGGAAGAATGCCAGCAGCCGGCGGGAGCAGATGAGCCCGAACCGAGCGAGGACGAGGTAACGCGGTCCAACCCGTTCAGTGTATTGGCGCAGTTAAAGCGTGACCCAAACGTTTAGGAGTTAATCAATTATGGCTGTTCAGCAGAACAAAAAATCCCGCTCTGCCCGTGACATGCGCCGTTCGCACGACGCTCTCGAGGCTAGCACCCTGTCTGTAGAAAAAACCACCGGTGAAGTTCACCTGCGTCACCACGTATCGCCAGAAGGCGTATACCGTGGCCGTAAAGTGATCGACAAGGGCGCTGACGAGTAATCACTTGTCTGCTCAAGTCATCGCGATTGACGCAATGGGCGGGGACTTCGGTCCCCGCAGCATTGTTCAGGCCAGTCTCGCTTGCCTGTCTGCTACGCCCTCGCTGCATCTGACCCTTGTCGGTCAACCCTCCCTTCTTGAAGAATTGATCACCGGCCATTCGGCTGCCGATCGCGCGCGCCTGACGATTGTTGCGGCCAGCGAAGTCATCACCATGGATGAAAAGCCTGCCCAGGCTCTGCGCGGCAAGCCGGACTCGTCGATGCGGGTCGCCCTCGAGCTGTTGCGTGACGGCAAGGTGCAGGCCTGTGTCAGTGCTGGCAATACTGGCGCGTTGATGGCGTTGTCGCGGTTTGTCCTGAAGACGCTGCCAGGTATTGATCGTCCGGCGATGGTTGCCGCGATTCCGACGCAGACCGGTTATTGCCAGTTGCTCGATCTCGGCGCCAACGTCGATTGCAGTGCCGAGCACCTGTTGCAGTTCGCCGTCATGGGTTCGGTGGCCGCGCAGACGCTGGGCATCGCCCGTCCGCGGGTGGCGCTGCTGAACATCGGTACCGAAGACATCAAGGGCAATCAGCAGGTCAAGCTGGCGGCAACGCTGCTGCAGGCGGCTCGTGGCATCAACTACATCGGTTTCATCGAAGGCGATGGTTTGTATCGCGGCGAGGCGGATGTCGTGGTGTGCGACGGTTTTGTCGGCAATATCCTGCTCAAGTCCAGCGAGGGGCTGGCGACGATGATCGCCGCGCGCATCGAAGCGCTGTTCAAGCGCAACCTCGCCTCCCGTGCCGTCGGCGCCCTGGCCTTGCCGCTGATGAAGCGCCTGCAGGCCGATCTGGCTCCGGCGCGACATAATGGCGCAAGCTTTCTCGGCTTGCAGGGCATCGTCGTGAAAAGTCACGGTTCGGCCGGCGTTCAGGGCTTTCAGAGCGCGATTTCCCGGGCGTTGATCGAGATTCAGGAGAACTTGCCCGAGCGCCTCCACGGTCGTCTGGAGGATTTGTTGTCTTAGGCGTTTTCGTCGGACAATGCTTAAATGTGACCGCCCGGTTCAAAGGGCCATCCAAACTGTCAGTTTCTTGCGTCCCACGCGGGGCGTCATTTTCGACGACAAGATCATTAGGGGCTTGTTACATGTCTGCTTCCCTCGCATTCGTCTTTCCAGGACAGGGTTCGCAGTCCCTCGGCATGCTGGCCGAGCTGGGCGCGCAACATCCGCTGATCCTCGAAACCTTTCAAGAAGCCTCTGCTGCGCTGGGCTACGACCTGTGGGCACTGACCCAGCAGGGCCCGGAAGAGCTGCTCAATCAAACCGACAAAACCCAACCGGCCATTCTGACCGCCTCGATCGCCCTGTGGCGTCTGTGGCTGGCTGAAGGTGGCGCGCGTCCGGCATTCGTTGCCGGTCACAGCCTGGGCGAATACAGCGCGCTGGTCGCAGCTGGCAGCCTGACGCTCGCTGATGCGGTCAAACTCGTCGAGCGCCGTGGCCAGTTGATGCAGGAAGCGGTTCCGGCCGGGCAGGGTGGCATGGCCGCCATTCTCGGTCTGGAAGATGCCGATGTCCTCGCGTCCTGCGCTGAAGCGGCGCAAGGCGAAGTGGTCAGCGCCGTCAACTTCAACTCGCCAGGCCAGGTCGTGATTGCCGGTGCCAAGGCTGCTGTCGAGCGCGCCATCGAAGGCTGCAAGGCTCGCGGTGCCAAGCGCGCCATGCCATTGCCAGTCAGCGTACCGTCGCACTGCGAGCTGATGCGCCCGGCCGCCGAACGTTTCGCCGAATCCATTGCCGCCATCGACTGGCAGGCGCCGCAAATCCCGGTGGTGCAGAACGTCAGCGCGCAAGTGCCGGCCGATCTGGACACCCTCAAGCGTGATCTGCTCGAACAGCTTTATAAGCCAGTGCGCTGGGTTGAGTCGGTACAGACTCTGGCGGCCAAGGGTGCGACCACTCTGGTCGAGTGCGGCCCGGGCAAGGTCCTCGCCGGCCTGAACAAACGTTGCGCCGAAGGCGTTGCGACTTCCAACCTCAATACCCCAGACGCCTTCGCTGCCGCTCGCGCAGCGCAGGCCTGAATCAGGAGAAACTTGCATGAGTCTGCAAGGTAAAGTTGCACTGGTCACCGGTGCAAGCCGCGGTATCGGCCAGGCCATCGCGCTGGAACTGGGTCGCCAGGGCGCCATCGTTATCGGCACCGCGACCTCCGCGTCGGGCGCCGAGCGCATTGCCGCCACCCTGAAGGAGAACGGTATCCAGGGCGCGGGTTTCGAACTCAACGTCACCAGCGACGAATCGGTCAGCGCCGTGCTGGCAGGCATTCAGGAGCAGTTCGGTGCGCCAGTGGCGATTCTGGTCAATAATGCCGGCATCACCCGCGATAACCTGATGATGCGCATGAAAGACGACGAATGGTACGACGTGATCGATACCAATCTGAACAGTCTGTATCGCCTGTCCAAGGGCGTTTTGCGTGGCATGACCAAGGCGCGTTGGGGTCGAATTATCAGTATTGGCTCAGTGGTGGGTGCCATGGGCAACGCAGGCCAAGTAAACTATGCAGCCGCCAAGGCCGGTCTGGAAGGTTTCAGCCGTGCGATGGCGCGTGAAGTCGGTTCGCGTTCGATTACGGTCAACTCGGTAACCCCAGGGTTCATCGACACCGATATGACCCGCGAGCTGCCTGAAGCACAGCGTGAAGCCTTGCAGACGCAGATTCCGCTGGGTCGTCTGGGGCAAGCTCAAGAGATCGCGTCCGTGGTCGCTTTTCTTGCATCCGACGGTGCGGCATATGTCACCGGGGCTACAATTCCGGTGAACGGTGGGATGTACATGTAAGTAAAATGTGACGGATTGCTTCAAAAAAATGTCATACGAGCTGTCTAAAATCCGTTATAAAGCTGCAATCTATTTATAGACAGAGGGTCGCAGGGTTTGAGGAGTGAAGCTTTCAGTTGAAAAGCTGAAAAGTCTTTCTATACACTTACCCACTGGCCAGCTGCCTGAATTTGTCCATTAGGAGTGATAAAAGGTATGAGCGACATCGAATCGCGCGTCAAGAAAATCGTTGCCGAGCAACTGGGTGTTAAAGAAGAAGAAGTGGTCAACACTGCTTCCTTCGTAGAAGACCTGGGTGCCGACTCCCTTGACACCGTTGAGCTGGTGATGGCTCTGGAAGAGGAATTCGAGACCGAAATCCCTGACGAAGAAGCTGAAAAGATCACTACCGTACAAGCTGCAATCGACTACGTTACTGCCCACCAGGCGTAATAGTTTGTAATCGTTGCTCGCTGTCATGGAAAAACCGCACTGCCATCATGGCGTGCGGTTTTTTCTTTAGGCCTGATGCAAAATCGTCATCTGAAAAAGGAGAGTGCTGTGTCGCGTAGACGCGTCGTAGTCACCGGTATGGGTATGTTGTCGCCACTGGGCACCACTGTGCTGAGCAGTTGGCAGGGCATTCTGGCTGGCCGCAGTGGCATTGGTCTGATCGAACACACCGACCTTTCTGCCTACTCCACCCGCTTCGGCGGTTCGGTAAAGGGCTTCAATGTCGAGGAATATCTGCCGGTCAAGGAAGCACGCAGGCTTGACCTGTTCATTCAGTACGGCCTCGCTGCAGGCGTTCAGGCAATGAACAACGCCGGGCTGCAAGTCACTGACGCCAACCGTGAGCGCATCGGCGTCGCCATGGGTTCGGGTATCGGCGGTCTGACCAATATCGAAGAGACCAGCCACGCACTGCATGAGTCGGGCCCACGCAAGATTTCGCCATTCTTCGTGCCTGGTTCGATCATCAATATGATTTCCGGTTGCCTGTCTATCCATCTGAAAGTGCAGGGACCCAACTACGCCATCGCCACGGCCTGTACCACCGGTACGCACTGCATTGGCATGGCGGCGCGCAACATCATGTACGACGAAGCCGATGTAATGATCGCCGGCGGTGCTGAAATGGCCGCATGCGGTCTGGGCATGGGCGGCTTTGGCGCGTCCCGTGCGCTGTCGACCCGCAATGGCGAGCCGACCCGCGCCAGCCGTCCCTGGGACAAGGACCGTGACGGTTTTGTCTTGTCCGACGGTGCCGGAGCGCTGGTGCTCGAAGAGCTGGAGCACGCCAAGGCGCGCGGTGCGACCATCTACGCCGAGCTGATCGGCTTCGGTACCAGCGGCGATGCGTACCATATGACCTCGCCGCCCTGCGACGGCGCCGGGGCTGCACGCTGCATCACCAATGCGCTGCGCGATGCGAAGATCAACGCCGATCAGGTGCAATACATCAACGCTCACGGTACTTCGACCCCGGCTGGCGACCTCGCCGAAGCCAACGCAATCAAGTCCGTGTTCGGTGATCACGCCTACAAACTGGCGGTCAGCTCCACCAAGTCCATGACCGGTCACCTTCTGGGTGCGGCGGGCGCGGTCGAGGCGATCTTCAGTGTGCTGGCAATCAACGGTCAGGTCGCGCCGCCGACCATCAACCTTGATGAGCCGGGCGAAGGCTGCGATCTCGATTTTGTGCCGCACACCGCGCGCAACATGGACATCGATGTCGTGTTGTCCAACTCCTTCGGGTTCGGCGGCACCAACGGCACCTTGGCCTTCCGTCGGTTTGCAGGCTGATGGACTGCTGGGTCGACGGTCAACCGGCTGACAGTCTGTCGCTGAAAGATCGCGGCCTGGCCTACGGCGACGGTCTGTTCGAGACCATCGCCGTGCACGGTGGCCAACCGATCCTGCTGGATCGGCACCTGGCGCGTTTAGCCGATGGCTGCACGCGTCTGGCTATCGCTGCGGACATCGAGCTGATCCGCGCCGAGTTGCTCAGCTATGCGGCAGCGATGGGCACGGGTGTGCTCAAGCTTATCCTCACGCGGGGTGACGGCTTGCGCGGCTATGCGCCCGATCCGGCGGCACCGGGCCGGCGTATTCTGCAAGGCAACCCTCCTGCGGCGTATCCCGCTGTTCATGGCGAAGCCGGCATTCGTCTGTTCCCATGCAATACGCGCCTGTCCAGGCAGCCTTTGCTCGCCGGGCTCAAACACCTGAATCGACTGGAGCAGGTTCTCGCCCGTGCCGAATGGCAGGATGACGAGCATGCCGAAGGCTTGATGCTCGATCAGGCGGGGCGAGTCATCGAAGGCGTGTTCAGCAATCTGTTCCTGGTGCGCGACGGTGTCTTGATCACGCCTGATTTGAAGCGTTGCGGGGTCGCCGGGGTGATGCGCAGCGAAATATTGTTTCAGGCCGAGTCGTTGGCAATCCCCAGCCAAATCGCCGATATCAGCCTGGAACAGCTGCAATGGGCCGATGAAGTGTTTGTCTGCAACAGCGTGTATGGCGTCTGGCCGGTACGCGCCTACGCTGCACTGAGCTGGCCGGTTGGGCCGCTCACCCGTAAACTGCAAACCATTGCCCGCGCGCTACTGGATGCTTGATTCGTGAGACGTAAACTATTGCTGCTGCTGGAAACCGGACTGGTTCTGGCGGGGCTGCTGTTGGGCGCCAGCGCCTGGAAGATTCATTCCGCACTGGAACAGCCCCTGAACATCACGCAGGAAGAACTGCTGGATGTGCCGAAAGGCTCTACACCGACCCGGACTTTTCTGGGGCTCGAAACCGATGGCGTCATCCGGGACGCGTTCTGGCTCCGGGTGTACTGGCGCTTCAATCTTGCCGGCACGCCGATTCACAGTGGCGAATACCGCATGCAGCCGGGCATGACCGTCAACGGTCTGATCGACTCGTGGAAGCGTGGCGATGTGGTGCAATACAGCCTGACCCTGGTCGAAGGCTGGAACTTTCAGCAAGTACGCGCCGCTTTGGCCAAGGATGAGAAACTCACTCAGACTTTGAACGGTCTGAGCGACAGTGAAGTGATGGCAAAGATCGGCCACAAGGGCTTGTTTCCTGAGGGCCGGTTCTTTCCTGACACCTATCGTTTCGTGCGCGGTATGTCGGATGCCGAGTTGCTGAAAAAAGCCTTCGATCGCCTCGACGAAGTGCTCGCCAGGGAATGGGAGCAACGTTCGGCCGATGTGCCTTATACCGAACCCTATCAAGCGCTGATCATGGCCTCGCTGGTCGAAAAGGAAACCGGTGTGCCTCAGGAGCGCGGTCAGATTGCTGGCGTGTTTGTGCGGCGCATGGCCTTGGGCATGCAGTTGCAGACCGATCCGACCGTCATCTACGGTCTGGGCGATCGCTACACCGGCAAACTGACCCGCGCGCACCTGAAAGAGCCGACGCCATACAACACTTACGTGATTCCCGGTTTGCCGCCGACACCGATTGCAATGGTCGGGCGTGAAGCGATTCACGCCGCGCTTAATCCGGTGGCGGGCACCAGTCTGTATTTCGTCGCCCGTGGCGATGGCAGCCATGTGTTTTCCGACGACCTCGACGCGCATAACAACGCGGTGCGTGAATACCAGCTGAAGCGCCGCGCCGACTACCGTTCAAGCCCCGCGCCAGCGACAACGCCGCAAACGGCTCCGGCAGTCGATGAGGCGATTCCTGCGGCCTCGCCGAACACCGCGCCCGAAGCGCTGCCGCCAGTGCCGCCGCAGTCACCTGCGCCGGTCGCGGAACCTGAAGCCGATGCCCCGCAAAACGCGCAATGACTTTGATTAAGGACTGCCTGTGACTGGCTTGTTTATTACCCTGGAAGGCCCGGAAGGCGCCGGCAAGAGCACCAATCGCGAATACCTCGCCGAGCGCCTGCGCGCCGCGGGTGTCGAAGTGGTGCTGACCCGCGAGCCCGGCGGCACGCCGCTGGCCGAGCGGATTCGCGAGGTGCTGCTGGCACCGGCCGATGAAGTGATGAACCCGGACGCTGAGCTGTTGTTGGTCTTCGCCGCACGTGCGCAGCATCTGGCAGAAGTGATTCGCCCGGCGCTGGCCCGTGGCGCCGTGGTTCTGTGTGATCGCTTTACCGACTCGACTTACGCTTATCAGGGTGGCGGTCGCGGTTTGTCGCTGGAGCGCATTGCCACGCTGGAAACCTTCGTACAGGGCGACTTGCGTCCCGATCTGACGCTGATTTTCGATCTGCCAGTGGAAATCGGCCTGGCCCGTGCCAGTGCGCGGGGGCGGCTGGATCGTTTCGAACTGGAAGGCCGGGCGTTTTTCGAGAGCGTGCGTAATGCGTTTCTCAAGCGTGCCGAAGCCGATCCTGCGCGCTATGTGCGCATTGATGCCGGTCAGCCGTTGACCAAGGTGCAACAATCGCTGGATACCTTGCTGCCGAACTTGCTGGAGCTGGCCCGTGGCTGAGGCCTACCCATGGCAGGCCAGCCTCTGGCAGCAACTGGCCGGACGCAGTCAGCATGCCCACGCCTATTTGCTGCACGGTCCGGCCGGGATCGGCAAGCGCGCGCTCGCCGAGCGGTTGATGGCCAGCCTGCTGTGTCAGCGCCCGACGCCCGAGGCGTGCGGTGAGTGCAAATCCTGCCTGTTGCTCAGGGCCGGCAGTCACCCGGACAACTACATTCTCGAACCGGAAGAAGCCGACAAGGCGATCAAGGTTGATCAGGTCCGTGATCTGGTCAGTTTCGTGGTGCAGACCGCACAACTGGGCGGGCGCAAGGTGGTGCTGATCGAGCCGGTGGAGTCGATGAATATCAACGCCGCCAACGCTTTGCTCAAAAGTCTTGAAGAACCTTCCGGCGATACCGTTCTGCTGCTGGTCAGCCATCAGACCAGTCGTCTGCTGCCGACCATCAAGAGCCGTTGCGTACAGCAGGCCTGTCCGCTACCGGGCGAAGCGATGAGCCTGCAATGGTTGGCTCAGGCGCTTCCTGATTGCTCCGAAGAAGAACGCGTCGAATTGCTGACACTCGCGGCCGGCTCGCCCCTGATGGCGGTCACCCTTCAGTCTCAGGGCGTGCGTGAACAGCGCGCGCAAGTGGTCGAGGGTGTCAAGAAGCTGCTCAAGCAGCAGCAATCGCCGACGCAACTGGCCGAAGAATGGAAAAACATTCCGATGCTGCGCCTGTTCGATTGGTTCTGCGACTGGTCGAGCCTGATCCTGCGCTATCAACTGACACAGGATGAAGCCGGCCTCGGCCTGAACGATATGCGCAAGGTCGTACAGTATCTGGCGCAGAAAAGTGCGCAGGGCAAAGTGCTCGATATTCAGGACTGGATTCTCGCCCAGCGCCAGAAAGTCCTGAGCAAGGCCAATCTCAATCCGGCGCTGCTGCTCGAAGCATTGTTGGTGCAATGGGCGGGATTGCCTGGTCAAAGATAGAAATGTGTACCTAGACTCTGAATGTCAGCAGTGGAGGTCAACATGATTGAATCCGTCAGCCCCGGGCCGCGCAACGGCATCTTGTCCCTGACCATCAAGGACAAGGCCGTGCTTTACGCTGCTTATATGCCATTTATCAAGAATGGCGGTCTGTTCATCCCGACCAACAAAAGCTACAAGTTGGGCGACGAGGTGTTCATGCTGCTGCATCTGATGGATGAAGCGGAGAAAATTCCAGTCGCCGGAAAAGTCACCTGGATCACCCCCAAAGGTGCACAAGGCAATCGCGCGGCGGGTGTCGGCGTACAGTTCAACGATGGCGACAACACCGCGCGCAGTCGCATCGAAACCCATCTGGCCGGAGCGATGAAGTCCGACCGTCCCACTCATACGATGTAAGTTGCAGCCCTTTTATGCTCGTAGATTCCCATTGTCACCTTGATCGCCTCGACCTCACCGCCCATGACGGCTCGCTGGAAGCCGCACTGGATGCCGCCCGCGCGCGCGGGGTGGGGCACTTTCTGTGTATCGGTGTAAGCGCCGACAACGCCGCCGACGTCAAAGCCCTCGCCGAGCGTTACGACGACGTCGATTGTTCCGTCGGCGTTCATCCGCTGGATGTGCAGCCCGGCGCGGCTCCGGCGCTGGATTGGCTGCTGCACGAACTCGGTCACCCGAAAGTGGTGGCGATCGGTGAAACCGGTCTGGACTATCACTACGAGCCGGAGGCCGCCGAGTTGCAACAGGCGTCGTTCCGCCTGCACCTGCAAGCGGCGCAACAGACCGGCAAACCGGTGATCATCCACACCCGCGGCGCCCGTGCCGACACCCTTGAACTGCTGCGCGAAGCGGCGCTGCCTCAAGCCGGCGTGCTGCATTGCTTCACCGAAGACTGGGACATGGCCAAGGCTGCGCTGGACATGGGCTATTACATTTCCTTGTCAGGCATTGTCACCTTCCGAAACGCCGACGCGCTGCGCGATGTGGCGAGCAAGGTCCCGGCCGATCGCCTGCTGGTTGAAACCGATTCGCCGTATCTGGCGCCGATTCCGTATCGCGGCAAGCCCAACCTGCCGCAGTACGTGCGCGAAGTGGCTGAGTTCCTGGCGATGCTGCGCGGTGAGAATTACGAGCGTTTTGCCGAGCAGACCACGGAAAACTTCAAGCGCCTGTTCCCGCTCGCCAGTGTTAAATCTGCCGCGTGACGGCTGGCTGAATCGCAGGCAAAAAAAACCCGGGTTCTGGGGGGTGAATCCGGGTTAAGACCATTAGGAGTAAAACAAAGGCACGCGGTCCGTTGGTACCTTTATCGGCGCGGCACTTGGGGGAGATGCCGCCCGACAGTTCAAGTATTGATCAGTCTGGCGTGCAGTCCAGTGAGCCGGTCGGGGTTTTTAAACAAATTTGGAATACGTTCGCTTCAGTTGAGTTCTCACTCCCTCCGAAACGTTCTCAAAATGAACAGCAAACACAGATATGGTCGGATGATCCGTGCATTTTTGCGCAAGTTAGGCATAATACGCGGCTTCGATTTTGACCCTTCAGACCTTTTCTTATGCACAAAGAACCTCGTAAGGTCCGTGAGTTTCGTCGCCGCGAGCAAGAAATTCTCGATACCGCGCTCAAGCTGTTCCTCGAACAAGGTGAAGACAGCGTCACCGTCGAGATGATTGCTGATGCCGTGGGTATCGGCAAAGGCACGATCTACAAACACTTCAAATCCAAGGCGGAGATCTATCTGCGCCTGATGCTCGACTACGAGCGCGATTTGAATGCGCTGCTGCATTCGGCCGACGTCGACAAGGACAAGGAGGCGCTGTCGCGCGCCTACTTCGAATTCCGCATGCGCGACCCGCAGCGCTACCGTCTGTTCGACCGACTCGAAGAGAAGGTGGTCAAGGGCAATCAGGTGCCGGAGATGGTCGAGGAGCTGCACAAGATCCGCGCCTCGAACTTCGAACGCCTGACCCTGCTGATCAAGGGCCGCATCAGCGAAGGCAAGCTGGAAGACGTGCCGCCGTATTTCCATTACTGCGCCGCCTGGGCGCTGGTGCACGGCGCAGTTGCGCTGTATCACTCGCCGTTCTGGAGCAATGTGCTGGAAGATCAGGAAGGTTTCTTCCAGTTCCTGATGGACATCGGCGTGCGCATGGGCAACAAGCGCAAGCGTGATCCGGAAACGCCGAGCAGTTGAGTCATTCAGCTGCTCGATTGCGCCGTTATTTCGCTATTGGGCGCAATACCGCAGGAATATACTCAGGCATAGGGCTTGCTAAAACTTGATTTGTGAGTCAAGTTTTAGCGGCTCGAAATTCTATTGCCGGAGTGCTCATGATCGTTGACCGTCAAGGCAGGCGTTTTCGCAATTTGCGGATCAGCCTGACCTCTGCCTGCAATTACGCCTGCACCTACTGCGTGCCCAACGGCAAGCGGCTGGTCGCGGCGCAGGACGAGTTGTCGGCCGACGCCATGGCGCGTGGCGTGGCGTACTTGATCGAAGCCGCCGGCATCGAACGCCTGCGCATCACTGGCGGCGAGCCACTGGTCAGCCCCAAGCTCGAATCGTTCATGAGCGCCATCGGCCAGATGGGCCTGGACGACATCAGCCTGACCACCAACGGTCAACTCCTCACGAAAAAGCTCCCGCTGCTGGTGGACGCCGGTCTGCGCCGGATCAACGTGTCCCTCGATACTCTCGATCCCGCCGCCTTCCGCAGCATCGCCCGTGGCGGCGACCTGGAGAGCGTGCTCGACGGCATGGAGCAGGCTGCGGCGGCAGGCATGAAAATCAAAGTCAACATGGTGCCGCTGCGTGGGCAGAACCTTGATCAGGTGCTGCCGTTGCTTGATTACTGCCTGGAGCGCGGGTTCGAATTGCGTTTCATCGAGCTGATGCGCATGGGCCACTTGGCCAAAGATGCCAACGCATTCCTGCAACAGTTCGTCAGCCTGCAGCAATTGCTGACGCTGATCGGCGAGCGCTACGAGTATGCGCAAACTGACGCGCCAGTCGATGCCACGGCGGTGCGGTATGCGATTGCGGGACGCGGCAACTTCGGCGTGATCGCCAACGAAAGCGTGCCGTTCTGCAGAACCTGCTCGCGGTTGCGCCTGTCTTCCACCGGCTGGCTGCACGGTTGCCTGTCGTCGAGCAACCGCCACTATGTCGGGGACCTGCTCGACAAGCCGCGCCATGAGGCATTGCCGGCGTTGCAGCGTTTGCTGGTGAAAGCGTTGGGAGACAAACAGGAAGTGGCGTTCTCTGGCGGCGCTACTGTCATGAAGATTATCGGCGGCTGATGTGGCGAGGGAGCTTGCTCCCGCTGGGTTGCGAAGCGACCCCCAAATCAATCCCCCAACAGACCTGTCCGCACACCGCAGCGCGCGGTTTTACGTCGGCTGCGCCGCCGAGCGGGAGCAAGCTCCCTCGCCACAAATAAAGCATTTCAGATTCGATACCTGCACATTCCTGCGAGCTGGCGCAAAAGCTGCATTCAACGGCCATTCGCCGGTTTTCCGTCACCGGCCTTTGGAGGAATAGGATGCGTAGCCTGGTTTTGCTGCTGGCCGTTTTGGCGCTTGGCGGCTGTATGACTGTCAGCGATATGGCCGAAGGCACTCGCGGCCAGATGAGCGATGCAGGGTTGCTGGACCACAGCGACAGCCGGCGCGTGAACAATTTCCGCATTCAGCCGGACTCGTTCATTTACATCGCTCAGGGTGCTTTTGCCCCGCCGGGTGGTTCTTATCCTCGGCCAAACGTGGTCGCAGAAGAAGCCTTCAAGGGCTTTATCGAATACTTCCCGATGGTCCGCCGCGCCGGTGCGCCGGAAGGCCTCGACCAGGCCATGGGCGAAGCCCGCGATGCCGGCGCGCATTATCTGCTGTACACGCGTTTCGCCAGGGCTGACGACCGCATCGGCAACTCCGACGAGTGGCTGGATGAGGAGGCCGTGGATCGTCTCGGCATCGACGGCGGAGTGATTCAGATCATGTTGATCGAGACCAGCACCCAGTATTTGATTGATACTGCACGGATCAAGAGTCGTGGCGGTTTACTGACGTTCCACGACAACAAACCCGAGGACCTGATCGGCCCGCCGCTGACGCAATATGCGCGCAGTCTGCTGGGGATCGGCAACCCGTAAACACAGGAGTAAGCCATGAGTGGCCCGCAAAAAGCCAATGACCTGTTGGGACAGATCCCGAAAACCAAAGGCTTACCGCCGGTGCATTTGTGGAACCCGGATTTCTGTGGCGACATTGACATGCGCATTGCGCGCGACGGCACCTGGTTTTACCTGGGCACGCCGATCGGACGCAAGCCGATGGTCAAGTTGTTCTCCACGATCATCCGTCGCGACGGTGATGATTACTTTTTGATCACGCCAGTCGAGAAAGTCGGGATCAAGGTCGATGACGCGCCCTTCGTGGCGATTGCCGTGGAGGTGGAGGGCGAGGGCGAAGCGCAGGTTTTGCGTTTTACCACCAACGTCGATGAAACCACCGAAGCGGGGCCTGAGCATCCGATCCGGGTCGAGATCGATCCGCAGACCCAGGAACCCGCGCCTTATGTGCATGTGCGCACCAACCTCGAAGCACTGATTCACCGTAATGTGTTTTACCAGTTGGTGGAACTGGCGGTGAGCCGTGAGATCGAGGGCCAGCGCTGGCTTGGCGTGTGGAGCGGCGGCGAGTTCTTTCGCATCGGTCTGGAACCCTGACATAAAATTCCCTTGTAGGAGTGAGCCTGCTCGCGATAGCGGTATGACAGTCGACATTTGCTTTGACTGGTACACCGCTATCGCGAGCAGGCTCACTCCTACATTTGTTTTGTGTTTCAGCTGAAAATCCTGATTGACTGTTATTCATATGATGATTAGCGTAGACCCCCATCGCGATCTGCCTTGAGGTGTCCATGTCCAGCAGCTTTCATGCGTCGACGGTCGACTGGCTTGGCAGCTGGATTGCCGCCGGCCAGGTCAAACCGGGCCAGACCATCAAAGTCGAGGCAGATCTGGGCGAACAGCTGGGCGTCAGCCGCACGGTCATTCGCGAAGCGATCAAAACCCTCGTCGCCAAAGGCCTGCTCGAAGTCGGGCCGAAAGTCGGCACGCGGGTGTTGCCGGTGCGGCGCTGGAACCTGTTTGATCCGCAAGTCGTCGGCTGGCTGTCGCGCAACGGCTTGCCGGAAAATTTCGTCGATGACCTGCTGGATTTACGCCGCACCATCGAACCGATGGCAGTGCGCTGGGCTTGCGAACGTGCCACGCCGGAGCAGATCGAAGCGGTGCAATTGGCCTATAACGCCCTTGAACGGGCCGTCGACAGTGGCAGCGATTACAACCGCGCCGACCGGGTCTTTCATGAATGCATTCTGGCCGCCAGCCATAACCAATTCATCGAGCAAATGGTGCCGGCCCTGGGCGCGCTGCTGGCGGTGTCATTCGAAGTGTCCGCCGCCGACCCCGATGAACTGCGCCGCACCTTGCCGATCCACAAAGACATGGCCGACGCCATCGCTGCGCGGGATTCGACCCGTGGCGTGTGGGCGTGCATGACGTTGATCGACAACGCCGATCTGGCGATCAAACGGTTTTACCCGAAAGTCATGGCCGACAAAAAAGCCAGCTGACACACACAGCCCTTGTAGGAGTGAGCCTGCTCGCGATGGCGGCGTGTCAGGCGACACCGTTGGTACTGAACCACCGCTTTCGCGAGCGGCTCACTCCTACAAAGAAAACAACAAGAAACATGAAGGATCAGACATGACCTGCACCGCCCTGACCCAACACCGCGCGCAACTCGGCGAAGGCCCGTTCTGGGATGCGCCGACCCAGGCGCTGTACTGGGTCGATATCGCCGGCAAACAAGCGCTGCGCCTGATCGGCCAGAACGTGCAGATCTGGCAGATGCCCGAGCACATCTCGGCATTCATCCCCTGCGCCAGCGGCGATGCACTGGTCACTCTGAGCAGCGGTGTCTATCGCCTCGACCTTGACTCTCCAGGCCTTGAACCACGCCTGAGCCTGTTCTGTGTCGCCGATCCGCAACCGGGCAACCGTCCCAATGAGGCCCGTTGCGATGCCTTGGGCCGACTGTGGCTGGGCACCATGCAAAACAACATCGGCGAGCAGGGCGAGGATCTGCCGATTGTGCGCCGTTCTGGTGGGCTGTTCCGCATCGATCCGGACCAGCGTGTGACGCCGCTGTTGCTCGGGCTGGGCATTCCCAATACGTTGCTCTGGAGCGATGACGGCACCACGCTGCTGTTTGGTGAAAGTCTCGACAGTACGCTCCACCGCTATTTCATTCACCCCGACGGTCACCTTGACGTCCCGCAGGTCTGGTACGGCCCGGACGCACAGGGCGGCCCCGACGGTTCGGCGATGGACGCCGAAGGCTACGTATGGAATGCCCGCTGGGACGGCAGTTGCCTGTTGCGCCTGACGCCTGAAGGGCAAGTGGACCGTAAAATCGATCTGCCCGTCAGTCGCCCGACCAGTTGTGTATTCGGTGGCGAAGACCTGAAAACCCTGTACATCACCAGCGCCAAAAGTCCGCTCGAGCACCCCCTGGATGGCGCCGTGCTGACAATGCGCGTCGATGTTGCAGGAAAACTCTGTACGCGTTTTGCTGGTTAGATCCCAGAATATGGGATGCAAAATTATATATTGAGATTATTTGCGGGTCGGGTTTATAGTCGGCTCCAGCAGTAACACGCACTCACACTTAAAAAGAACAAAACAGGTGAAGTGATGCAGCGAATCTTGATCGCACTCCCCAGCGGAGTCCGCGTCTCGCAACGGCTCAATGCCGTGAGCGACGCCTGTCTGTTTGATTCCCCATGCCGTCAAGACCGGACATCGATCGATGCCCGGTTTTTTTGCGCTTGCGCGCAGGAGGCCTGAGCCATGGCTGAAGCGCTGACATTGCCAGCCGTGCCGCCACCGCCGAAAGGTGAGCGCCTGAAAAACAAGGTCGTGCTGCTGACCGGCGCCGCTCAGGGCATCGGCGAAGCGATTGTTGCCGCCTTCGCCTCACAGCAGGCCAAATTGCTTATCAGCGATATCCAGGCCGACAAGGTCGAGCAGGTTGCCGTCCATTGGCGCGAGCAGGGCCATGACGTGCAGGCGCTCAAGGCTGACGTGTCGAGCCAGCAGGATCTGCACGCCCTGGCCAGACGCGCGGTGGAGTTGCATGGCCGCATCGACGTGCTGGTCAACTGCGCCGGAGTCAATGTCTTCCGCGATCCGCTGCAAATGACCGAAGAAGACTGGCGCCGTTGCTTCGCAATCGATCTGGATGGCGCCTGGTATGGCTGTAAAGCCGTGCTGCCGCAGATGATCGAGCAGGGCGTCGGCAGCATCATCAATATCGCCTCGACCCATTCCAGCCACATCATTCCCGGTTGCTTTCCGTACCCGGTGGCCAAGCACGGTCTGCTCGGTCTGACCCGCGCCCTCGGCATCGAATACGCGCCGAAGGGTATTCGCGTCAATGCGATTGCGCCTGGCTACATCGAAACGCAATTGAACGTCGATTACTGGAACGGTTTTGCCGACCCACAGGGCGAGCGTCAGCGTGCTTTCGACCTGCATCCGCCCAAGCGCATCGGTCAGCCGATTGAGGTGGCGATGACCGCGGTGTTCCTGGCCAGCGACGAAGCACCGTTTATCAACGCCTCGTGCATCACCATCGATGGTGGACGCTCGGTGATGTACCACGACTGAATAAAGCGGATTCCGAGCGCTGGACTACGCTTGAAATCCAATCATCATACGATATGACTATTTTTACCCAGCTTTGCAGCAGTATGTGTCACGCCACCACACCTGTGGCGAGGGAGCTCGCTCCCGCTCGGCTGGGCAGCAGTCGTAAGTTCGGGCCACGCGGTGTGTCTGATTGACCGAGGTAACCGGTTTTAGGGCCGCTTCGCAGCCCAGCGGGAGCAAGCTCCCTCGCCACAAGCTGTTAAATTTGCTCAAAAAAAATAACAAGGAGTCATCTGATGAAACGTCGTTTCGGGATTCGTACCCTGTGCAGCACTGCCCTGGCGGTCACTGCGTTCAGCCTGAGCAGTGCGCTGCTCGCCGCCGATGCGGTGAAGATCGGTTTTCTGGTCAAGCAGGCCGAAGAACCGTGGTTCCAGACCGAGTGGGCTTTTGCCGAAAAAGCCGCCAAGGACAAGGGCTTTGAGCTGATCAAGATCGCCGTGCCGGATGGCGAGAAAACCCTCTCGGCGATCGACAGTCTGGCGGCCAACGGCGCCAAGGGCTTCGTGATCTGCCCGCCGGATGTGTCCCTCGGCCCGGCCATCATGGCCAAAGCCAAACTCAACGACCTGAAAGTGATTGCCGTGGACGACCGTTTCGTCGATGCCAACGGCAAGTTCATGGAAGACGTGCCGTACCTGGGCATGGCCGCATTCGAAGTCGGTCAGAAGCAGGGCGCCGCCATGGCTGCGGAAGCGAAAAAGCGTAACTGGGACTGGAAAGACACCTACGCGGTCGTCAACACCTACAACGAACTCGACACCGGCAAGAAGCGCACCGACGGTTCGGTCGATGCCCTGAAGAAGGCCGGAATGCCTGCGGACCACATCCTCTTCGCCGCGCTGAAAACCCTTGACGTGCCGGGCAGCATGGACGCCACCAACTCGGCGTTGGTGAAGCTGCCGAGCGCGGCAAAAAACCTGATCATTGGCGGCATGAACGACAACACCGTGCTTGGCGGCGTGCGCGCCACCGAAGCCGCCGGTTTTGCCGCCGCCAATGTGATCGGCATCGGCATCAACGGTACCGACGCCATCGGCGAATTGAAAAAGCCCAACAGCGGCTTCTTCGGTTCGATGCTGCCAAGCCCGCACATCGAAGGCTACAAGACCGCCGAGATGATGTACGAGTGGGTCACCACCGGCAAAGAACCGCCGAAGTACACCGCCATGGATGACGTCACCCTGATCACCCGCGAGAACTTCAAGCAAGAGCTGGAAAAAATCGGCTTGTGGAACTGAGCCAGCGACGGCCCGGGCAGCCGGGCCGTTTTTCGGTGTGAAGAGGTGGCTTTATGCACGCGCAAGTACAGACACAACAACACAGCGCCAGTGGCAGCCTGCGTTTTAACGGGATCGGCAAAAGCTTTCCCGGCGTAAAAGCGCTCGACGGCATCAGCTTCGTCGCTCATCCCGGGCAGGTTCATGCCTTGATGGGCGAGAACGGCGCGGGCAAATCGACCCTGCTGAAGATCCTGGGTGGCGCCTATATTCCCAGCAGCGGCGAACTGCAGATCGGCGAGCAGACGATGGCGTTCAAGTCCACCGCCGACAGCATTGGCAGTGGCGTCGCGGTGATTCACCAGGAGCTGCATCTGGTTCCGGAAATGACCGTGGCCGAGAATCTGTTTCTTGGCCATCTGCCGGCCAGTTTCGGCCTGATCAATCGCGGCGTATTGCGTCAGCAAGCCTTGAGTTGCCTCAAAGGCCTGGCCGATGAAATCGACCCGCAGACCAAAGTCGGACGCTTGTCGCTCGGCCAGCGGCAGTTGGTGGAAATCGCCAAGGCGTTGTCCCGTGGCGCCCATGTCATCGCTTTCGACGAGCCGACCAGCAGCCTTTCGGCCCGCGAAATTGACCGCTTGATGGCGATCATCGGCCGCCTGCGCGACGAAGGCAAAGTCGTGCTCTACGTTTCCCATCGCATGGAAGAAGTGTTCCGCATCTGCGACGCCGTCACGGTGTTCAAGGACGGCCGCTACGTGCGCACCTTCGACGACATGAGCCAGTTGACCCACGATCAACTGGTGACGTGCATGGTCGGGCGTGACATTCAGGACATCTACGATTATCGCCACCGCCCACGCGGCGCCGTGGCGCTGAAAGTTGATGGGCTGCTCGGCCCGGGCCTGCGCGAGCCGATCAGTTTCGAAGCGCACAAGGGCGAAATCCTTGGTCTGTTCGGGCTGGTCGGGGCAGGGCGTACCGAGCTGTTTCGTTTGCTCAGCGGCCTGGAGCGCCACACTGCCGGACGCCTTGAACTGCGCGGCCACGAACTGACGTTGCGCTCACCGCGCGATGCGATTGCCGCGGGGATTCTGCTGTGCCCGGAGGATCGCAAGAAGGAAGGCATCATCCCGCTGGCCAGCGTTGCCGAGAACATCAACATCAGCGCCCGCGGTGCGCATTCGAGCCTGGGCTGTCTGATCCGTGGCTTGTGGGAAAAGGACAATGCCGACAAGCAGATCAAGGCCCTGAAAGTGAAAACCCCGCACGCCGGGCAGCAGATCAAATTCCTTTCCGGCGGCAACCAACAAAAGGCCATTCTGGGCCGCTGGCTGTCGATGCCGATGAAGGTGCTGCTGCTCGACGAACCGACCCGTGGTATCGACATCGGCGCCAAGGCGGAGATCTACCAGATCATTCACAACCTCGCCGCCGACGGTATTTCGGTGATTGTGGTGTCCAGCGACCTGATGGAAGTGATGGGCATTTCCGACCGCATCCTGGTGCTGTGCGAAGGCGCCTTGCGCGGCGAAGTCAGCCGTGACCAGGCCAATGAATCCAACCTGCTGCAACTGGCTTTGCCGCGCCACCGCGCTGACGGCGTGGCGAACTGAGAGGTGACTATGATGACAACCCAAAACGAAACCCTGCCGACCGCGCGCAAACCCCTGGATCTGCGCCGCTTTCTCGATGACTGGGTCATGCTGCTCGCGGCCGTCGGCATCTTTGTCGCCTGTACGCTGCTGATCGATAACTTCCTCTCGCCCCTGAACATGCGCGGTCTGGGCCTGGCGATTTCCACCACCGGCATCGCCGCGTGCACCATGCTCTATTGCCTGGCGTCCGGGCACTTCGACCTGTCGGTCGGCTCGGTGATTGCCTGTGCCGGCGTGGTCGCGGCGGTGGTCATGCGCGACACCAACAGCGTGTTCCTCGGTGTCAGCGCAGCGCTGGTGATGGGCCTGATCGTCGGGCTGATCAACGGTATCGTGATTGCCAAGTTGCGAGTCAACGCATTGATCACCACGTTGGCGACGATGCAGATTGTTCGTGGCCTTGCCTACATTTTTGCCAACGGCAAAGCGGTGGGCGTGTCGCAGGAGTCGTTCTTCGTGTTCGGTAACGGCCAGTTGTTCGGTGTGCCGGTGCCGATCCTGATCACCATCGTCTGCTTCCTGTTCTTCGGATGGCTGCTGAATTACACCACCTACGGGCGCAACACCATGGCCATTGGTGGCAACCAGGAAGCGGCGCTGTTGGCAGGCGTGAACGTTGACCGGACCAAGATCATCATCTTCGCCGTGCACGGCGTGATTGGTGCGCTGGCTGGCGTGATCCTGGCGTCGCGGATGACTTCCGGGCAGCCAATGATTGGCCAGGGTTTTGAGCTGACGGTGATTTCTGCCTGCGTATTGGGCGGGGTGTCGCTGAGCGGCGGCATCGGCATGATCCGCCATGTGATTGCCGGGGTGTTGATTCTGGCGATCATCGAGAATGCGATGAACCTGAAGAACATTGATACGTTTTATCAGTATGTGATTCGGGGTTCGATCTTGCTTTTGGCCGTCGTCATTGACCGCTTGAAACAACGCTGATCTCTTATTCTGGAAAGCCATTGTGGCGAGGGAGCTTGCTCCCGCTCGGAGAGCTATTGTGGCGAGGGAGCTTGCTCCCGCTCGGCTGCGCAGCAGTCGTGATTCGGGCTTATGCGGTGTGTCAGGCGCACCGTATTGACTGGATTCAGGGCTGCTTCGCAGCCCAGCGGGAGCAAGCTCCCTCGCCACAGTTATCGATTGCCTTCTGTCATCCCCGTTAAATATCCCTTGCCCGCCGCCCGCCGTTTCGGTTATCAATTTGTACATGATTAGACAGGTACGATTTGACAAGAAAAAAAGGGTGGTCGACGAGCTCGTTCGACGCATCGAAAGCGGCCTGATGGAGGACGGCTTTCTGTTGCCCGGCGAACACCAGTTGGCTCAAGAATTCCAGGTCAGCCGTGGCACGCTGCGCGAAGCGCTGGCCGAACTGAAGCGGCGCAATTACATCGCCACGCAAAGCGGGGTTGGCTCGATCGTCACCTACGACGGTGTTGCCCTCGATCAGCGCAGCGGCTGGGCGCAGGCGCTGGCCGACAGCGGGGCGCTGATCAATACTGAAGTGTTGCGCCTCGAAGCCGTGACCCGTCCGGATCTGCTGGTGCGGTTCGGCACCGATCAATTCATCACCCTCGACCGTCGCCGGCGCGCCACCGACGGTACGCTGGTGTCTCTGGAACGTGCATTGATGCCGGCCAACGGCGGCCTGGAAAGCCTGCCGCGCGTCGGTCTGATCGACAATTCCCTGACCATCACCCTGGCCGCCTACGGCTACATCGGCGAGCGCGGCGATCAGTGGATCGGCGCCGAGCCGCTGAACAGCGAAGACGCCGAACTGCTCGGCCGTCCGGTCGGCACGGTGTTTCTCAAAGCCCTGCGCACCACGTACGACCGGCAGAACCGTTTCATGGAGCAGGTCGAAAGCCTGCTCGACCCGGTGCATTTTCGTCTGCACCTGCAATTTGGAGAATCGCGATGACCACGCTCAACCGTGCGCTTGGCGCTTTCTACGGTCTGGCCCTAGGGGATGCGCTAGGCATGCCGACCCAATCGCTGGACCGCGAAACCATCAAAAGCCGTTTTGGCCAGATCACCGATCTGCAGGACGCCGGACCGCTGCAACCGATCGCTGCGAACATGCCCAAAGGCTCGATCACCGACGACACCGAACAGGCAATCCTGGTTGGCGAGTTGCTGGTCGAAGGCCAGGGCCGCATCGAGCCGGCCATCCTCGCCCAGCGCTTGATCGAATGGGAAGCCGAGATGCAGGCCAAAGGCTCGCAGGATTTGCTCGGCCCCTCGACCAAACGCGCCATTGAAATGATCCTCGCCGGCCATTCGCCCGAAGAAGCCGGGCGCTATGGCACCACCAACGGCGCGGCGATGCGGATTACCCCGGTCGGCATTGCGGCGAATGTCGCTGATCCCGAACGCTTTATCGCCGCCGTGGTGCAGGCCTGTCAGGTGACCCACAACACCACACTGGGGATTTCCAGTGCGGCGGCGGTGGCGGCGGTGGTGTCCGCTGGTATCAATGGCGTCGACCTGCGCGAGGCGTTGAACCTCGGGCAACACATTGCCCAACAAGCCGAAGCCCACGGACACTGGGTGGCCGGTGGGCGCATCGCATCCCGGATCAGTTGGGCGCGCAGCATCAGCGTCGACAGCGATAAGGCATTGCTTGCCGACCTGCTCTACGACGTGATTGGCACGTCGGTGGCGTCGCAGGAGTCGGTGGTGGTTTCATTCGCGCTGGCCCAACAAGTGGCCATTGGTGAGATGAGCGCATTCGAAGCGCTGTGCATGGCCGCCAGTCTGGGGGGCGACACGGATACCATCGCGGCGATTCTCGGGGCGATGCTCGGTGCCTGTCTGGGGCTTGAGTGTTGGCCTGTCGAGATGATCGAGACGGTCAAGGCCGTTAATCATTTGGAGCTGGGACCGTTGGTGCAGGGGCTGTTGGTCTTGCGCTAATTGAACTGACGCCATCGCTGGCAAGCCAGCTCCCACAGGTTTTTGCTGTGAACACACATTTGTGTACACCCTGATCCCTGTGGGAGCTGGCTTGCCAGCGATAGGCGCACCGCAAATCTTGAATATCCACCCGCAATGGATCGCACAGACAGGCCTCGGAAGGCCAATGGTCATGTCGTTTTGCATCATTGCCACAACCACAATAAAGGCAAACAGGAGCACGTTCATGAGTTCAACAACCACCGGGCAAAGCGTCGGGCAGCTGGAAACCCGCGGCATCGAGCCCGTGCCGGAAGCCGAGTGCAACGGCCATCCGCTGCAGCTGTTCTGGGTCTGGTTCGCCGCCAATATTTCCATTCTCGGCCTGCCGTTGGGGGCGACGCTGGTGGCGTTTCGCGGTCTGGCGATCTGGCAGGCGATCATCGTCGCCATTCTCGGCGCGGCCGGTTCGTTTGCCGTGGTCGGGATCATCTCCATCGCCGGCCGTCGTGGCCGCGCACCAAGCCTGACGCTGTCCCGCGCGATCTTCGGGGTACGCGGCAACATCGGCCCGACACTGGTCTCGCTGATGTCGCGGCTGGGCTGGGAAACCGTCAACACCACCACGGCGGCGTTTGTGCTGCTGTCGCTGTGTTCCATGCTGCTCGGCTCGCCGGTGGAGGCCAAAAGCGCGCCCTTGCTGACACTGCTCTTCATCGCGTTTTTCGTGCTGCTGACGTTAGCGGTGTCCGGCCTTGGCCACGCGACCTTGCTGGTAATCCAGAAATGGGCGACCTACGTGTTCGGCGCGCTGAACATTCTGGTCGGCGGTTTTCTCTGCGCAACCATCGACTGGAGCGCAGTGTTCAACGCCACGCCGGCGCCGCTGAGCGCGATGATCATCGGCATCGGCACCATGGCCGCCGGCACCGGGATCGGCTGGGCCAATGCCGGCGCGGACATGTCGCGCTATCAGCACCGCAGCGTCAAAGCCGCGCGGCTGGTGGCGTCGGCAGCGTTCGGCGCAGGCATTCCGCTGGTGCTGCTGATCACCCTCGGCGGCTTGCTCTCGGTGGGCAACAACGACCTGGCGTCAGCGACTGACCCGATCGTGGCCATACGCGACATGTTGCCGGCGTGGATGGCCGTGCCGTACCTGATCACCGCGTTCGGCGGTCTGCTGCTGTCGAACAACCTGTCGGTGTACTCGGCCGGCCTGACCACGCTGACCCTTGGCCTCAAGGTCAAGCGCGTCTACGCGGTGGTGGTCGACATCGTCGCGATCTTCGCCGGTTCGATCTACTTCATGCTGATCGCTGACAGCTTTTACGGCCCGTTCATCACCTTCATTTCCCTACTGGCCGTGCCCATCACCGCATGGGTCGGGATCTTCGTGGTCGATCTGATTCACCGTCATTACTACAGTCCGCAAGACCTGCTCGACGTCAGTCCTCGCAGCGCATACTGGTACAGCGGTGGCATCGAGTGGCGTGCATTCGGCGCCTGGGCCATTGCCATCGTGCTGGGGTTCAGCTTCACCACCATCGGCACCACCTCCGAGAACGTCTGGTTCAAGGGCTTTCTGTCCGACTCGTGGCTGGGCCATAACGGCCTCGGCTGGATCGTGACCTTCGTTGTGGCCGGTGGCATTTACTTCCTCCTCGGCGGGGCGAAGGATCGCCGCGCCGCGCCAACCGAGAATGCCCATGCCTAAGCTGTTGCACACCGGCCAGGTCATCATCGACCTGGTCATGGCCGTGGAAAAACTGCCGCAAATCGGCGGTGATGTACTGGCGCAGTCGGCCGGATTCGAAGCGGGTGGCGGGTTCAATGTGATGGCGGCGGCGGCGCGCAATGGCTTGCCGGTGGTTTATCTGGGGCGCCACGGCAGCGGGCGTTTCGGCGACCTGGCGCGCCAGGCGATGAACGCCGAAGGCATTCGCATCGGCATCCGTAAACCGGCGCTGCGCGATACCGGTCTGTGTGTGGCGCTGACCGATGCGTCGGCCGAGCGCAGTTTCATTTCGTACATCGGCGCAGAAGGCGAGGTCACCGAGGAGGATCTGAACAGCGTCGCTGCCGAGGCCGGCGACTACGTTTATCTCAGCGGTTACAGCTTGCTCCACGCCGGCAAGGCCCAGGCCTTGCTCGACTGGACGCAGGCATTGCCGGCAACGGTTCACGTGGTATTCGATCCCGGGCCGTTGGTGGAATCGCCGGATTCGCCGCTGATGCAGGCGCTGCTGCCGCGCATCGATGTGTGGACCAGCAACAGCGTCGAGGCGCTGCGTTTTACCGGTGCCGAGGACATCGCTGTGGCGCTGGATCGTCTCGCCGGGCATCTGCCGGCCAACGTGCTGATGGTGGTGCGCGACGGGCCGCAAGGCTGCTGGATTCATCAGGCCGGCGAGCGTCGCCACGTGCCGGGTTTTGCCGTGCACGCGGTGGACAGTAACGGGGCTGGCGATGCTCATGCCGGGGTATTTATTGCGGGATTGGCGCAGGGGCTGGATGCACCGGAAGCGGCGCGGCGGGCGAATGCCGCGGCGGCGCTGGCCGTGACGCGCTGGGGGCCGGCGACTGCGCCGGGGGCGGCTGAGGTGGATGCATTTATCCGCGAGTCCTGCGCTGGCTGATCATTAGCTATCGCGAGCAGGCTCACTCCTACAGGGGTTCGTGTTCAGCCTTTTATTGCGCGCCAGATCTTGCCGACAACGGAGACCACCGCCAACACCGCCGCCCCGGCAATAATCCCCGCCACGCCATTGAGCAGCATCGGCACCGCAAATCCGGCACTGCCCGCCGCCGCGCCAACGCCTTCAATCCAGTGATGCACCACCGGCACGCCGTGGGTGAGGATGCCGCCGCCGACCAGAAACATCGCCGCCGTACCGACCACCGACAGGGTTTTCATCATGTATGGCGCTGCGCTGAGGATGCCGCTGCCGATTTTTTTTGCCATTTGCCCAGGCTTCTGGGTCAGCCACAGGCCCAGGTCGTCGAGTTTGACGATGCCCGCCACCAGACCGTAAACGCCCACAGTCATGACGAGGGCGATGCCGGACATCACCACCACTTGCTGGGTCAGTGAGGCATCCGCCACTGTGCCGAGGGTGATGGCAATAATTTCTGCCGAGAGGATGAAGTCTGTGCGAACCGCGCCCTTGATCTTGTCTTTCTCAAAAGCGACCAGATCGGTGGCCGGGTCGGCGACGGCTTCGGTCAACTGCGCATGCCCGGCTTCGTCTTCCTCTTTGCTGTGCAGGAATTTGTGCGCGAGTTTTTCGAAACCCTCGAAGCACAAGTATGCACCACCGACCATCAACAGCGGCGTCACCAGCCATGGCACGAACGCACTGATCGCCAGCGCCGACGGCACCAGGATCAGTTTGTTGACGAACGAGCCCTTGGCCACTGCCCAGACTACGGGAATTTCCCGCTCGGCACGCACACCGGAGACTTGCTGGGCATTGAGCGCCAGATCGTCACCGAGCACGCCGGCGGTCTTCTTCGCAGCCATTTTAGTCATCAATGCAACGTCATCCAGAACGGTGGCGATGTCATCGATCAGCACCAGCAAACTGCTTCCTGCCATGAATCCTGTTTCCTTCTGTGTATGAATGTTGCCAAGCATAACGCGACCGCCGGCCACAGGCTGCATTGTTGAGCGTCGCTCAAGGCCGGTGCTACCATGCGCCACCGCCAGAACAGGCAAGGAATCACCGGGTTTATGAGCACAATCCGCGAGCGTAACAAAGAACTGATCCTGCGCGCCGCCAGCGAAGAGTTTGCCGACAAGGGCTTCGCGGCGACCAAAACCAGCGACATCGCCGCCAAGGCGGGATTGCCCAAGCCCAACGTCTACTACTACTTCAAGTCCAAGGAAAACCTCTACCGCGAGGTGCTGGAAAGCATCATCGAGCCGATTTTGCAGGCCTCGACGCCGTTCAACCCGGACGGCGTGCCGAGCGAGGTGCTGAGCGGCTACATCCGCTCGAAAATCCGCATCTCCCGCGACCTGCCCTTCGCCTCCAAGGTGTTCGCCAGCGAAATCATGCACGGCGCCCCACACCTGAGCGCCGATCTGGTCGAACAACTCAACGCCCAGGCCAAGCACAACATCGATTGCATCCAGAGCTGGATCGACCGCGGCCAGATCGCCCCGATCGACCCCAACCACCTGATGTTCAGCATCTGGGCCGCGACCCAGACCTACGCCGACTTCGACTGGCAGATTTCTGCAGTGACCGGCAAAGACAAGCTCGATGAAGCCGATTATGAGGCGGCGGCGCAGACGATTATCCGGTTGGTGTTGAAGGGGTGTGAGCCGGACTGAAAGACCGTAGCGATGCTATCGCTGGCAAGCCAGCTCCCACCGATTCATGGGTTGAAATAGGCTTCGGCAGACAGCATAGACCCCTGTGGGAGCTGGCTTGCCAGCGATGGGGGCAACTCGGCTTCATGTCAAAACCAAATGGTGTCCCAAAGCGGATAGTCGCCAACCGTCCCTACCAAGCCAGCCCGTAACGGGTTAGCCACGATATAACGCGCCATTTTCTCCAGATTTTCTTCCCTCCTCAGCGCACGGTCATGATAACCCTGCTGCCAAAGCGGCCCGGTTCTACCACTGGAAAGATTAACCTCGCGCGTACTCAGTGATTTGGTTTCTCGCATCAGCTTGCAGAGAGAGCAGTTTTCAAGCTCAACGAGCCAATGAAAATGGTCAGGCATGACAACCCATGCCAATGATTTCGCCAACCCCAGGTCATGCGCACGACGAAATTGCGCAACGACCAGTCTGCCCAAAGCGAAATCAGCAAATACCGGCTCGCGACCAAGTGTGTTGGTGGTGAGAAGATAAATTCGATTCGGCTCTGCATAGCGGCCGATACGCAAGCGATGTGAAGCAGGAAAATCAGGCAATCCATTGCCCCTTTCATGATGTGTTCAGATGGAAGGCTAGACCTCAAAGCCAACTACATCGCGGCAGTCTTTTTTCTTGATGTGTCAGCCAGACCGCCATCGCTGGCAAGCCAGCTCCCACAGGGATTTGTGTCGTGCATACATAATTGTTCAACACAAAAACTTGTGGGAGCTGGCTTGCCAGCGATGACTATCGATCAAGCACCAGAGATCAGGAAACCACCCCGCCATCCGCCCTCAAATCCAGCGCTTCAACCGCCCTGATCGCCACTTGCTCATCCACATCCGACAAATCCCCACTGATCCCGATCGCGCCGAGCACTTCACCCGCCTGATTTCGAATCAACACGCCACCCGGTGCCGGGACGACGCTGCCCTGCCCCATGCTGTTCAACGAAGAAAAAAACGCCGGGCGTTGTTGTGCGTCTTGGGCGAGCAGGCGCGAGCCTTTGCCCAAGGCGATGGCGCCCCAGGCTTTGCCGATGGCGATATCGGGGCGCAACAGGCTGGCGCCGTCTTCGCGCTGCAGGGCGATCAGGTGGCCGCCGGTATCGAGTACCGCGATGGTCAGCGGCGCGGCGTTGATGCCGCGCCCTGCGCTGATGGCTTCGCTGACCAGGTTGACTGCGACTTTCAAGGTTAAAGCGCTCATGGTGCCGTCCTCATTTTGTTATAGGGAAAGTCGTGGGACTGCGCGTTTGTGCCGCAGTCCGATAAAACAAATAGAACACAATGAGATATGTTTTTGTATACAATAATTCTCTAAAAGCGCCACGTGCGACGAAAAGCCACAGCAAAGTGGGCTTCCGACGAATGAAACAGACGCTTGAGAAAATGGATTGACCTGCGCCGTCCGCCGTGAATACACTCTGCGCAAAGCCACTTGTATACAATTACAAAACGTAAAGAGGCACAAAACCATGAGCAAAATGAGAGCAATCGAAGCCGCCGTTCTGGTGATGCGCCGTGAAGGGGTTGATACCGCTTTTGGCATCCCGGGCGCAGCGATCAACCCGCTGTACTCCGCCCTGCAGAAGGTCGGTGGCATCGATCACGTCCTTGCTCGCCACGTTGAAGGCGCCTCGCACATGGCCGAGGGCTACACCCGCACCAAGGCCGGCAACATCGGCGTGTGCATCGGTACATCCGGCCCGGCCGGTACCGACATGGTCACCGGGCTCTACAGCGCCTCGGCCGACTCGATTCCAATCCTCTGCATTACCGGCCAGGCACCCCGCGCCCGTATGCACAAGGAAGACTTTCAGGCGGTCGACATCACCAGCATCGTCAAGCCAGTCACCAAGTGGGCAACCACCGTTCTCGAACCGGGCCAGGTGCCTTACGCGTTCCAGAAAGCTTTTTATGAAATGCGCTCCGGCCGCCCAGGCCCGGTGCTGATCGATCTGCCGTTCGACGTGCAGATGGCCGAAATCGAATTCGACATCGACGCCTATCAGCCGCTGCCACTGGCCAAACCGACTGCGACCCGCGTGCAGGTCGAGAAAGCCCTGGCGTTACTGGATCAGGCCGAGCGTCCACTGCTGGTTGCCGGTGGCGGCATCATCAACGCCGATGCCAGCGATCTGCTGGTCGAGTTCGCCGAGCTGACCGGCATCCCGGTCATCCCGACCCTGATGGGCTGGGGCACCATTCCTGATGATCATCCGTTGATGGTCGGCATGGTCGGTTTGCAGACGTCGCACCGTTACGGCAACGCGACGATGCTCAAATCCGACGTGGTGCTGGGCATCGGCAACCGTTGGGCCAACCGTCACACCGGCTCGGTCGACGTTTACACCGAAGGTCGCAAGTTCATTCACGTCGACATCGAAGGCACGCAAATCGGCCGCGTGTTCACCCCGGACCTGGGCATTGTTTCCGACGCAGCCGCCGCGCTGACGGTGTTCATCGAAGTCGCCCGTGAATGGCAAGCCGCCGGCAAGCTGAAGAACCGCAGTGCGTGGCTGCAGGATTGCCAGCAGCGCAAGGCCAGCCTGCATCGCAAGACCCACTTCGACAACGTGCCGGTCAAGCCGCAGCGCGTATACGAAGAAATGAATCAGGTGTTCGGCAAGGACACCTGCTACGTCAGCACCATTGGTCTGTCGCAGATTGCCGGCGCGCAGTTCCTGCATGTCTACAAACCGCGTCACTGGATCAACTGTGGCCAGGCCGGCCCGTTGGGCTGGACCATTCCGGCGGCGCTGGGCGTGGTCAAGGCCGATCCGAACCGCAAAGTCGTGGCCCTGTCGGGGGACTATGATTTCCAGTTCATGATCGAAGAACTGGCGGTCGGCGCTCAGTTCAAACTGCCGTATATCCACGTCGTGGTGAACAACTCGTACCTGGGCCTGATCCGTCAGGCACAGCGCGGGTTCGAAATGGACTACTGCGTGCAGCTGTCCTTCGATAACCTGAACGCGCCGGAACTCAACGGTTACGGTGTCGACCACGTCGCGGTTGCCGAAGGCCTCGGCTGTAAAGCGCTGCGTGTATTCGAACCATCAGAAATCGCCCCTGCCCTGCGCAAGGCTGAACAGATGATCGAAGAGTTCAAGGTGCCGGTGATCGTCGAGATCATTCTGGAGCGTGTGACCAACATCTCCATGGGCACCGAGATCAATGCGGTCAACGAGTTTGAAGACCTGGCACTGGTCGGCAACGATGCGCCGACGGCGATTTCGTTGCTTGACTGACTGCTGACTGCTCTTTCTGTGGGAGCGAGCCATGTGGCGAGGGAGCTTGCTCCCGCCGGGGCGCGAAGCGGCCCAGAATCGTGGGTCTGCTACGCAGCCCAGCGGGAGC